>DASRXU010000620.1:0-2194 GCA_035687365.1 Planctomycetaceae bacterium | reverse complement strand
GCCTTCGGCGATCTCTTTAACGACGGCAAGATCGATGTCGTGATCAACCAACTCCACAACGTTCCTGCTCTGCTGCGCAACGTGAATGCGGATAAGAACCACTGGGTCGGCCTTAAGCTAATTGGCGGACCGAGGAGTCCGCGTGACGCCATCGGAGCTTCTGTCTATCTGACAGCTGGCGGGATGCGGCAGCGGGCGGACGTGATCAGCGGTGGCAGCTATGCTTCTTCCAACGATCTCCGGGTACACTTCGGGCTGGGGGCCATAACCAAGGTAGACAAGGTTGAAGTGCACTGGCCCAGCGGCAGCGTAGAACGTCCTACTCTGCCGGAGATCGACCGCTTCTATTCAATCGAGGAAAGGCGAGGGATCGTCGCGGGTGTTGGGGATTCGAACCCTGCCTCCGACAGCGACCGATGAGGAACTCCCTATTCGCCTCAGATCACCCGGGAAGCGGCTGCGATGCAGTTCGAAACGAATACGTCCACTGTACGCGAGTGCGGCCTGAGCCTAAATCGTTCGAACGAAATGTCCTCTTCCCTACACGTCACATGTGTGTCCCGAAAACACCAGGCAACGAAGTGTTTCTATCAATGGTTCTCTCAAGACTGGTTTTGGCCTCGGCATCGAGCACCACATCACGTGGCCGATTGATGATGATTTCCTCCGTGCGGGAAAACAAGCAGTTCAACCGGCGCGACGGAGGGATGCGGCGTATCCGCAAACCCAGGCGGAGGAACACAAGGCATTAGAGTTGCAAAGCTACAGCCGTGGCCCCGAAGAGGCAAACCAGTAGATCAAACCCATGTTCCACACGGGACTGATATTACATTTCTCGTATATTCCGATAGTCGGGATGTACCGATCCATGGCGGCCGTACGTAGCGCAGATTCGATCGCCACGGTCGACAACCCTTATCTTGGACTACTTCAGATTTGCCCATAACCAAGGGTTGTCCCCAATCTTATCGGCTGAAACTTAGGCCGAACGCAGTTGGCGATTGCTCCGGGCGACAAACTTCATCGGTAAG
Source organism: Planctomycetaceae bacterium (assembly GCA_035687365.1). Classification (GTDB taxonomy): domain Bacteria; phylum Planctomycetota; class Planctomycetia; order Planctomycetales; family Planctomycetaceae; genus DASPSM01. Next base: position 1,163 of record DASRXU010000620.1, on the reverse strand, counting down.
AATTGTTCCGCTTATTGGTAAAGGGCGGCGACGGGGGCGCGATGCGCCCCCGCCAAGAACAGCGACGTCTTCGCTTCAGCCGATGCAAACAACCGCAACGGCACGTCGACAGCTTCCTTTTCCCCGACCTTAGGTAAGGTCGTAGCGATCAAGGTTCATCACCTTGCTCCAGGCCGTCGCGAAGTCTTTCACCAACGCCTCCTTCGAGTCGTTACATGCGTAGACTTCTGCGATTGCTCGGAGCTGGGAGTTCGAACCGAAGAGGAGATCGACGCGCGTGCCGGTCCACTTGATTTTGCCCGTCGACCGATCGCGCCCCTCATACACACCATCGTATCCAGGGGAGGGCTCCCACTTCGTACTCATGTCGAGCAGGTTGACGAAGAAATCATTCGTCAAAGTTTCGGGCCGGTTGGTGAAGACGCCGTGCTTGGTCTGCCCGAAGTTCGCATTCAGAGCTCGCAGGCCACCGATGAGTGCCGTCATCTCAGGGGCAGTCAGAGTCAGCAACTGCGCCCGATCCAGCAGCAACTCCTCAGCCGAGAGGACCTGTCCGCTTCTGAGATAGTTGCGGAACCCGTCCGCGACCGGCTCCATTACGGCGAATGAGTGCACGTCGGTCTGCTCCTGCGAGGCATCCGTACGTCCCGGCGAGAAAGCAATCTTCACTTCGTGCCCGGCATTTTTTGCAGCCTCCTCGACGGCTGTGCACCCGCCTAGAACGATCAGGTCAGCAAGCGAGACCTTCTTGCCTTTGTTCCCATTGGACTGCGAGCTGTTGAACTCTTTTTGGATCGCCTCCAGCTTCGGCAGAACCTTCGCCAGTTCGGCCGGCTGGTTCACTTCCCAATCCTTTTGTGGCGCGAGGCGAATGCGCGCCCCATTCGCCCCACCGCGCTTGTCGGCGCCACGGAACGACGCCGCCGATGCCCATGCGGTCGTGACGAGTTGGGAGATCGACAGTCCGGATTTGAGGATCTTCGCCTTGAGAGCAGCAATATCCTGCTCCTCGATCAATTTATGATCCACGGCGGGAATAGGGTCTTGCCACAACTGGGGCTCCCTGGGAACGAGCGGGCCAAGGTACCGCGAGATCGGCCCCATGTCGCGGTGCGTGAGCTTGAACCACGCCCGTGCAAACGCGTCTGCAAGCTGATCTGGAT
>DASRXU010000619.1:0-26238 GCA_035687365.1 Planctomycetaceae bacterium | reverse complement strand
AGTCGGAAGCGAATGACCGACGGTTCGTTGGGGCGCGTAGTCACCTCCTGCGACATACCATCCGTGCCTTCGTTACCTGCCGCGACGTGCACGAATCGGGTACTTCCAGACGCAGCGCCGCGTGTTAGAGACGTAATCTTCGATTCAAATGGTGATGAACCATCGTGTGGGCCAAGATGAGTCCCGAGCGATAGGTTCACGAATGCACGCAAGTGTTGGTATCTCGGCTGCTGCAACAGTTGGTCCAATTTATCTACTGCAGCTTCGATGTCGGCGACGTTAGACGTCTGTTGAAGCGCCGTCAGGGTCACACATTGCGGCGGGGGTTCTTCGACAAGGCTGCAAATCAAGCGAACGTCCTGAAGTTTGTGCAGCAGACGCAGTTTCTCACACAGCACCTGCATGACATTAACCGCATGCTCGCTCCAATCGATCGATGTCGTATTTGCATGTTCGATGCGCCCGCCGAAGTTGTCAGGGTTGGAGGCAGCCGCGCGGACCCCCAAGTCCACGATTGCCACGACACTATTTGCCTGAGCGGATACGGGTGCTGCATTCAGCAGCGAACGCAGAGATGCCTTCGCGGCAGCAGATGCAGGCGCAAAAGCCGATACTGGCGCGCCGAGATCGATGTACTCTAGATCCGCGCCGTATTCTGCCCTATTCGCATACATTGTTGTTAGAGACTGTGCGTCGATCCAGCCCCAAATGCCAAATCCATTGTTTTCAGAACTCCCTCGACCGAGGAGCTGTGGCGCGAATTCAAGGCCGTAGGACTGATCGAACCAGGGCGACGTCACTGCACTGGACGTTCCCACCACTGGCCACTTGCGAGGCCGATTAGAAGGGGGTGATGTCTGTAGCCAGCTTGCTAGCTGTACCCAAGAGGCGAAGAGATTGTCTCGAGCGGTGTCGGCGGCGAAGCGATCCTGCGAGGCAGACAGTAAGAGCAGTGTTTGGAGTGAAGGAGAAAACACAGCCGGGCTCCCGTAAGTGGAGGTCGGTCATGAACGTTGGGTGAAACCGAGAGAAAAATTCTTCGATCGATAAAACACGTGGCCGTCTTTCTCCTCAGCGTAGTCTGATTTGATCAGCGCCCGAATCAAATCATCGAGCTGGCCGCTGTAACTTAATGCCTTGCAAGCCGTCGTCAGCTCGTCCTTGGAAAGACCGATCCACGGCAATGGCCACTTACTGCTGATCATCTCGTTCACATAGTTCGATAGCCGCTGCTGCAGTTCAGCGTGTGTTAAACCTTGCGGTGATGAGGAGAGTACGACATACGCGCAATAGGGCAACGGCTTCATTTCCTCTCGAATGGCTTCCAGTGTGGATAGAACCGCTCGCCAGCCCTTCACAGTTACTTCAATAAACTGGATTGGACCAGGTGCGACAGTTAATGTTGCAACGCTTTTCACGAACCAAGTAGTGAGCTGAAATACCGCATTCGCGGCTTTGCTTGCGTCGACACGCCAATTGACGCCGCCAAAAGGCGCCTTTGCATCTCCAGTTGGAGCCTCTTTTGAGACACAGGCTGAACACAGTTCAATTATGTGATGGGGAATCGTTGGAACTTCAGAGGACATAGAGGCTCCTGTGTCGTGCTAAGAACGCTTTAAACAGGGGAATCGGAACAATTGCCGCATAAAACGGAAGCTCAAACGAGACGACGCCGACAACTCCGCCCGCGATACGCCGCCATTCGCCATCGCCACCAGCTTAGGACGCGCTTGAGATTCGATCAGCCAATCGACAAGTCAGTCTGCAAAGTCTTGAGGGCGAGGTCAAAGGAAAACTTGCAGCTGGACGTACTCTGGCCACTGACATTTATCGCGGTAGGGCTATTTGCCTGCAGAATGGCCGAGTCTGGCGACTGCCTGCTCCATTCTCTCTATGAACTCCGCCGATGTGCAATTGGACTTAGCCACTGCAGCAAGCCGCAATAATTCGTCGGCTTTCTGCTCATTTCCTGTACGTCGAGCTAATTCACTTGCGTCCGACGGTCCCTCCAGGGTTCGCCGACAGGGGCATGCGGTTCTCGGTCGAGGTCGTTTCATAACTCGCGAAACGCCAGTCACCCAACAAGGCGACTCGTAGATGAGCTTCGTAGTGAAAGTCGTCGACCGCGTTGGAAGAGCCACTTGGTTTGCGAGCGAGGGACCGGACGGAACGCGCGCGTTTAGAGCGCAACAGTTCGCCGAGGTTTTTGAAGTGCGCGAAGATGCCCAGATCGCTTCCGCGAAGGCGGCTCACTCAGACGGATTGTGCGGCATGGCCTTCTCAGTTGAAACCGCCCCCTGACGCTGATCCGTCGGTCGCTTCGACCGTGAACGTCGCACTCTGAGTCTGAAAGCTGCGCAGCATCTCGTCAGCCGCGTCCTGGGCGATCTCCCGAGTTTCGAAGATAGCTGCCATTTCACGCTGAGCGAATGCGCGCATCCCGCCGAGACGCGGACCCATGAGCCAGCGGACTTCGGCTACGCGGACGAAATCGACCCTGACGACGAACGACATGCCGAAGACTTTACCGACGGGCCGAATTCGCCGCTAGAATGACGGCATGAAGCGACTGCGGTTAGCGATCACCTATCTCCTGATCGTCGCGTTCGCTGTCGGTGTCGTCTGGGCTGTTGTGACCGGAATCAACGAGGAGCGCCAAGAAGCCGAGGATCGAAAGAGCATGCATCCTCGCAAATGAACGTGACGGCATGAGCGACGAACCGAAGAAACGATCGAGGAAGTGGATCGGCTGGACGTTGCTACTAGCGCTCGTGCTGTATCCACTGTCGCTTGGCCCCGCAAACAGGTTGGTTTGGGCCTCGGAGGATCCGGCGGCGAATAGACGCGTCTTTGCAATCGTTTATCCGCTGTCGATCGGCCCTGCATCGCGGTCCGTCGCCAGCCTTGGTCGCTTCGACCATGGGTGTTCGAGGTTCATCTTCGATATCGTCTACGAGCCGCTCATCGCTGCGGCGAACCGGGCGGGCGCTCACGATGTGCTTTCCAGTTACATCCTGTTCTTTTACAGGTGGATTTAGCGCCATCCGGGGGATCACCCAACGTCCTGTGACGCACTCGCCGAAAAGCGGGGTCATCCGGTGACCCCTGCGCGACAAGCCGCCCGAGCCGCCGCTATAATGAGGCCATGATCGAAAAGCACCCCAAGGCAGTGGGCAACTATCTGGTGTTCGGATTCATCGCCGGCTCATTTGTCGGAGTGTTCGCCTACGCCGCCACGCAGTGGGTGCCAGCGATTGCTTTCGGACCGCTCTTTGGTGTCATTGTGGCAATCGTGACGTTCAACCTCTCGCCCAAGCCCTAGGCCGGCCGGCAAGCCGCAAATCGATGACGGCATGAGCGAGAACCCCACAACAGGCTTCATCATCAAGGCGGCCAGCGCAAACGGACAAGTTATGTGGTCGGGCCGTTTGTCGACGGCCACCGCACCTTCGGCGACCGCGCGGGCGCTCAAGTCTTTGTAACCCAATCTGACGCGCACTCGGCAATCGGGGAAATCCCACTCGCGTTCGATCGGGCTGGGTTCGTGTTCTCGGTCGAGGCAATGGAATGACGGCATGAGCGACGAACCGAAGTACCCCCTTTTGGAAGGACAAGCGGCCATGCAAGACAACAAATTCTGGCGAATCGTTGCGGTCGCCCTCGTGGGCGGTCTGTTCTACGTCGGGCACGGTCTGCACAGGGGACACGAAGCGCTGCCGTCGCTCGTCAATTCGGCGCATGCCGGAGGAGCTGGTGCCCAGGCCATGGGCGGCCAATACGGAATCTTTACGTCGAGCGGAGACGGCAACGTCTTGTACTGCTGGTCGGCCGATGGACGTGGCGGCGCGAGCTTCAGGGGGGCAGCGAAGATCGACGGCAAGTTTATTCCAGGTCCTGCAAAAGACTGGTCTCCCACAGACGAAAAGGAAAAGCAGCGTGGCAATCGCGAAAAACCGTGATTCAAACACGGACACAACTCCGATGACCGACAATCGGACGGGAAGCGGTGGAACGGCTGTTGAGTGAATCGGCGAAGGCGGCGGCGGCATGAAGCGAATCATGTTGGTGAGCTGTGTCGTGATTTATTTCGTCGCGATCCCATTCGCGGCACCGTATGTCCTTGGCGCGTTGCTGGGTTTCTCGGGCGATGCTTTGCAGAGGCTCGTCTTTTGGTCCATCGTCATGTTGCCATGGATACCGGTCATGGCATGGATATTCTTCCACTTGCGGCGGCGAAACTGAGAAGACCAGCAACACAAACTCGCACCCACCCATCCTCACATTTCCATCCTGACGCGATTCGAACCCCGCTGTTGCGCTTGACCCCTTCGGACGACTGTTGAGCCGTCCGATGAATCGGATTGCCGCCTGCGCAATCTGCCGCGTTCGAATCCTCGGACCCGCGCTGTAGACTGACGCCATGGACTCCCGCGACCTGACGTCTGAGCAAGCCCGCATCGTCTGCGACCGCCTGATTCCGTGCGTGCAATTGCTCCACAAATGGCAGCGGCGGATGCGGCAGGTCGGCTTTCCAAACGGCGACGCTCTGCTGCTGGCCACCGATAACGCCTACGAGTCGGCCGCCGAATTGACGACGCGGCTGCATCAGCTCACGGACAAGACCGAGATTGTCTTCCCGCCCAAGCCCGACCGAAGGCGAAGGGGTCGCAATGTCTGACCTCCTTGACCGCGACGAACAGGTCCGCGAAACATCATGCGGAGCGTGGCCGATGAGAGCCTTTCTTGCCGCCATGCTTTTGGTCGGGCTGTCGGTCCGCATCGCCAATGCAGGTGACAAACCGCCACAGCCAAGCACACTCACGCCCGACAAAGATGTGAGGTTAGCCAAAGTCGCCAATGCACCTCTTCAGAAGATTGGGGTGCTCACGTATTACCCGAACAGAAGTGGCGGATACACATTCCTTGAGGGTACGGAAATCGTGTTTTATGCACTTCCCTACTGGCCGAGCACGTCACTTGACTTCTTTTTCGTTGAGAGTGCGGCTGGCCGTATAGAGGCGACACCATTTAGGATTATCGGAAAGTCGAAAATGGCCTTGGGCTGTCAAACCCTCTATCGCGGCGATATGAGAAAAACGATGACTCCTAATGCCTTGCTCCGAGAGGATACGCCAATCGCGCAATGGTCATCGGATGCTCAGTTTCCAATCGATAAATGGTCGCGCGACACTCCCACTGGCAAAGTCGGTTTATTAATTATGGTCAAGGACCGCGAGACGCGACTCAAACTCAAAAGCATTGTGCCGGTGCTGGAACGTGCCCGTAAACCCCTGCCGAGCAAACCGTAACGGCCTGCGGCCCGGTATGTAGAGCCCAAGACTCCCCGATGATGACTGACCTTTCCGAGTCCGCCGCTAGAATGACGGCATGAGCGAGTCGCAGAAAAAGCCCAACGGCGAACGAAGTGGCTGGCGGTCAGCGATTTGGTTTGCGGTGTTGCTGCTCGCCATTTATGTGCTAGGCATCGGTCCGGCGGCGCGCTTTGAGTTTACGTACAAGGCCAGTCACCGTGTGCGGTTCCATGACGTCTACGCGCCCCTGGACGAATTAGCGAGATTCAAGGCGCCGGGTAAGGTCATCGCGTTTTATATCAAGCTTTGGGTGCCGTCGAACTGCTACGTCTTTCCGGGAGACTCGGGATTCGTGCTTGTCGAGGACGCATCGGCCCGCTGAGGTGACGGCATGAGCGACGAACCCTGCGCGGGCGGCGAGTGAGGGCGGCATGTCAGCGAATCTCGTGGCAGAGGAAACGATCACCGTCGGTCAACCTGTCGTGGTCGAGGGGCCGGCCCCGAATACCAGCTACGGAGCGGTGTTCGAGGACGACGGCAAAGCGGGATACTTCTATGGGCTGGACTTCTCCCAGCAGGAGCAACCCATCCTGGATGCCCGGCACATCTACAACGTCGAGCAAGTCACCGACCGGAGCAAACCGTCAGTCGTACAGATCGCATGGTCGGCTGACGGGCTTAAGGCAGGCCTCTTCATTAACACGTATCCGCACGCGGTCATCGACTTCGCCGCTCGGCGGTCTTACTGCCGGACGGGGTTCCCCCGGCCGATCGGCAACTGGTCCGAACATAACGCGGCTTGGGACGATAGAGCAGTCGAGTTGCTCCGATAAGTGAGGACGTCCCCCGTAGACAAACTCCCGTGCCAACCCGCAAAAACCGTGATTCGTACTCGGACACGAATCCGATGACCGACAAGCCGGACTGGACGCGGTCGAGCGGCGAGCCAAGATATGGACGGTGAAACGGTTGCTGCGCGAGTCGGCGGGAATTACGGCATGACTTGGACAGGCGGACTCATCGTCGCAATCGCCGGCCTCGCGCTGTCTCTGCCAATCTGGCTCATACTGACAAAACAGGCGCGCTTGATCGCGTTCATTATCCGTTCAGCTCGCAGCCCTCAGTGGCGAGAGCGGCCGTGGTCGCCTTGGAAAGTCGTGGATTGGACGAAACAGGCCCAGGACGCATCATTTTCCAATGATCCTCCACAGCTAACCCGACCTCAAACACTCATGATTGCAGCAGTGTCGGTCGTCTTAGCATACATCGTGGTCTGCGTGTTCTGTTTTAGTGTTCCGCGATAACCAGCCAGCAACGCAACTCGCACGACTACCCATCCTAATATGTCTCGGGAGACGTTGCCGCGTGGCAAGATGTGATTGCGTTTGAGCCCTCGATTGGTACGATTGGGTTATAGGTTCCACTCGAATGGTGTGGTCCGCTGCCCGCCGCGACGGGTTTGTTTGAGCCGTTTCTGAAACCAGCCCCTCCGAACGGAGCGTTTCGATGCGCATCCAAGCTGGTTTTCTGCGCTCCTCGCTTTTGGCTCTCGTGCTGCTGATCCTCCTGCCGCTCGGAATGGGGCGAGCCGATATTGTTACGCTCGATAGCGGCGCGGTGGTTCACGGCCACGTCGTCGGGAATTCCGGAACGTCGAAGTCGGTCACGCTCAGAACTTCGAGCGGCGCGGTGATCGTTTTCGATCGCGACTCGGTCAAGCAAGTGAAGGTCGGCGCCGATCCGCGGCAGGGCGCGGCGGGCACCAAGCCGAGTTCCAAGAGGCTGCACCTGACGGCCGAGGAAGAGGCGTGGATGCCGAAAATCCGTACGCTCGCCTCGCGGCTGATGGGGGCCAGCCCCGCTCAAAGCCGCAGTGCGCAAGCGGAACTTTTGAAGATCGAGGATCCCGACGCGCTGCCGGCGCTCTCCCGGTATCTGGCCACGAATCGGCTGGAATCGGTGCGGCTGCTGTTCGTGAAGATCGCGCGGGGGATACGCGGTCCGACGCCGATCTACTATCTCGTCGCGGTTGCGCTTTACGATCCGTCGCCGCAGAACCGCGAGGAGGCTCGCAACAGCATCGGTCCCGAGCGAGCCGACTTCGCTCGTCCCTTGTACATTCAGGCACTCAAGACGCGCGACCAAACGCTCGCCACCCTGGCGGCGAAAGGGATCGCTCAAATCGGTGATCCGAACGGCGACTCGATCCCTTACCTGATCGATGCCATGGTGTTTCGCTCGGCACAGGCGGTTGAACTATCGCCGTCTCGCGTGTTTCTCCTGCAGTGTCCGGCCTGCGCGGAAAGCCGTGGCGTCGCGCTGACGTTTCACCTTGTCGAGAAGTTGCCATCAAACCAGCCGTTGCCCGTGAAGGATCGCAATCTGGCGGTGATGGATACGCTCTCCAAACTCACCGATAAAAAACTCGGGTACAACCGCGCGGAGTGGCGGAACTGGTGGGCGACCGAGAAAAAGAACCGCGACCTGCAAAAGAAGCCGGACGACCGCGTGCTGCCAAAGCGGCCGGCCCACTCTTGAGCGCGGGCGTTTTGCCTGTTTGAGCGTGCTGAGGCAACGCGACGCTCAAACGCGTGGCAGATCTGACGGCCGCTCGACGCGTCCCCCGCTCCCGGTACAATCGAGGTATGCACTTCGACGCTGTTCCGATCGATCTCACTCCGTGGGTAGTCGCTGGGATTCTGATTGTCCTAGCGGCACTCGTGGCGGGCGTTGCCTTCTGGACTATCATTCGCAAGCGGTACAATCGCGGCATGGACAAGCGAACTCGCAACATGATGATCTGGTTGGCCCTGACAGCCGTCCCCGGATTCGTTTGGATCGGGCGCCTGATCTATTCCGCTTCGCGATGAGCGAAGAACGAAGACGTCGCCGATCTGCAGAGCCTGGTGCGGCCGTACCCGTCTGAGGAAATGGTAGCCTTCCCGATCGGGACGTTCGTCAACAGCGTGAAAAATCAAGGCCCCGAGTGCATCCAAAGGCTGTCGGCCTGACGTCTCACCACCAACAAATGCGAGGTGCATTATGCGGCCTCACCGGAACTGGATCTTTTGCGGATCGATCGCAGTCATCTGTTCAGTCGGCGTTTCGACGATCGCCACCAATTCGCTGATGTGGGCGCAACAGAATAATGACACCGAGGCGTATATCATCGCCACGTTGCGGCAAGATTCACGGCTTAAACTGAAACGGATTTTGTTGGCTCTCCACAATTACCACGCCGAGCACAAACAGTTTCCCACTGGGACGCACCCGAATCCCAAACTTAAGCCCGACAAACGAATCAGCTGGGCGGCCGCGATTCTGCCGTATTTCGAACAGCAGCCGCTTTACGATCGGATCGTCTTCGACAAATCGTGGGATGACAAAGCCAACCATGGCGCGATCACAACAACGGTCGAGGGCTTGTTGAATCCGGGTCTCGAGAAGCCGAAGGAAGGCGACCTTCCGCCGACGCACTACGTGGGGTTGGCCGGATTGGGAGCCGACGGGCCGACGCTGCCCGTCGAGAGCCCGAGGGCCGGCTGCTTCGGCTACAATCGCGCGACGCGTCTCGAGGACATCAAAGACGGCACGTCCGACACAATGATGATTAGCGAAGCATCGAAAGACTACGGTTCGTGGGCCGCCGGTGGGCGCCCGACGATCCGTTCGCTAACCAAGGAGCCTGTCATGAACGGCCCGGATGGAATCGGGGGACCTTGGGAAGAAGGCATGCTCGTTGGTTTCGCTGACGGCTCCGTCCGTTTTTGCTCAAAACATATCGATGCAAAATTGTTCAGAGGTCTGATCACCATCAACGGCCACGAAGAGATCAAGCTTCCGAAGGCACCTTGAATCCAGGGCAGACCGTTGGGAAGATTCACCTCAACGGATTGCCCCTCTCGACGCCAGTACGGAGACCGGCGCCATGCTCACCAGTAAGCAGCTCGAGACGTTAGATCCCGCCGCGACCGTCCAACACTATCGCGGCATCATCATCCTTCGTGACGCCCACCACACCTCGGGGTCCGCGCGAGACGAGCTGCACCTGGTTGCCAAGCGTCTCCGCGCCCAGTGGTCCGAATGGCAGGGAGAAGACAGCTTACACGAGATGGCTTTCGGCGAGCCCTCTTGATGGCCACCGCAAAGAAGGCCGCCCGCAAGCCGACGATTTGGGCCATCCTCGACCGCGAGCGAAACGTGCAGCTTTACGTTGGCAGGGAACCGCCGCACCTCGACGGCGCTTTCCCATCAGCCCCACGTGGCACGCGATACCTTGGACAACTCAACGCAGTTGAGGCGCACAAGTCGATCGGCTTCGACTGCGAAAGGCTGACAAGCCCGTCCAGGTGGAGATCACCATTGAGCCGAAACGTCCGCGGCGGTAGAGACGTCACACGCTGCATTGCCGTTCTGCTTGCCATCGCTGCCAGCCCGACCTTTGCCGCCAAGCCGCATTACGAGCTTAAGGGACGTGTCGTCGCGATCGCCGACGGTGACACGCTGACAGTCCTCGACGACTCGAAGACACAACACAAGATTCGCTTGGCTGGCATCGATGCGCCGGAAAAGGGGCAGCCGTTCGGCACCAAGGCTCGAGAGAACCTCGCGGCCAAGGTGTTCAAGCAAGACGTCCGCATCGACGTCATCGACGTTGATCGGTACAAGCGCGAAGTCGGGCGGATTTTTCTCGGCGAGCGCTTCATCAACCTGGAGATGGTGAGCGACGGGTTCGCCTGGCGTTACCCGCAGTATGACAAGCCGGGGGAATTCACCGCCGCCGAGAACGACGCTCGGGAGCATAATCGCGGGTTGTGGGCTGATCCTCATGCCGAGCCCCCTTGGGAGTGGCGACGGCAAAAGCGGGCTGCGTCGAAGTCTGGGCGCTGATTGTTCTTGCTTCCGGTTCTGCTGTTGCCCATGCTGAGCGGCATCGAAGCGCAGCCTGCACAGCGCTCTGTTTCGGCATGGAGTGAGCTATGGGCAGCGACCGCCAAGGCCCGGAAGACTTGCACCGCCAGTAAACGGGGGCCAGCGATGATGACGTATCTGTTTTCTCTGCGCGGTCGCGTAGACCGCATAACCTACAATGTGCACCTTGCACTCGGGTTGAGCGCGCTGCTCGGCGTCGTGATCATTTGCTTGGCTGACCTCATCGGGGTTTCGCATCAACTAGCGCCAGTGGCAATGCTTGTTGCGACGATCGCGGTGGTACTCGCGGTTTGGAGCCAAGTCGCGATTGTTGTGAAGCGACTGCACGATCTCGGACGGCCTGGCGAGCATTGTTTCTTGCTTTGCCTACCGCTTTACAACCTCTACTTGGGAATCGTGCTGTCCTGTAAACCCGGAACGATTGGGGTGAATGAGTTCGGGCCTGACCCCATACAGACGGGTCTCAGCGAAGTCGAGGGCGTGCTGAACGCGGCTTGTCGTAACCAGTGTCGCGGTGATTGGCAGTGTGCGCTAGAGCAGTATCAAGCTGCGTCGCGTTTAGTTGAGACGCAGCAAGACCGAGAGTACGTCGATCATTGCATTGCCGATTTGGAACTGAGAATTGCACGGGATCGAGCGGCTTCCCCAGAGGTTCCGCTGAGAATAAATAGTTGGCGGATCTCGGGCAGAATCCTCGGCTGTTTCTTGTTCGGCATCTTGCTGTACAACGGAGGAGGTGCGGCATCCGCGGCCCTCACGGCATGCGTCTGGTGGAGCGTCCTTGAAGGTATCGGTTTGCTCGTCGACCAACGGAGAGTTTCACGCCAACGCGCTGTGAGAACGCGGAGCGACGACTTTGCCGCGTTGCGAATGTCCGAAACAGACGACGGCCTCGCGAAGTCCCATGAGCTGACACCGATCGTTCCCGAGACGGCGCCAGTTCCTGAGCTTACGACAGCTCCCGAGTTGCCAGCGGTGCCTCACGCCCGTATCGGCTTGGCTGGCATAGCGCTTGTCGCGCCCGTCGTCGCCGGCGCTGCCCTCTTCTTCGTCACATCGTTTACTGTCTCGCTCGGGATTGGCGTGGCAACAGTCCTCGCGACTTCAATTCTGTTGTCCGTAGACGCGTCTCGCCTGGGGCGCACCGATTCAGCCGGGCGTGACGCTGGGGGACCGGTCGGCCTGTTCATCGGCATGTGCCTGTTGTGGATTGTCGGTTTTCCGGTCGCCTTTTATCGCCGGAGCCGACTTGCGAGGCCCAACCTCACGATTCCCGCCGTTGCTGTCGCGTTGTTTTTTACAGGTGGCCCATTTCTTTACGGCCTCCTAGTTCCGCCCGATCTGCCAACTTGCGAGAGCGCGGAGGTCGTTCGGCTGATCGATCAACTCGTTCGACAATCCCCTCGGCAGACCGTGGAGTCGGTGGCTGGATTTCGTGAGTTGAGCTTTGATCGGAAAAGAAGCGAACGACACGGTCAGTGTGTTGCGCACACGGTTAGCGGGGACATCCAAATCAACTACGTCATCCGATGGCTGGATCACGGTAAGCGTCGATTTGAAGTGCGGATCAAGCCGGAGTTACCCTCCTGCACGAGTCCCGAAGTCACTCAGTTGCTCAACCAGATCATTCGGAAAACGTCCATCGGCCCCAGCGTGAAATCGATCGACGGGTTCCGCGAGGTGAGGTCTGATCCGAAAGCCAACAGCAGGCAGGGTCGGTGCGTAGTTCACACCGACCATGATGAAATCGATTTCCAGTACGAGGTGCACTGGTCGCAAGAGGACGCGGGTCGCTTTGAAGTCGTTACCGAACCAGTAAACCCTGCGTCGGCACCACAGACACCAACTCGACCCTCGGTACCGACGTGACGAGTCGAATTGTTTAAAATGGGCGAGACCGGTTTTGACTGGCTTTTGACAAGCGCGGCGAGTACACCGCTGCGGAAGCTGACGCCCGCGAGCATCAGCGCGGCCTTTGGGCGGACAACGATCCAACGCCACCCTGGGAATGGCGACGGGCAAAGCGGGCTGCGTCGAAGTCGCGCTGACCACCCTGAGCCCACATCTCAATCTTCCAGAAGTCGCCCAAGGGAATTCTTTTGACCAGAGAACGGTCCAATGGGCACACTGAACGTGTTGGCGAATGCGAGATTGGCGGCACACTCTTACAGACGCTCGACCGCGACGAACAGGTCCGTGAAACAACATGCAGAGCGTGGCCGATGAGACCATTTCTTGCCGCCGTACTCTTGGTTGGGCTGTACCTCTCCATTGTTGAGGGCAATGATGCCCCGGATGATGACCCGCCGGGAGCAAATGTGACGCTACCGCCCGATCGTGATTACCGGCTTGCCATGCTTACCGATGCGCGGTCCAAGAACATTGGCATTCTCAGCTATTACCCGAACAAAGGAGGGGGTTACACGTTCGTGCGGGGTAAGCAAATCGTGTTTTACTCGCTTCCTTATCTGCCGACCACGTACGTAAGGCCCGAGACGAAGGTTGCGGTGAGGAACGGATGGTGGAACGGGCGCGTGGTCGTTCAGACTTTGAAAAAAGTGTCAATTATCGGTACCCGGGAGATGCCATTCGGAGGCCAAACTGTCTACCACAGTCAGATGGAAGCAGGGAACGGCCCCCCTCTCCCTCGTCGTGCGGATACACCAATCGCAAAATGGACCCGCGACACTCCGAACGCCAAATTCCGCTTGTCTATCATGACCGAGGACCACGAAACCCGGCTCAAATTAAAGAGCATTATCCCAGTGCTGGAACAGGCTCCGACAACCCTGTCGAGCAAACCGTAACGAGCCTGCATTCCGGTAGGTAGCCCCCGACGCTGACTGAACTTCCGAACCCCGCCGCGAGAATGACGGCATGCGTTGGGATCTCAACCGACAAGCCAAGGCGTTTCTGATTTGCCTGGGCATCCCGTGGGCGCTCGTTCTGCTCGCCGCGATACTGATCGTCGCGCTAAGCATGCTGGCATGGCTTGGGGTAATTGAGACGTTCCACGATGGCTGACCGCTGAAACTCGCGTGCTGATGACAAGGCGATGACGGCATGAGCGACGAACCGGCCCCGACTAGACGGCCCCACCCAATCCGTCTCACCGTCCTCATGCTCATTTGCGCCGGCCTTGCGTTGCTCTTTTCCCCTGTGGCTGGGGGCCGCGATCCGTCCGGCTGGCAGAACTCCATTCTGTTGATCTATGCCATAGGTGGATCGCTTGTCGGAATTGCGATCGAGTTTTTCGTGCGCTGGGGCCAACGCGACTGAACTCCCATGCCAATCCGCAAAAACCGTGATTCAAACACGGACACTACCGGCTGACCAGAGGCCGGCCCGACCGACCGGAATGACGGCATGAGCGACGAACCGAAGAAACCGGAGGCGAGGCGTTGGAGTACGAAGGCGAAAACCTGGTTCGCGATCGCGCTGTTCGCGTTCTACGTTCTGTCGAGCGGCCCTGCGCACTTGTTCGCATGGAAGACGGGAAATTGGAGTCCCGGTTTTCCGTACCTTTTGGTGTACCGTCCACTCTTCCATGCGGCCGAAGGATTAGACAACGTCAGTCGCGCCCTCAGCTTCTATGTCCACCTTTTTGTTCCTACCGATCCATAGCCGATCCGACCCTGAACCCCCGCGCCAATCGCTGAGGTGACGGCATGAGCGACGAACCGAAAAAACTGGAGGAGTCTTGGCCGGGTGGCGTATGCGACATTTGCGGCAAGATTGCCACGCTGACCCTGACCGATGTGGACCCAAGCACAGGCAAACTAAAGACGCTTCATTTCTGCCTAGAGCACGGCATGAAACCAGACGAGCTGGCGGGAGTCTCGAAATGTCGCGAATGCGGTCGGCCGGCGATCTTGCACATGACCGATGTTGATCAAAACACCGGCGAAGCTGAGTCCTATAGCCTCTGCGAAGAGCATGGACGCCAGTTTTTGTAAGCTCGCGAAACAGCAGCCGACCGGTAGTGCGTCCTGAACTCCCGTGCCAAACGCTCAAAACCGCAATTCAAACACGGACACGTCTCCGATGACCGACAAGCCGGACGGGAAGCGGTGGCGATGGTCCATGTGGACTGGCTTTGTTGTTATCGCGCTGTTCGCTACGTACGTGGGCGCGTACTTCGCGACAGTCCAGTCAGTGGGCTGGGGCAACGTGGGGACGTGGCACACGTACATGATCGGCAGCTATTCCTTGCCACGGCCGATGCATCACTTTTTCGCTCCCGCACACTGGATTGATCGCAAACTTCGGCCTGACCATTGGTCCGAATCAGACGCGAGCTTGGACGACATGATTGAGTCAACTCGCGGCGAATAATCCACATTTCCATCCTGAAGCGATTCGAACCCCGCTGTTGCGCTTGACCCCTTCGGACGACTGTTGAGTCATCCGCAAATCCGATCGCCGCACAAGCGACGTGGCGCGTTCGAATTGCCGCAGTTTCCGCGGTACGATCTGGCCAATGCGTCACTTTGTGCGGCTATTAACCGGACCGGTCATCCTCGTCGTCGCGTGGCTGGTGCCGGCGCCCGTCGAGGTTCGGCTGTCGCTGGGAGTTGCCGGCTTGGTGTCTTTCATTTTCGGCCTGCATGGATTCGTTGAAGATCCACCCGATGTTCGCGTCCCGACATGGCTCGGATTAACGATCATCATCGCGCTCGGCGGCATCATTCCCGCGTTTGTCGCCCTGCTGTGGGTGGCGCACCTGCTCAATTTGGATTAGTCAAATCGGGACACGGCGACGAGCTTTCGAATCATCCGAAGCGCCCTCGAATCACAGTGGCAGACGAACGCGAGCGACGGAGCCCGGAGACATGGTTGACCGCGAGCTGTTCGCAAATGTGTGGAATCGCAACGAGAGAGAGCTGCGTAGTTTCTTTGGGTTGATGGCCCAATTCCCCCACAAGAACTTTGACCTTCTGGCACCGCAAATCGAAGAACTGGAGCATGCGCAAGACCACATCGAGTGGTGGCTTGGCTTCGACCATCCGCGGCAGGCTGCCTCGCGCCACTGGTCCGGTATGGTCTGAGGCAGCGTTCCCCCGACGTCATGCGTCGGACGATTCTTGGGCTCGTCTTCGCCGCGGTGATGGGGCTCACTTGGCTTGTCCGTTTGGGCAACGGGCTGGTGATGCTCTCGCCCCCTTGATTCCCGCTCGATCCGCCTTCATCCTGTCTTCCAGGCTGTACATATGGACTGGCACGATCGACGAGTCGTCGAGTGCATGTGGAGGGACAACGAGACCCATCTGCGCGTCATTTTCTTTTGATGCCGTCCGGCCCCGGCTCATGCTCGCGGGGTACATTCGCCTTCGATCACG
Organism: Planctomycetaceae bacterium; assembly: GCA_035687365.1. Lineage (GTDB taxonomy): Bacteria > Planctomycetota > Planctomycetia > Planctomycetales > Planctomycetaceae > DASPSM01. Next base: position 10,655 of record DASRXU010000619.1, on the reverse strand, counting down.
CGGGCATCGTCATTAATGCCGGCGAGTTGGCTCCAGTCGATCTGATTGATGATGACGTTGACGCCATTATTATCCACGGGAGTCAGGCAGTGGTGCTTGACCAGCAGCGGTGCGATCGTGGCCTTGTCCACCAGCGTGACTTGGTACTCGACGATTTTGTCATCGCCGTGCCAAGTCGTGCGCTTCTTCATTTTGACGATCAGGCGCCCGACCCATTCGGGGATGCTGCGCAGGTCGTCTTCGTCGATGAGCCAACCGTCGTCACCCGGGCGGAAGTACGTCAGTGGGTTGACCTTGATCACGTCATGCATCCACTGGAGCATCTCGTCTGCGGTCAAACCCGTGCGCTCCTCGCGCTCGCGTTTGACCTTCCCCAGGAACGCCTTAACGCGAGGGTGCTTCATCAGCTTCTGTGCGGCCTGGGCCGGATGCTTGTAGCCAGCCTTGCGAGCGGCCTCGGTCGGTTGGAACCGCTCCGAAGCGATCATCTCCAGGCAGAACCGCTGCCAGCTATCCGGCAGCTTCTCTAGGTCAGCACCGCGGTGCCTGTTCTCGATCGCACTCGCTGGCAAAACTAAACCTCCCTAAGCCTCGGGACACAACATCAATGGCTATGGCCAATGTCGACACCGCAACGACACGACGGTCCATGCTCGCGACTTTGTGCAGCGCGTTGGGCAGTCTGCCAATTGTAGCGCGGGACGGCGCGATCATTCGGGGACGGTTGTGCTTGAAGCGACGCGCGGGAGGGTAGTCTTTACTACCGATACGATGCATTTTGCGACGTTTTAGGACGTTTCGCGATATCGCCGCTAGAGAGGCGAAACGCTACAAAGCAAGGCATTTCCTGCGTTTTTAGGCGTCTCTGCGAATCGGCGGGTTAGCCCCCTCAATCCTGCGCGTCTGCCAATTCCGCCACGTCCGCGAGAGCGTTGATTATATCGGTCGGTGGAGTCCCAGCAAGCGCGCGAAACACGAGAGCGTTTGGCACCAGCGGCCCTACTCCGCATAATCGGTTGGTCGGCCTCTGACGGATCCCGCTGTCACGCGAAGCATCCCCGCATGAAGATTGTTGACGTCCGCATTTTTCCGCTCACCGGGGCGACCGTCGACGGTGGCTGGCCGCAGGGGCACGAGCCCCAGGAAGATTTGCATACGCTCGTCGAAGTCGTGGCGGAGTCCGGACTAAGCGGCTGGGGAAGTTGCTTTACTTCGGGAGCGCTCGTCGCCGGAGCGATGCGGCTGTTGTGGCCGTTGTTGGTTGAGGCTCGAGCGGATGAGCCGGAGCGGACGACCGAAATCCTGCGACAGTCGACCTTCTGGCAGGGGCGGGGCGGGGCCGTCGAGCACGCAATTAGCGGGATCGATTTGGCGCTCTGGGACATCCTCGGAAAGGCCTGCGAACAATCGGTCGGGCGACTGCTCGGTGGAAGCTACCGATCGCGGATCAAGCCGTATGGATCGATCTTGTTCGACGAACCCGATGTCCTCAAGCAGCGCCTGGAAACCACGATTGGCCGAGGCTTTCGCGCGATCAAACTGGGATGGCGGCCTTTCGGGCGACGCAGTCGGCGATTCGACGAGTTGCTGATGAGGACGGCCCGCGACACTGTCGGCGACCAGGTCGAGCTGATGGTCGATGCGGGCGGGAGCGAACAGTTCTGGCCTCACGGACTCAACTGGGCTCGTGAGACGGCACGCATGCTGGCCGACTACGACGTGACTTGGTTCGAGGAGCCGCTGCCGCCGGACGACATCGAGGGCTACGCCGAGTTGACGAGGACTTCGCCAGTGAGGATTGCGGGGGGTGAAGTGTTGACGCGACGCCAGTCATTTCTGCCGTGGCTCGAACGACGGGCCGTCGACATTATTCAGCCCGATTGCACGAAAAACGGCGGGTTGAGCGAATCGCGGCGGATCGCTTGGATGGCTCAGGACCATAACATTCAATTTGTGCCTCACGGGTGGAACACGGTCGTGGGCCTGGCAGCCGATCTGCAATTGTCTGCCGCATTGCCAAACGCGATGTACGTTGAATATTTGACGCCGTCCGCCTACATCGAAGAGTTGCCAGTCAACGCGCCGCGTTTGGACGAGGCTGGACTGCTGCCGATTCCGAGCGCTCCGGGTTTGGGCCTCGAAATCGACCGAGAGAAGCTCAAGCGTTTTTCGATCCCCATCGAAAACTGGAAGTAGTCCCGGGAGGGCGAAGCTCCTGCTGCGCCTCTTGAGTTCGCGTCAAAAGGCTGTTTGCGTCAACAGTGCCCCGCCTAGCTTGACTGAGCCTTCGCCCTTTAGGTCGGAAATGACTCGATGACCTTGTTGCGACGTTTTGAGAAGCCGGAGCTCTATCGCGGCGGGTACGTTTCAATCGGAAATTTTGACGGAGTGCACCGGGGTCACCAGGAGATTGCTCACCATCTTGCCGAGCGAAGTCGACGAGAGGGCGTGCCCGCAGTCGTGCTGACGTTTGATCCGCATCCGCTCATGCTCTTGCGTCCCGGTCACGTGCCGCCCAGCCTGACGACGCTGGAGCAAAAGGCCGAGTTGCTCGAGCAGGCCGGCATCACGTGCGTGATCGCCTACCCAACGGATAAGGATCTGCTGCAGCTGACGCCGGCCGAATTCGTCGATTCGATTCTCGTCGGCCAACTGGCGGCGAAGGGGATTGTCGAGGGGCCGAACTTTTGCTTTGGCAAAGATCGCAAAGGCGACATCGATACGCTGCGCGACTTGTGCCGCGATCGGTCCATTTTGCTTGAGGTCGCCGAGCCCGTCGGCGGGTCACGGTCCATGGTTTCCTCGAGCACCATTCGTTCGCGGATCGCTGCGGGAGAAGTTGCCGACGCAGTCCAGTTGTTGGGGCATCCCTATCGCATCGAAGGGGCCGTGGTTTCCGGGGCACGGCGTGGGCAGCAAATCGGTTTCCCCACCGCAAACCTCACGGGAATCAAAACGCTGCTGCCTGCGGACGGAGTTTACGCGGGCGTTGCCGTCGTCGGGGGCCGAGAACTTGCCGCGGCGGTCAACATCGGCCCGAATCCGACATTTCACGAACATGCCCGCAAAGTGGAAGTGCATCTGCTCGACTATTCGGGCGATCTCTACGGCCAAACGCTCGCCGTCGACCTGACCGCTCGCGTCCGCGACGTGCGGAAGTTCGGGAGCCGTGACGAGTTGATCGCCCAAATCGCAAAGGACGTGGCAAGCGTCCGAGAGTTGGTTCGCCACGGCTAGCGTTTCGCAGTCGATCGAACGCAACCACAGGTGACGAGATGTTCACCTGTCAAGATCTTCTGGGCGTCCTTTCGTCGATTTTTTTCTTTCGGCGCAGACCCGCTTTGCAACCCTTGATGTGAGGCCGCAGCTTGAGCAAAGATTAAGGTAGAGTTACGTAGCGGAAAACGAAACGGACTCGTGGAGGCTTTCCCAGGCGATGATCCATCTCGACTGCGCTTGCGGAACCCGCATGGAAGTCTTGGACCTCTATGCGGGGGGCCATGTCGTTTGTCATTCTTGCGGCGCTTCGGTTCTGGTGCCGGCCAATGCGGTCGCTCTCGAAGAGAAGTTTCGCTTCCATTGCCCACATTGCGAAGCGCGCGTCCTTGGGCGGCGAGGCTCAGCGGGAAAGAAATCGCAATGTCCATCGTGTGGCAAAGCCTACACCGTCCCTGAGCCCCCCTCCGATTCGGATATTCTGGAATCGCATACCGACCGCCGCATTCAGCTGAATACGGATGACTTGGCGGCCCGCATCGGGCTGCCGTTTCCGGTCGGGAGGTTGGAGCCGCGCGTTTCACCGCGACCCCAACCTCGGTACTTGCACCCTCCCGAAGAAGTAGCCGCCGCGCGCGAAGAGCCGCTGCCTTGGCCGCTGCCGCCGGAAGTAATGCCGCCGCCTGCGGAGCTTGAGCCAACGGTCGGCCAGTCGCCGCCCTCGCCTCGAAACGGCGCGCAAGTGCCACATTCGACGAACGAGCCGTGGGCGGGCGGACGATCGCTCGACCAGCACATGGCCCAGATCATGGACCCGAACCGGCAGATGGTGGTCGGGTCAACAAGTTCGATCGAGCTCTCGAGCTCTGCGCCGACTGCCGCCTCCATTCCGCAGTTTGATCCAGAACCGAAGCCGTCCAGTGTGGGTGAACTGCACGTTGTAAGCGGTAGCTGCACCGGGAAACGCATCCGGATGGACTTTCGGCGGTTCGTCGTGGGCAACGAGCGAGATTGCGACCTGCGTCCGGTCAGCCCGCTGCTCAGTCGGCACCATTGCGTGTTCAAGCGGGATGAGTACGCCGTGCGAGTGCGCGACTTGGGAAGTAACAGCGGCACCTACGTCAACGGCCGACGGATTCAAACCGAAGCGATCTTGAAGCCTGGAGATGACGTGACCGTGGGCGACATGACCCTTCACGTGATTCTTCCGTACTCGCCGCGCATCACGAAGATGCAAGACAGCAAGCCGTCGATCAGCGACTTCGTGATTCTTTAACGGTGTCCGCTTCTCTCGCTGTCGTTTACGAAGACAATCATTGTTTGGTGGTCCTCAAGCCGGCCGGGCTGCTGACGGCGGGCGACCGCACGGGCGACGTGTCACTCGTCGATCACGTGCGGGACTATTTGCGCGTGAAATACAAAAAGCCGGGCAACATCTTCGTCGGCGTGGTCCACCGCCTCGATCGCCCCGTGGCGGGAGTCGTCTTATTCGCTCGCACGAGCAAAGGGGCCGCGCGCCTCTCAGAACAGTTTCGCTCCGGCCGCGTGGAAAAGGTTTATCAAGCGCTCGTCGAGGGAAAGGTTGCCGCGCGAGAAGGCTTGCTCGTCGATCGCCTCGTGAAGAACCCTCAAACGAACGTCGTCCGTCGTGATACTGATGGCGATCCGAACGCGAGAGAGAGCCAGCTCAGCTTCCGTCGTTTGAAACTCACATCGGCCGAGACGTTGCTGGAAATCCGCCCGCTCACCGGTCGCAGTCATCAGATACGCGTGCAGTTGGCGGCGGCCGGTCACCCAATCGTCGGTGATCGCAAGTACGGCTCAAAGCGCCCTTTCGAGGGCGGAATCGCATTGCGTGCCGTTCAGCTGACTTTCCAGCACCCGACGTCGAAGGTGCCGATTACGGTGGAAGCCCCCGCTGATTGGCAGCTGCTCCGATCGTGAGGAGGTCCGGATCGTAGGCGAAGCGCGAACTGGCCGGGTCGCGTACCCAGACTGACGTTACGCAGACAGCGCCGTGCGGATGCGCGTGACAGCTTCTTCGACTGCTGCTCGGTCGTGATGCCGATTAGTGACGAGTCGGAATTGTCGTGGAGGCCGACCGCTCGCCAACAGTCCGGCCGCTTGGAATCGCTTCAGAATCTCCGGGGTCGTTAGACCGGTGTCCGAGTGGTCGACATTGACCATATTCGTTTCGACCGATTCCAAATCGACGCGCAGCCCGGGCACTGCATGGACCGATTCTGCCAAAACGCGGGCGTGGGAGTGATCATCTGCTAGCCGATCGATCAGGTTTTCAAGAGCCACGATACCGCAGGCCGCGATGATGCCGGCTTGTCGCATGCCGCCGCCCACGCGTTTGCGGCAGTGATCGGCCTTAGCGATGAATTCTCGACTGCCGACGAGCAACGAGCCGAGTGGGCAAGAGAGCCCTTTCGAGAGGCAGAACATGATGGAGTCGGCGTGTTGCGCCACCGCGGCCGCGGGCACACCTTGCTTGATCGCGGCATTGAAAATCCGAGCGCCGTCGAGATGAACTGCCAGACCGTGGTCGTGCGCCACCTCACAGAGACGATTCTGGATCCTCAAGGGAACCACGCGGCCGCCGCTGAGGTTGTGCGTATTTTCGAGGCACAGCAGGCGTGGGGTCGGATGATGGAGATTGGGCGGCCGAATCGCGGTCTGTAGCTCGTCTGGATCGAGAATTCCTTTGTGGCTGCTTAGAGCCAGCGGCATCAAGCCGGCGACATTCGCTATGCCGCCGGCTTCGTAAGCGTAGATGTGTGACTGAGCATCGAGAAGCACCTCGTCCCCCGGGCTGGCGTGGGCCATGAGAGCACAGAGGTTGCCCATGGTGCCGCTGATTACTAAAAGAGCCGCTTCCTTTCCGAGCATCTTGGCGGCAAGCTCTTCGAGACGAGTGACCGTGGGGTCCTCGTCGTAGGTGTCGTCTCCAAGCGGCGCGTCGCGGATCGCGTCGAGCATCTCGATTGTGGGAAGAGTTTGCGTGTCGCTGCGAAAATTGAGCAAGGGTTTCATGGTTGACGACGCAGCCTCGTTGAGCCACTTAACTTCTTGAACGAGCGACAATCTCACGTTGACGGTTCCAACCCCAGCCTTCCGTTTTTGTCGAAAGGTTGGTCCGCTATGCTGCAGCATATCACGCTTGGCCAAAACTTTCGGAGCGAGGCATGCAAGTCGTAATCACCGCGGTTGGTCCGGACAATCGCGGGCTGGCCGACCCAATCGTGCATCACGTCACGGGATCGGGCGCAAACATTCACGAAATCCAGATGTACAACCACGATTCGCAGCAGTTATTTGCCATGCTGCTGCGGGTCGATTGGCTAGGCGGCACCGACTCAATCGCCGAGCTGGCGGAACGGATGAACGAAGTCGGACGGAGTAAGAAGCTCTCGTTGCGAACGTGGTCGCGAGATGCTCTCGGACGCCCTCCGCGCTTGGCGCTTTGTACGACTCATCGGCCTGAGCCGGCATTGGCCGTGCTGCGGGCCATCCGTGACGGTCGCTTGGCCGCCACCCCTGCCGTGGTGATCGGCAACCGGGACGCGTGCCGCGGCTTGGCCGAGCAATTCTCAGTCGACTGGCATCAGGTGGGCGATGCTCAGGGGCGTCCCGACAACGATCGCCTCGTCGAACTCTTCGACCAGTACGAAGTCGACTACATCCTTTTGGCACGATACATGCGCATTTTGCCACCCGCCACCTGTTGGAAGTTCGCCGGCGGCCGCATTATCAACTTACACCACGGGCTGCTACCCTCCTTCCCGGGCGCGACCCCTTACGAAGACGCATTCCAACATCGGATGCTTACGTACGGTGCGACGATCCATTTCATCGTCCCCGAGTTGGACGCTGGCAACCAAATCATCCACCAGAACACATTCACCGTCTTTCCGGGGACGCCGCTCGAGGAAATCAAGCGGCGCGGCCAGACTGACCACGAACCCTCGGCCCTGGTGGAGGGGGTCCGACGAGTGATCGATCGCGAGGTCGAGTTGCACTTTCATAGGGTCGTCCGCACGGGGGCCGGTCTAGCCTGACGCTGGCGACCTGCTCGAAGTGCTTGCCATGACTCGCGTTTCGGACTGTCCGCGACCAGTTGATGTAGCGCACGTAATCCGAACCTGAATTCCTCATCCGCTCGACAATTGACGCTCCGCATCCTTGGCGCAGTTCGACGTGTTGGGTGCAATTGACTAAAATCTGATCGTGGCACGTTCACCGGATGGGGAGGCGCGAACGCATGGACCTGTTGGTCATTGAAGACGAGGCCGTGTTGGGCAAGGCGCTGCAGCGCGGCCTCTCGGATTCGCATCACGAATGCACCTGGGTCCGCAACGGCAAGAAAGGTCTGGATCTCGGTTTGAGCCAGCGGTTCGATGCGATCATCCTCGACCTGCTTCTGCCAGATATGGAGGGGCTTCAGGTTCTCGATTCCCTTCGCACCCGCGGCGTGCAAACTCCCGTCTTGGTGTTGACTGCGCTGGGCTCGGTTGAGAATCGCGTGCGCGGCCTGAAGTCGGGCGCCGATGACTACCTCGTTAAGCCGTTCGCTTTTCCCGAACTAACGGCCCGCTTGGAGGCTTTGTCCCGCCGGTCGAGTTTTAGGCCTTCGATGACGCATACGGTCGGCCCGCTCACGCTCGACATGACGACGCGCCGGGCTTCGCGCGGAGATCGCGAGATCGAGCTGTCTCCCACTGAGTTTACCGTGCTCGAATACTTGATGCGGTTTGCCGGTCAGGTTGTGACGCGCAAGATGCTCAGCCAGCATGTCTGGGACGACGATTGGGACGGCACGACCAACGTGATCGACGTCCACATCAACCGGCTGCGAAACAAGATCGATCGTGGCTTCGACGTGCCGCTGATTCAAACGGTCCGCGGCCATGGTTACGTTTTGCGGGCCGCCGAGCCGAGCGCCCTCTGACGGACCGGACCGCCAAGGTCTGCGGGAAGTAAGAGCACTCCGGATGATTCCGATGGCGTCGCCTTCCTTCGCGCAACTGCTCAAGCTGGCGCACATGGTGCGCACGGGATCGAAGTCGCTGCGCGCCCGGCTCATGATCTGGAACGCGTGCCTGGTGATGGTGACGGCGTTCGCTTGCTTCTTGGGCGTCCGCGAAGGTTTACGGCAAGCGCTCGTCGGTGGAATGGACAACGTATTGACCGCCGACATTCGGGAGATCGGTCTCGACGTCGCCGAATTGCACGCGACGGCCGCCGATGTGCGGTCGGCGGCCAATGGAAAGGGCAAAGCCACGCAGCTGCTCGATACGCTCAACCGCAAGGAAAGCGTGCACGAACACAACGGCTGGTTTGTCGAACTGCTCGATGCGGACGAAAACCGGCTGTGGAAGAGCGACCTCACGCCTGAGCTGCCGATCTCGGAGAAAACGAGTCGCGACATGGTCCCGATGAGCATCAAGGGCTATCGAGTGTTGGAGAGCCGGCAACCGACGACTCAAAGCCGACCTCTGCGAATTCGCGTCGGTGCGCCAACCGACTTCATCGAACGCGATGTCGGCAGCATCGACCGAATCGCGATTCGCGGCGTCGTCTTTCTCCTGATTGCGGCCCCCTTGCTCGGCTATTGGCTCGCGCGGAGGGCCATCCGTCCGCTTTCCGACATCATCGAAACGACGGCCCGTTTGCGACCGAACCGGATGGAGGAACGGCTTGCCATCCGACAAACCGACGATGAACTCGATCGGCTCTCCGCCACGGTCAATCAGTTTCTCGACCGCATTGCGGTCTACCTCAGCCAAAGCAATAATTTGCTGGCGAATTCAGCGCACGAACTCCGCACGCCGCTGGCGGCCATTCGCAGCTCGATCGAAGTGGCCATCGGCGGCAAACGCACGCCGCAGGAATATCAGGAGCTGCTTTCGGAGGTCATCGGCGAATGCGCGTCGCTCGAACGGCTCGTCAACCAGCTCTTGCTGCTCGCCGAGACCGACTCGGAGTTGATTCGCGCGCACAGCGAACAAGTCGATCTGAGTAGCCTCGTCTCGCGCTGTGCCGAGATGTTCAGCGCCGTCGCAGAAGCCAGCCAAATCGAACTCGTCAACGCCGTAGATCCGAACCTTGCCGTGATGGGATTCGGTAACCACCTCCGGCAAGTGATCAATAATCTTCTGGACAACGCGATTAAGTTCACGCCCCCGGGGGGTACGGTTCGCGTCTCGCTCTTTCGCGAAGGCGGGTCGACAATTCTCCGCGTGGCGGATACTGGGGGCGGTATTCCCGCGGCCGACCTGCCGCATATCTTCGAGCGATTTTTCCGCGGAGACCGGTCGCGTCAGCGGATCGAGCAGACCACGGGCACGGGCCTGGGATTGAGCATCTGCCAGGCGATTGTCGCCGCGCATCGGGGGCGGATCTTTGTCGACACACGCGAAGGTTCGGGGACGATCATGACCGTCCAACTTCCCGGGGCCCTCGATGCTCGGGCGCCTCGCGCACTTCGTGAGGGGGGCGAATTGGCTGATCACAATCCAACGCTGGCTACGGCGCGTTCGGAGAGTTAAGCCACTCAGCGCGCCTCAGACAAGGTCTTGCTCTATTTCGCGCTGGTCAATGCGCGATTCGTCTCGCGAATCGCCGTGGTAAGCCACGCCCCTTCGATTAGGTTGCGGGATCCGCTTTGGAGAGATTTCAGCGCGGCAAGCCTGGCTTCGAGCGCAGATTTCGATGTTGGCTCGACCAGCAAGGCCGCGTCCGCCAAACGCACTGCCGTGACCGGATCGCTGGTTGCGAGCGTTTTCGCCTTTGCGGCCACGGCGACCGGCCCTCCCGCCATGCGAACCAATTCCGGCTCGGCCGCGGTCGGCGGCTGGTTATACATCGATGCCGGATTGAGGTCGAACCATCCGACGTAGCCCTCGTAGATTCCTCGCACCGACCAATCGACTTTGCCGTACGCTTCGCCCACGTTGAGCTCTGGCGGAAGTTTGATCTCCCGCATTAACGTGAACACGTCTTTGCCCTCATTCATGCCTTTGACCGTGGCGTCGTGCACGTACAGAATCGCGTCGCGATAACGGGTCAATCGCTCGACAATCTTTTCTTTCCCGACGACGGGCTGCCCGTGGCTGGGCAACACGATCTCAGGCTCGAGCGAAAGGACCTTATTGAGCGATGCGACGTAATCAAGGGCCCAACGCGGTTTGGTGCCGCGCAGCGTGTAAATGTTGGGAAAAGATTCGTAGTAATTGTCACCCACGAAGGCCGCTTTGTATTTCGGGACCCAGACGCACAGATGGTCGTAGGTTTCGCCCGGAGCATGGAAGAGCTCGAACTTGGTGCCGCCCAAAACGAATTCGTATTTGTCGTTGAAGGTGACGGCCGGCTCGAAGCGCTGTTGCGGCACGCGGGCGAACGCGTTGAGGGTACCGACATCCAAACCGAATTGA
>DASRXU010000618.1:0-25995 GCA_035687365.1 Planctomycetaceae bacterium | reverse complement strand
CCGTGGCTGCCAATGCGAACGATCATGCAGACTCAGTTCGATTCGCTCACGAAAATTCACGAGTATCACGGACCGCTCTTGCAGAGCCACGGAACGGCCGACCGCCTGCTTCCTTACAGTATGGGGCTGGAACTCTTCGAGGCCGCAAATCGGCCCAAGAAGTTTGTGTCGATCCCCGGCGGCGATCACCAAGACCCGCAAACGCCGGAATATTACGCGGCGCTCGACGCCTTCTTGGACGCGCTCTGACGGGCCGCAATTGCGCTGATTGCCGGTTGCCAAAAATAGATAGCGTCGGGTCAGCCCGCTTGCGATACTGATGCGGTCTGGAATCTGGCACGGTTGCCCGATCCCAAGAGGGCCCGCATGTCGATCGAAGTTACGTGCCCGAGTTGCGGCGCGACGCTCAGGCTGCCCGAAAAATTTGCCCGCCGCGGCTTGGTCTGCACCAAGTGCCGGCACGAATTTCGCCTGTCGACGGTTGAGACCGCAACTACGGTCGAGCCCGCGCCGCCAATTCCGCGCGCCGCACCGGCGCCGCCGATCGCGCCTGCGCGGCCGCCAAAACCGTCGGTCGCCCCCCAGCCGGTGCCGACTGCAAAGCGAGAGCCTCCGCGTCCGCAGACTTCGCCCGTGTCGGCAGTGACTGCGGTCGTGCCACGTCCCAGCCAGAAATCTCCAGTCGTGCGGCCGACGAAGGCGGCCGTGAAGGATTCTTGGGACTTGGAGGAGGCGTTCGAGGGAGAACTCGGAGCGCTCCCCCCTCGGATCGAGCGGCGCGAGCCGGGCAAGAAGCCCAAACGTCGACCCTCGAAAAAGCGAGACGAGAACTCGGACTGGCCTTATTACGCGTTTGGGTTGATCTGCTTTGGTCCACTCTTGTTCATCGTCCAGCCCCTGTTGATTTGGAACGCTTTCATGGGCGTCTCTGCCGCTGTGAACAGGGCCCAATCTGCGGCAGTCGCTCAAGGTGCGAATGCCAACAACGTATTCGGTAATGCGGCGCCGGGTGGTTTCGCTGGTGGTGGGGCTGCCGCTCCGCAGGCGGTAGCTGGCCAAGTCCCTAACAACGAGGCTCGTCAACCCGCGCAGCAGCCTGCGGCGAGTGATTTGGCCGCAGACGCGGACGAGGCAAACGGAGCCGCGGCGACCAATGTTCCAGTGCGTCGAAAAGTTGTGGCCCCGCGCGCGAATCCCGGCCCGCTCGCGGCTGTGCCGCCAGTCTTCCCCGCGGGGACGCCGTTCAATGGCGGTCGGGCGTTTCCACGCGGCTCAAACCGTGCGGCGGAAATGAGGAGGCAGCACGAAGAGCGGGTGAAAGCCACGCGGGAACATGCGGAGGAAACGAAAAAGCGAATCCTGGCTAACCAAGCGGACATGCAACAGCGAATGGCCGACAAGGCCGCCCCGGCGATCGTCCCCGGAGCGGCCCCGAACCAGATCGCTGAACCGGCCGATCCTGTACCGGCAGCCGAGGGCGACGACGCCAAACCGAACCGCGCCGATCGCCGTGGAGCGAATCCGGTTCAGCTGGCCCCAGATTTGGCGGACAACGTAGTGCCAAGAGCCAACGCCCTCCAAGGCGCCAATTTCGGTCCAGCGAATGTTGATCCAGCCGCTCAAGCCGCAGCGCCGACTATCGCGGGTGAGTCTCAGAACTCATCGCCACTGGATTCGTATCTCAGTCGCGGATCGCAGCGGATTTTGTGGATCGTCCTGCCGCTCTGGAATCTGGCGGTGATTGTGTATCTCGCAGCGGGCGTCGCAGCGACGTTTGCCAAAGCGGGGAGACCCGGCTGGGCCGTCATCGTTCCCATCTACAATGTGGTGACGTTGTTTAGCATTGCCGAAGTTTCTCTCTGGTGGCTGCTCCTCCTGTTCATTCCGGGCATCAATCTACTCGTCGCGCTGTTCGTGGCACTCCGCGTGGCCGAGAAGTTTGGCAAGAACAGCGCGTTCGGAGTCGGCTTGGCTTTACTCGGCCCGATTTTTTATCCCGTACTTGGCTTCGGGAATGCTCGTTACCGGCCGCAGCAAACAAGATTCGCCAGCGACAGCTACTGAAACGCCCTCCCACCGTCAGTGAGGAGCGCCGATCCGCGCCAGGCACAACCGGCGAAATAGGTCGCCCGGTGAAACAAAAATCGAGTGATGTAAAATCGAATAATGACGCGTAATTGTCTCGTGCTGGTCGCGATTCTTTGTCTGATGCAGAGCACCGCCGCGATCGCGGACAAAGGAAAGACGGCGGCTCCCCGCGTCACGCTCACCGCCGACGAACGGCAACTGCTGGACGGTGTCTTCAAGCAGGGGCTCTTCGATCCAACGGGAGCAGAACGCGTGCGCGTTAAGACGAGTGTTCGCACCGTTTTTGGCGTGTCACGCGAAACTGTTCGCGAGGCTTGGTTTCGAAAGGGTACGGGCAAGGCGCCCGGGACCCTTGTGTTTGTTGACGGTGAAGAAAGACGTGTGTCGGACCGGCGTACAATCGAGACTGTCGATTTCATCGCGACATGTCGGTTGCGGTTTCCCAAGCTGGTGCCGGCGCCTCCCGAGGGGAAACGGCGCGGGCCTCTCCGTGACCGCCGTCCCAGTAAGCCGGTTGAGGAAATCGACAACTCACCCCTCGTCCTCGCCGCATGGCTCTACCGCCTGGGGCATGAGGACCTGGCGGTGCGCGCCCTATCTCAGTCGTTGTCCGAGGGTCGGGAGACATTTGGCGCGGCGGCCGAACTACAGGGCGGGCGGATTGACGTTGAATGGTGGACTCGGGCCTGCCGCTCTGAACTCGCACACGTCGCGTTTGAAGAGATGGTTCATGCGTTCATGGTCGCGGCAGACGATGAGGCACTCGCGGCCGGCGAGCGACTCGTACGTTTGTATCCCGACGAGTCCAAGCAGTTTCGGCAGAGCACATCCATTTTGAACGATCTCCGCCGTCGAAAGAGCGCTGGGACTTTCGGACGAATTCGCACGCAGCAATGGCCCGCTGCGTTCAAAACCTGGGACGGTCGCAAGCAAACGGATTATCTCATCGACTCTCTCGACCAGATTGGCGGACGACCCTTCTCGATGGGAGGGGTGGCGAATCTCGTAGAGGACGCGAGCGTCATGGCTTTAGCCCGCATTGGCGATTCGGCGGTTCCCGCGCTGATTGCCGTCATCGAGAAGGATACACGGCTCACGCGTACGGTCCAGTACTGGGAGGGCATTTCGACTGAACCAACTGTAGTCACCGTGCGTGAGGCAGCGCTCGATGCCCTCATGTCGATTACCGGCACACCTTTCGTTGATCCCAACTCGATCGATGACAGCTTCTCGCGACAGAGCGACGCGCAGGTTCGCCAGGTGGCTGCACGGATCCAAGTCTATTGGGACCGTTATGGCCGAATGCCGTTCGACGAACGCATGATGAGGATCCTGACGGAGCCGACCTCCGACTTTGAATCCAAGCGGCAAGCCGCGACCAATCTCGCGCACCTCGGCGAAACTCGCCTGCTGGGTTTTTCTCAAATGCGCGTCGAGGCTTCGTCCAATGACAGGCGTCGGCCGCCGCATGCCGCCATCAAGAAGTTCAAGAACCCGACGATCGCCTCGGCGATTCTTGCCGCGTTCGACGCGGACTTGAAACATTTCAATTCGCAGCCCCATCAGGATTTTGGCGAATTCCAGCGGCGCGGAATCGAAGACGGGTACATGCAGTCGCTGATCGACTTGGGCGACACAACAATTGCTCCCGAACTTACGCAAAGAGCGGCCTCATCCTGGCAGTTGCGCGAACGGCAATTGTTTGCGAATGCGGCCTGCCAGTTGGGTGCGCCCGGGGCAATGAGAGCCTTCGCCAAGCAAATTGAGCGAGCAGGGTTTGCGCTGCCAGCCGACAAACCGGACACCGAAGCACAATGGCAGCCCGGAGCGATTGCGCTGAGTAGCATCGTCGAAGACTTGGTGCGGATGAAGTCTCCCGAGGCGGATCGAGCGCTTTTTGCAATTTCCGATCCGACTCACCCCTATTACGCAACGGCCTGCTCCCGAATTACCGCGGGAGACCAAGGTTACGGGGACCGCGGGTGGTTGTCTCATCCTTATTGTCTCAAGATTCTTCGCAGTGAACTCGACAACCAGGAACGAACGGGCGGAAACTATCGCCGACAAGGAGCCCGAGTCATCTTAACGATTCGGCAACAAGGCAACTCATTCACCAGCGACATACCCGTTCCGTTCGTGGATCCCAAAATGCTCAAGGACGCGGCCGATGAGCGACGTTGTGATCGCGCCGCCCTGAAGCTCAACCTGCTCGTCTACGGTTTCGCCCCTTACCATCCGCTCGCAAAGGACGCCGACGCACGCTTGAAAGAGTTTAAGCGAGTCTTCGACGGTTTTCGCGACGGCTTTCGTCTCGCAACGCAGCTTGAAATCCAATTCCTCGAACTGCCCTATGGCGAGTGCTGGTTCCTTCCGGAATGGAAGCCACTGAGCCGACCCGCAACTCAAGTCGACGTGACAGCGGGGCGTGCCGTGTTTCAGCTCAATGGCACAGGCAAGGTCGCGCCGCTGAAGCTGCCGGCGGTCGCATCGGCAGCTCGATCGCTGCCATTCTTCCCGGTGATCAGTCGGCCGAAATTACTGCTGATCGTTCAAGCCGAAATCGACGCGAAGGGGAAAACAGTCTACGGGGTCATTGGTGCCGGAGCGCCGCGTAGGGTCCGTCCCGATGAACTCACCGATATCAAGCCGATCAGGAAGTCGTTCTTCGATTTCCTCAGGTGAGCGGAATCCGGCTGCGGGCGGCGGGTCGAAGCCTTCTCCCAACGCCCGCGGCGGCAAGGTTTCATCCGCGCGATCTGATTCTTTCCGGATTCCTCACGCATACTCCGGAAAATCGCGAATTTTGGCCCTTGGTTCGTAGACACACTCCCCGAAAGATTGAGCGCCCCCTTCAATCGATCGGAAACGGGCTTCGGCCCGATTGAATTTGGAGTGTCCGCGCATGTCGCTTCTCAAGACCCCACCGCAAAACACGAGTTTTCAATTTCGCCCCGTGCGTCGCCTCGATCCGCGAATCGAGTTGCTGGCGTACTGGATGGACACGGTCTTTGAAATTCCCGGGTTGGGGATTCGCTTTGGATTCGATGCGATCATCGGATTGATCCCCGGCTTGGGCGACATTTTGACGTCCTTGATTTCGCTCTACATTCTGGCGGCCGCCCGCCGTTACGGGGTTCCGCGGGCGACGCTGTTGCGGATGGCGTTCAACATCGCGGTCGACACGACGGTGGGAGCCATCCCCCTGTTGGGCGATGCCTTCGACGTCTATTGGAAAGCCAATGTGATGAACGTCGCGTTGCTGCGGCGGCATGTGCTGGCAAGCCCCGAAGAGCAGCGGACTGCTCGGCGCAAGGACACGCTGTTGGTGATCGCGCTCATCGCCGGGTTGCTGCTGCTGTTGGCCGCCATCGGCGCAGCGTTCTGGTGGGCGGTTGCCGCGATCTCGACTCGACTCTTCTAAGCAGGTGGGTGACCCGAGAAGAGAGGTGGGGCGTAGCGGGTCTTCGCACGCCCGCGGGGCCGACTTGCGTCTTCCCAGGCGCGGGTCTTCCGTTCTGGCACGCAATTCGCCCGGACCAAGGAAGACCGACGGCTCCTGTTTGTCAGCCGCGTCCAAGGACGGGTAAATCCGCCGGTATTCGTCGGCATAACTGTGATAGCACCAAAGAGTTATACCCTAAGACAATCATGCCAACCAATGCTGATACGACGGAGCAGTCGAGGGCCAAAACGGGCATCGCTGGATTGGATGAGATACTGTCCGGCGGCCTGACGCGCAGCCGGCTGTATCTCGTCGAGGGCTTGGCCGGATCTGGCAAGACGACCCTCGCGATGCAGTTTCTGATGGAGGGAGCCCGCGCGGGCGAACCGGTTCTCTACGTCACTTTGTCGGAGACGGAAGAGGAAACTCGGGCGATCGCTGCCTCGCATGGCTGGTCGCTGGATGGGATTACCATTCGAGCCGGCGGCCCCTCGGAAGAAGATCTGCGACCAGACGAGCAGTACACGATGTTCCACCCGTCGGAGGTGGAACTCGGCGAGACGATGAAGGCCATCTTCGGCGACGTGGAAAGGCTAAAGCCCCGCCGGGCCGTATTCGATTCGCTTTCCGAGTTGCGGTTACTGGCAGGAAACTCGCTGAGGTTTCGTCGGCAGATTCTCGCGCTCAAACATTTCCTGAGCGGCCGCGACTGCACCGTCCTGGTGCTCGACGACATGGTCACTGTCGATCTCGATCACCAGGTGCAAAGCATTGCTCACGGCGTACTGAACCTCGAGCAGATGAATCCCGAGTACGGAGCCGAACGCCGGCGACTACGCGTGATCAAGTATCGGGGGGTGAAGTTTCGAGGGGGCCATCACGATTTTTGCATTCGACGCGGTGGCCTGGAGGTCTTTTCGCGCCTCGTCGCGGCCGAGCACCGCGAAAAAGTACCCCAGCGACGACTCGTCAGCGGAATCGCGGAGCTGGACTCGCTATTGGGGGGCGGCCTCGAAAGTGGCACCAGTACGCTGATCGTCGGTGCGGCCGGCACCGGCAAATCGACTCTTGCCAGCCAGTTCTGCGCGGCGGCCGCCGAGCGCGGAGAGAACGCTGCGATGTTCATCTTCGACGAGAACCGGGAAACTCTGTTGGCCCGAGCCGATGGACTGCACATTCAGCTTAGGCACGCACTCGAGTCAGGTCGCGTGGCGATTCAGCAAGTGGACCCGGCCGAACTCTCTCCGGGGGAATTTGCCGACGCGATCCGCCGGGCCGTCGAGATCGATCACGCGTCGGTCGTGGTCATCGACAGCTTGAACGGTTATCTCAATGCGATGCCCGGAGAGCGGTTCCTCGCGGTGCAGTTGCATGAATTGTTGATGTACCTGAATCAACAGGGCGTGGCCACGTTGCTGATCGGCGCTCATCAGGGCCTGATCGGCATGAACATGACGACGCCGGTCGACGCGAGCTACTTGGCGGACGCCGTTTTGCTCTTACGTTATTTTGAAGCCAAGGGCGAAGTGCGCCAGGCAATCTCCGTCGTCAAGAAGCGGGGGAGCGGGCACGAGCGAACCATTCGCGAATTTACTCTGAGCACCGGGCGAATTACCATTGGCCAACCTCTTCGCGAGTTCCGCGGCGTGCTGACGGGCGTGCCAATCATGGAAGGCCCGACCGATGGATCGAAAGGGCAACAAGCGTGAGCGATCGGGCGGCTGAGGACCGAGAACGTCGACTGGTGATCTTCCTGTCGACAAGCAAGGATGCCGTGCTGACCCGTGACATTCTGGCCCGGGCCCAAATCGCGTCCTGCATTTGCCCAGATCTCCCGTGCGTCTTCGAAGAGTTGGAAGAAGGCGCAGGCGCGCTGCTCTTGGCCGAAGAAGTGCTGATCGACGGTCAGGCGGTGGAGTTGGCGAACTATTTGCGTAATCAGCCCCCCTGGTCCGACCTGCCGATTCTGTTTTTGACCCGGCAGGGGGCGGAGTCGGCCGCGGTCACCCAGGCGTTGGACATTTTGGGCAATGTGACGCTGCTGGAACGACCGACGCGCGTGAACACTTTGGTCAGCGCCGCGCGGGCCGCTCTGAGCGCGCGGGCGCGACAGTTCCAGGTGCGGGGGCACCTGATCGAACGTGAGCGCACGGCGGAGGCCCTGCGGATCGCCGACCGACGG
Organism: Planctomycetaceae bacterium; assembly: GCA_035687365.1. Classification (GTDB taxonomy): domain Bacteria; phylum Planctomycetota; class Planctomycetia; order Planctomycetales; family Planctomycetaceae; genus DASPSM01. The sequence goes on along the minus strand of DASRXU010000618.1, from coordinate 18,283 downwards.
AAGGACGAGTTTCTGGCAACCTTGGCTCACGAACTTCGCAATCCCCTTGCACCGATTCGAAACTCTCTGCACATTCTGCGGCTCGGCAATACGCAAGATGAGAACGCGACTCGGCTCTACGACGTGATGGAGCGACAACTCGGTCACTTGGTGCGCCTGGTAGACGATTTGCTCGAACTGTCGCGGATCACGCGTGGACAGATCGAGCTGCGACCCAAGCGAATCGAGCTGGCGGCCCTCGTGCGGAGCGCGGTCGAAACGAGTGCACCTCTAGTCGAATCGGCGCACCATCAACTCGCGATTTCCCTTCCCACCGAGCCGATCTTCGTCGATGTCGATCCGGTGCGAATGGTGCAGGTGATCGCCAACTTGCTCAACAATGCGGCCAAGTACACCAACGACGGTGGACAAATCTGGCTGAGTGGGCGTGTCGTCGACGGCGAGGCTCTGATTTCGGTTCGCGACAACGGAATTGGAATCCCGCTCGCCATGCAATCCCGGATTTTCGACATGTTCACGCAAGTCGATCGGGCTGGGGGACGCTCGTATGGTGGCTTGGGTATCGGCCTGACGTTAGTTCGCAGCCTCGTAGAGATGCACGGCGGCCGCGTCGATGTGAAAAGTGACGGTGAAGGGCAGGGCAGTGAGTTCCTGGTTCACCTGCCTCTCGCCGTCGAAAAGGACGCTGGCTCGAATCCTGCCGGCCCTCAACGCCGCGCGACGGTACTCACGGCCCAGCGGATTCTCGTCGTCGACGACAATCGCGATGCAGCCGACAGCCTGCAAACGCTGTTGAAGTTCCTCGGAGCCGAAGTGGATGTCGCCTACGGCGGCGCGGAAGCATTGTCGGCGATCGAAGAATTTCACCCAGCCGTGGTGCTCCTCGACTTGGGAATGCCCGAGATTGACGGTTACGAGGTTGCCAAACGCGTCCGTCAACGGACCGAATTCGACGACGTGACCCTCATCGCGCTCACCGGCTGGGGCCAGGAAGAAGATCGGCGTCGCGCGCAGAACGCGGGCTTCGACCATCACCTGGTCAAACCCGCCGATATCACTTCTTTGCAGTCGCTGCTTGCTTCGCGACGGCTTTAGCTGTCACCGCGAGGTTAGCCACCCGACGGTGAAGGATTAGGGCTTCGCCGCCTCGACGGTGAGCATGTTGGCGTCGCGGGCCAGCACCCAACGGTCGTCCGCGAGCTTTCGCAGAATGCTTAGCGTAGGACCGCTGCGCCGGATGGGCGAGCCGCCAGCGATTGGCGTGATGACGACGGTCAGCTCGGTCCGACAGTAAGCCCAATCGCCTGTCACGTGAACCTCGCGCACGTAGGAGGTTGCCTCCATGCGGAACTGAGCGAGCCCGCCGTGGGCCTCTGCAAACTCCTTCTTTCCGAAGGGCTTCGTGCCGGGAACGAGAAATACAACATCGTCGGCCATCAGGCTCAGCACTGTGGCCGTGTCGCCGGCAGCGCTGGCCCGCAACCAAGTGCTGATGAGATCGCGGATTGCTTGTTCGTCGTCGGTCATGGGTTTGGTTTCACGCATAGACGCAGGGCAAGTCGGTCGTATTGAGAGGCCGAGATTCTTCAGGACCAGTGATCTAACGCGTGACCGCGGGCCCGACGTCGTGGGGCTGTACCAGCGTGTCGAGCTGATCAAGCACGTCTGCGGAGCCGGAAATCGGCGCCGGCTCGCGGGCTGTCGCGCGGAGATGTTCCGCCAAGAGCGCAAGCATTCGTTGTACGCGGTCTCTATTTTCCGGACGTGCGGCCACGTCCGTCAGTTCGCTCGGATCGGTTGCCACGTCGTAGAGGCGGATTTTGCGCCCCGGCAGGGGCAGCCCGGTGTCGTAGCCATCGGTGCGGCGACGTTGGCCCCGTTCGTAGATCAACTTCCATTGGTCATCGCGCACAGCCGCTTCGTCGTTGGGGGCATATTCGACGAAGACTTGCGGACGATGCGTCGCTGTCCGGCCAGTCAGTACAGAGCGGAGTGAGCGGCCTTGGATGTTGGCGGGAGTTGGCACGCCGCAGAAATCGAGCACGGTCGGCAAGATGTCGATGAACTCAACCAGCGCCCCAGTCGACGAGCCGGCACGAACTTGGCCTGGGCAGCGAATCAAAAGCGGCGCTCGAATGGCTTCCTCGTAACTGCAGTGCTTCTCGAATCGCCCATGTTGGCCCAGCAAATAACCGTGATCACCCGTGTAGATCACCAGCGTGTTGTCGGCCTGGCCCGATTTCTCGAGCGCCGCCAGCACCCGACCCACGTTCTGATCAAGAAACGCGACCGACGTGTAGTACGCCGCGGCAATTCCCTGTTTCTCCCGCGGCGTGAGATCGCGGAAGACGGCCGGGATTTGCCACTCGTCTGATTGCTCAACAGAGGCAACGTCGAATTGCTTGGGATCAAACCGGCCGCGATGTTCGATCGGAAAATTGAACGGCGAATGCGGCTCGTAGAAACTGACAAACAAGAAGAACGGCTTGTTCCGCGCCTCGTTCAAGAATTGGCCGGCCTGCGTCGCAAAATAAGTCCCCGACATGTCGGCGTCGACGGCACCCACCGGAAGAGTCGCCGCGTTCAGCCAAATTCGGGCCGGATCCTTGAACGGACGCCACCGCGGTTGGACTGGGACGTCGCGCGCAATCTTTGTCGCACCCCGCGCGGCCAGCCCTGACGCAAAATCCTCCAGATCGAGCCGTTTCTCGAAGCCGTGCGTCAGCCGACTGTTGAAGTGCATCTTGCCGAACGCAGCCGTCTGGTAGCCGGCTTGACCGAGCAACTCGGCCAGCGTGACGTCGCCGGCCGGCAGCGGCGTGTTGAGCTGTGTCACGCCGAGCGTCCGCGGATAGCGGCCCGTGATGAACGATTGCCGCGAGGCCGTACAGACCGGCGAATTGCAGAACGCGCGGTCGAACCGCATACCGCCGGCCGCGAGGCGGTCGAGATTCGGAGTCTGAACGCGCCGGTTACCGTACGCACCCAGCACGTAGGCCGCGTGGTCGTCCGCGCAGATCCAGAGCACATTGAGGCGTTTTGGCGGCGCGGCGAAAACTGGCGCCGTCGCGACGAAGCAAGTAGCAGCGATCAGCACCAGCCAACGCACGCCCCGTAACTTCAGATCGCCAATCACGGTTGCCGATCGTTCGCGTCGATGAACGCCGCTAGAGTCTCGATGTACTCTTTCGGAATGTAACCCGGCATGATCGCCGTCAGGTGCGATTTCCCAGGCAGGACGACGGCCTTGAAGTTCACCAATTCGCGCTGCATGCGATGCGTTTTAGCGTTGGGCTTGTCGAACTCGCCGTTGATCGCCAGGACGGGGAATTTGATCTTCGTCAGATCGATCTTGCCCCGTTGCTCTGGCTTCCACGGGTACTGACGAACCGCAGCCAGCGCCTCGGCATCGCGGTCGGGGCTGCCTCGCAGCTTCGAGGAAGCCTCGGCCTCTTTCGGATCGGGTCCAGGTTTGTCGGCCGGAACTTTATCCTTCCACTCTTGTTCGACCTCGGGCACGCCGGAACCGCCGAAGGTCGCCGTTACGAAGCGTTCCGGATGCGTCGCCAGCAGTTGGCCGGTGATAAAGCCGCCCATCGAGTAGCCGCCGATGTGGGCCTTTTCGATTTTGAGATGATCCATCAGTTCAATGACGTCTTGCGCCATTTGCGGACCGTACTTCGCCGGATCGTGGGGCTTGTCGCTCTTACCATGTCCGCGGCAATCGATGGCGACGACCCAATGGCGTCCGACCAACGCGTCGGCAATGCCGTTGGTGAACCAGTTGCCCAGCGCCGTGCCGGTGTACCCGTGAATCAAAACGACGGGAGCCCCAGGGCCATTCTTGTTGCCCGCTTCGAGGTAGTGAATTTTGACGCCGTCATGGGCCGTGAAATACCCGTCAGTCGGCTGCACGGCCAGGGCCGACGAAGCCGCCCCAGCAACAAGCAACAATCCGAACGCGGAAACGGTCAAGCGCATAACGTCTCCTCTTGTTGATTTCCTGCAAAGAGCTTCGAAAAGCCGGCCCGCGGCGACCGGCGGTAAAATTCCGAGACGCACCGACAACGCAGCACCTATGCCGTAACACAACGGAGTCGCGAGAGCAAATCAACGGGGCTAGACGACGCTCACGGCCGCTCGATTCGGAGCCGCGCCCGTTAGGGAGCGTGGCTATCAGGCGTTGTGATCCGGCCTAGGCCGCTTCCCCCAGCAGCGTGGGGCTCGAGGCGCCACATTCGACAGTATGAATAGGTAATTTGTTGCCCACCCGATCTGGCACGAGTACGATCGTTCGCATTCAGCTTCTTCGGGCTGACTAGGGCAGGACTTGGCGATATTGCAATGAAAAACTCAGAATTGGAGGACCACAGGAACGCATACTACGAGCACATTTCGAATGCAAAGGCGGCATTGAAACAGAAGGCGTTCCATCAAGCGATGCGATTTGCAGCCTGCTCGTGGGAGCACATCGATGGGACGATCCAATATGAGCGGAAGAAGGAGAGTAAGGAGTCGTTTAATCTTGAAGGCATCGACTTGGTGCTGCACTACGCCCCGCTAATTTTTGATGCCGAAAGCTTGGATAACCTCGAATCGCGGTTGAAGGGCCAGAAGCGAATCGCAAAGCACGCAGATATCAATTTTGAGCACGGTCTGGCTAAGGCTCGAGCCGTGATGTGGGACGCTCATCGTCTGTGGAATCAGATCGAGTTGCGTAGAGAAGTGCGACAGGACAAGCTCCGAACTGAATTTGGTGGAGACCAAGATCAGTGGCGAGCACTGGCCGAAGCCTGGCAGGAGATCGGGCTGATTGTCCGAGTGCCGGCCGACAGCTCCTATCGCCTGTCGTTCACCACCGACATGAGCGAAGCAACGACGGCAAGATGCCCGACTTGTGGTGCTGTCGCTAAAGCGCCCAAGGCAAAGTTTTTGGAGAAAAGGCACTGCCCAAAGTGTGGGGCGGCCGTCTCATTTGTGCTTCTGGGGCGGCATCGGTAGCCCGCACGCATAAAGGTGATCTCCGGTGGCATACATCGTTGTGGCGCTGTTAGGAATGGCTGGCGGTGCGTTCTGCGTCTTTATAATTCTCGAGGCTCGGCGTAAGAGGCTGCGGGAGCTAAGAGAGGAGCATCGGGCACGTTCCCAAACACTCGAGATCGCGTCTCAGGCATACAGTGCAAAGAGGGCGGCATTCGAAACGGAACTGGCACAATTCAAAGCAGCCGAAGCTGCGTTAGCCTCTTCGGTCGTCCCTTACAGGGAGCTGCAAGAGGAAAACGCGATCGTGAAGCGAGACCTCCACAATTTAGAGCTACATGTGCGGAAGCTGAAGTTGGATCAAGAGCTGCAGAGTAAGACGCAAGAGAGTTTAGACTTGAAGGTGAAGGACCTCGGCGCTCGCTATTTGAAAGAGAATGTCAAATGGCTGGGCTCGTCTCTCAATGCACACAATTTCGCAAGCTGCAAACAGCGTCTGCAAGATGTGATCGACCGTTGCCGTGGAATCGGCTTCGATGTGCCCGCACCCTACGAGTCGCAGCTGCACACGGAATTGCGAGAAGAGTATCAGAGGGTGGTCAGAGCCGCATTCGAGCGCGAAGAGCAAGCAAGGATCAAGGCTCAAATACGCGAAGAACAACTGAGGCAACGCGAAGTTGATCGGGAGCTCGCCCAACTTGAGCGCGAGCGTGAGGCAATCAACGTGGCCTTGGAAAAGGCTTTGGCAGATGCACGCGGCCAGTACAGCGAAGAGGTCGAGCGACTGAAGGCCAGACTTGCCGAGGCGGAGGAAAAGAAGCGGGCGGTGTCGCAAGCACAACTGACCAAGGCCGGTCATGTCTACGTCATTTCGAACATCGGCTCATTCGGCGATGGAGTCTTTAAGGTCGGGTTGACGCGGCGACTCGATCCGCACGACCGAGTCAAAGAACTGGGAAGTGCCTCGGTTCCGTTTCCATTTGATGTTCATATGATGATCTCGTGCAAGGATGCCCCCACTTTAGAGTGCGCTCTCCACCGCAAACTGTTTAAGCTCCGCATCAACAAGGCGAACCCTCGAAAGGAATTCTTCAAAACCGACATCGCCACGATCGCGAGCGTGGTCAAGGAACATCACGGCGAGATCGACTACATCGCCGATGCCGAAGCGCTCCAGTACCGGCAAAGTCTGGAGATGTCCGACGAGGATCAGCAGTTTGTCGAAAGTGTTTACGCGGGCTTGGATGACGACGGCGATGCGTTTGCAGAGGATGTTTGACGGAAAGGACGAGATGCGTCAGGATGCGCCGATCGAGAGAACTCCTCAATCCGACGAGCTTCAAGAATGTCGATCGAGTCGCAGGATTCGAGAAATTCGCCAACGGACGGAAGCGGCAACTTGTCGCGGCGCAATTTTCTCGCCGCAGGCGCCGGCTCGCTTGCGCTCACGGTTTTGAGTGATTGTTGCGACTCCCAAGCGGCCCCGATCCGTGAGGGCAAGCATCACATTCCGCCCGATAAAGGTCTCGACACCACCTGGGTGAAGGGCTTGTACGAGAAGGGATCGAAGAAGGTCTATACGGGCGACGAGCTGACTTGCATCGGCATGCCCGTTGGCGGGATTTGTGCCGGGCAGCTTTATCTCCGCGGCGATGGCACGCTGGCCGAGTGGGGCATTTTCAACGTCGATCGCTTCACCGGCTACGGCGACGACTGTTACCGGACGTATACGCCGCCTTCGCCGGTCGAACAGGGGTTCGGCTTGGCGATCACTCCTGCGGGCGGGCGAACCCTTTATCGCACGCTCGATCGCCGCGGATTTCCGCGGATTGAATTCACGGGCGAATATCCGATCGGCACCGTTCGCTATCGCACGGCCGAAGGGGATGCCGACCCGGTTGAGGTTGTGCTCGAAGCCTTCAGTCCGTTCGTCCCGCTGGACGCGCGGCAGTCGGCCACGCCGGGGACGATTCTGCGGTTTCGCGTGAAGAACGTCTCGCCAAAGCGAGTCCGTGCCGCATTGAGAAGCTGGATTCAGAATCCGGTTGGGCAACGACACGTGGGGCGGTATCGCGCGGTTCGCCACAACCGCATCACGCGCTCACCCGGTTTGACGAGCCTGGTGATGACCATCGCCGAAGCGCCGCGGCCGGCCGAGGGTGAACTTCGCGAGCCCGAGATCTTCGCCAACTTCGAAGGGGGTTCGTACGGCAAATGGCAGGCAACGGGAACGGCCTTCGGTGAGAAACCGGCGCAAGGCACGCTGCCCGGTCAGCAAAAGGTCAGCGGCTTCGGCGGCCAGGGACTCGTCAATACGTTTCTGCACGGCGACGATTCGCAAGGCGCGCTGACTTCGCCCGAATTCACGATCCGGCGGCCCTACATTCAATTCCGGATTGGTGGCGGCAATCGACCGGATGTCGCGTGTCTCAATTTGCTCAGCGGTGGAAAAGTCGTCCGCACGGCCACCGGCAAAGACAATGAGAAGCTGCTCTGGGACTTCTGGGACGTCGGCGAACTCGTCGGAAAGCAGGCCACGTTGCAGATCGTCGACCGCGCAACAGGCGGCTGGGGACACATCAACGTCGATGACATCCTCTTTGCCGACGCGCCGCCGAAAGGTATGCACGTGCCGCGGCTCGATCAGCAACCCGACTTCGGCTCGCTGTTGTTGGGTGTACTAGACGAAAAGGCGCGCGGTGCGGCCGCGCAGTTTCACCAATTTCGTAGCGCCGCCGACACGCAGCACCTCGACTCAGCGCCGGCGACGCACGAGTTCCCGCTTGGTGCGACCAGTCCCGACGCGGGTTTGGTGAGCGAATTCGATCTCGAGCCTGGCGCGGAAAAAGAGGTCACGTTCCTGCTTTGCTGGCACTTTGTCGGCGGTGAGCACGGGCGAATGTACGCCAATTGGTTTCCGAACGTCTCGAGCGTCGCCCGACATCTGCAGGAGAACCTCGACGGACTGATCCAGGTTACGCGGCTCTTCCGCGACACGTATTTCGACAGCACGCTCCCGCACTGGCTGCTCACGCGGCTGATGATGCCGATCAGCACGCTGGCGACCAATACGGTGCAGTGGCGACGCAACGGCCGCTTTTGGGCGTGGGAAGGGGTCGGCTGCTGTGACGGCACCTGCACGCACGTTTGGAATTACGCGCAGGGGATGGCCCGGCTGTTTCCCGAGCTGGAACGCAGCGCTCGTGTCATGCAGGATCTGAGCGTCGGCTTCGATGCCAAGACGGGGCGAGTCGGCTTTCGCGGCGAGAATCCGTCGCAGCCCTACGCGGCCGACGGGCAATGTGGCACCGTGCTCAAGTGTTATCGCGAGCATCTGACGTCGACCGACAAGACATTCCTCGCCGAGCACTGGCCCAAGATCAAGCAGGTGATGGAATACGAACTCAGCCGCGACAAGAACGACGACGGCGTGATCGAGGATCGGCAGTGGAACACGTATGACCTCGACTTCGTCGGGCCGAATACGTTCGTCGGTGCGCTCTATCTGGCGGCCTTAATGGCAGCCGCTAAGATGGCCGACCTGATGGGCGATCGCGAGTTTGCTCAGCGCTGCCGCGAGATCGCGAAGAGTGGCAGCCGCTGGACGGTCAAGCATCTTTGGAACGGCGAGTACTTCGTGCAGCGGATTCCGCCCGGCGACTCGCCGAAGTTTCAGTACGGCGATGGCTGCTTGGCCGATCAGCTCTTCGGCCAGACGTGGGCCGACCAGGTGGCTCTCGGCGATTTGTATCCAGCCGATCGGATTCAAACGGCGCTGAAATCCGTCTACCGCTACAACTGGGCGCCCAACGTTGCGGCCCAAAGTCAGGCTCATCCGCCGCAGCGCTGGTTTGCACGGCCGGGTGACGCAGGCCTCTTTACTTGCACGTGGCCCAAAGGCGGTCGCATGGCCGAGCCCGTGCTGTATCGCGACGAAGTTTGGACGGGCATCGAGTACCAGGTCGCCTCGGCCTTTTTACATCGCGGCCTGATTCGCGAGGGTTTGAGCATCCTGCGCGGCATCGACGATCGCTACGACGGCAAGCGGCACAATCCCTGGAACGAAGTTGAATGCGGCGACCACTACGCGAGGGCGCTGGCCTGCTGGGGCTGCCTGATCGCTCTCTCCGGCTTTGTGTACGACGGGCCGGCCGGACGACTCGGATTTGCCCCGCGCTGGCAGGTCGAGAATTTCCGAGCGTTCTTCACGGGAGCAGCCGGCTGGGGCACGCTCGAACAGCGTCGCCAATCGAATTCCCAGACGAACCGCATCGTCGTGAATCACGGCGAGGTGCGACTCCAGGAGTTCTTTACCGAGCTACCCGCGACGGCTCAATCGCCGCGCGTCCGCGTCGAATGGGAGGGCCAATCGCCGAGCGCGCAATTGCGACAGGCCCGGCGCCGCACGGAAATCGTCTTCACCCAGCCGATCACCGTCGGGGCGGGCCAGACATTGGCCGTGACGTTCACCTGGTAGGTGAGCGGCCGATCTCTTTCGAAGGGACGGTGAACCTCCTGCTGACCTGCCTTTCTTCCGCCTACGCGTTCTGCACTGTCACCGACTTTGCGCCAGCACGACCTCGGGTTGTGCAACGTCAGCTCGAACGCGCATCGCCGAGTGCCACGCGAACGCTCCCCGCGCCATCGCGATCGCCCAGACCGTGATCAACGCGGCCGCCGCGAAGTCTGCCGCCGATGGTGCGAGCGGTGCTCTGCCGGCAAATAGCTGCGCGGCGACGGCCAGGCACGCTCCGATCCAGGCGAGGCCGGCCAGATGAATCCAGCGGCGTGCGGCGGCTGACTCAGTGTCGGCCCAGACGAAAAGCAGCGCGACGATCGGCAGGGCTTGCAGCGCGTGGAACCCCAGCGCGTGCAGCGGCAGAATGTTGCCGGCCACTCCATAGCGCGAGCCGCCGACGGCCGTCATCAAGTAGCCGGTGCTAAAGCCAACCATCGTCGCGCCGCCGGCGTAGCCAATCGCCAACTTCAAGTTCGCATCGATCATCGCGCGAGTTCGGAGAATTTTCACGAACAAGATTGCGAACAACACGAGGAGAGCCGTCGCGATCAGAAGAAAGAACCCGCCGCCGAGTTTGTCGAGCACGGAACCGTGCACTGAGAACCGCGGATCAATGCCTCGTGCAATTTGGATGCTTTCCATCCCGTACGAAAGTATGCCGAGCGTCACCTGCCATCCCCGCCACACACGCCGCCAGCGCTCGGTGAACGGGGCCGCGTCGAAGAGAACCGCGATCGTGAGCACGTAAAGGGCGATGGCGACGTCAAAACTGACAGCTTTGACGCGATCCCCTTCGGGAGCGACGATCCGCCCGCGCAGCGCGATGGTTACCAGGCCGAGCGCCCCGAGCACCAAGCCCACGACGCCAAGGGCGAACAGGGCCCGCTCTCTCGACCAGGCGGCGAAGAGTAGCGCAAGAGCCGAGCGCGGAGTGACTGGCTCACGCGGCAATTGTCGGGCGGCGGCGACGTCGGAGCGTTCGACCTTTCTCCACACGTCGCCCGCGGCCAGGTCCCTCCGCCTGCGAGCAACGGCCCGCAATATCGAATAGGCCAGGTAACCGACGGGGCCAAACAGAAACGTGAAGGCCAGCACGATCGACTGCACGACTACGTGCACGTAGCCGTGACGCATGTTGTCCCGGTAGATCATCACCCCCACGACTTGGTCGAAGGCCAGGATGTGGATCCACGCGATCAGCGCCAGGTTGCGGACCGCGAGCAGCCGGGCGACGCCGTCGGCGTTACCGAAGTCCCGGATGATTCCCGGCCCCATCGCGACCAGGAGCGGCACGATCCCCACGAGGTAGAGCACCGCCAGGTAAACGGGGAAGACTTCCAGCTCGGCCATCCGCCGGGTGACCCACCAGCGTGGCAAGAGAATCAGCAGCACCCAGCCGAGTGTCGCAATGCCGGCGAGGCTGAAAAGCTGGTCAGACATCGGAATTTCCTCTCATCCGACACGCATGTTCGCTCGACGGCTGACAATCTTAGGAGCGACCGCCCGCCGGCGAAATATCGGCGTGAACGGCAACGGCCTTCCAAAAAAACGACGATTGACGCGGCGGCCCACCAAATCGCATGCTGGAGCGGCAAAAAGCGCGGCAACTCGGAGGCTCAGCCATGAAGTACAAAACCATGAAGTACAAAGTAGAGAAAATCGACTTCTGGTCGGGAGAAGTCCGCGACGCGATCGGCGGACTCGCCGCGGCCTTGGCCCCGGTCGTCGACGCGGGGACGAATTTTGCGTTTGTGATCGCCCGTCGACAGCCCGACAAGCCCGGCACGGGTCACGTCTTTTTCACGGGAGTGACGGGGGCCAAACAGACCAAAGCGGCAAAGGCGGCCGGATTTGTCAAAGCGGACTTACCGGGGCTGCGAGTCGAGGCCGCGGACAAACCGGGAACGACCGAGACAATCGTCACCCGCATGGCGGAAGCCGGCATCAATCTGCGCGGCGTCACCGTGTCGGGGGCCGGCGGCAAATGCTCGGTGATCCTGGCCTTCGACAGCACGAAAGATCGCGACAGAGCGGCGAAACTGCTGCGCGGCTAAGCAGCGGGCCGCTTTCGCGTCGACAATAAATCAAAGCTCATGTGCATTTTCTCGGTCGCCTATCGTGTCCTCCCCGAGTGTCCGATTTTCGTGCTCACCAATCGGGACGAGTCGACTGGGCGGCTGACACTTTCACCCCGGATTTTTGAGTCGACGACTCCTAACGGCAGTCGATGGTTTGGCGGAGCCGACCAAAGGGCAGGGGGGACCTGGCTCGGCGTGAACGAGCACGGGTTGCTCGCGGCCGTCACCAATCGCAAGACCGCCTCTGTGCCCGAAAATCCACGTTCGCGCGGGTTGCTCTGCCGCGATGTCTTGGAAGGTGCCGCAGACGAACATCTGTTGGGTGAACTGGCGTCGGGGGCGTACGCCGGCTTCAACTTGATCGTGTTGGCGCCTTACTCGGCCGACGTGTTCGAACACGCCGACGAATCGCTCTGGCGCGAGTTGAAGCCGGGGGTTCACACCATTGGCAACGGACACTTGGATGCCGGCGATGATCCTCGCGTTCAGCGCACCCAGAGACTAGTGGAAGAGATGGTAAGCGCGGAGCGGGACGGCGGTTGGACTCACTGCATCGAACGGGCCCGAGAGATCTGCCGACTGCCGGCGGAGGGAAACTTGCCGGGCATCTGTCTCGAGGGCGAAGGTTGGGGCACAGTCGGCTCGACGGTCGTCGGCCTCGCCCTGGACCCGCGCGAGTCGGTCTATCATTATGCAGCGGGGCCGCCATCTCGCACGCCGTACGTCGATTACAGCCAATCTCTTCGGCAGTTGTTCGAGCGCAGCGCGTCTGGACTGTAATTACTTGGCTCCTGCTGATCCCAACTAGGTTCTTATCCGTTGCCAAATGGGCTAAAACAGATGAAACCATGCCTCTGTTGAATCTGTAAACTCATCTGAGTGCCGTCAGTCCGCGGGTCAATAGTTCCAAAGTCTACTTCGATAGGTTTGCCGAGCATGCGAATCCGAACGCAGGATCTGGTGGTGGGCCTTTGTTCCTTCATGCTCGCTATCAGTTCGGCTTGCGCGGCCCGGGCGGCTGAGCCGGCGAAGGTCGACCTGAGCGAGCTGAAAATGCTCGACGTGCGCGGCGGACGGCACGTTCTGGCAGCGACTGACATTCGGGGGAATGCCTTCGTCTTTCTGTCGACCGAGTGTCCGATCTCGCGGCAGTACGTTCCCGAACTCAACCGGTTGGCGAAGGCCGCGGCGGAGCACAAGCTGGCGTTCTATGGTGTCGTGTCGGACTCCTCCGCGACGCGGGCCGACGCGGTGAAATTTGTCGACGAATTCCACGTGGCGTTTCCCGTGTTGTTCGACGCATCGCGCGAGCTGGCCGGTTTGTTCAAACCCGATCACGTGCCGCAAGCATTCGTCGTCGATTCACTGGGGGCTCTCAAGTACGCCGGGCGGATCGACGATCTTTACGCCGACATCGACAAGCGTCGCACCGAGCCATCGCGTCGGGATCTGTGCGATGCGCTGACGGCCGTAGGCGAGGGAAAACCCGTTGCGACGGCGCGGACCGAGGCGGTCGGTTGCCCGTTCGAGACTCCGAAGGGAAAAGATGCCTCCGCGCAAGTCACCTACGCGCGAGACATCGCGCCGCTCCTGTTCGCGCATTGCGCGGAATGTCACCGGCCGGGCGAAGTCGCTCCATTCTCGTTGCTGACTTATCAAGACGCGGCCAAGCGTGCGAAAGGATTGGCACGCGTCACCGAGCGCCGGTTGATGCCGCCGTGGCGAGCCGACGTTCACTATGGCCAGTTCCTCGACGAGCGGCGAATGACGCAGCGCGAGATCGCGCTGGTCCAGGCGTGGGCCGAGAACGGCGCACCCGAAGGAAACGCGGCCGACCTGCCGCCTCAACCGAAATTCCCCAGCGGCTGGCGGCTCGGTACGCCCGATCTCGTCGTCCCAGTTCCGGTCCGCTATACGGTTCCGGCCGACGGCCCCGATATCTTTCAGCATTTCGTGATGCCGCTGAACCTGGCGAAGGACGAACAGGTGGTCGGGTTCGAATTTCGGGCCGGTAATCCGTCGGTTGTGCACCATGCGATCGTGGCGATTGATACGCGCGGCGGAGCTCGGGCTCGCGACGCTGAAACGCCGGAACCAGGTTGGCGCACCTCAGGCTCGATCGACGCGTCGATTACCGGCATTCTCGGCGTCTGGACGCCGGGGATGACGCCGCGTTTTTATCCGCAGGACGTCGGCGTGGCTCTCGATAAGAGCGCCGACCTGGTTGTGCAGTTGCATCTGCACCCGACCGGCAAAGTGGAGTCCGACCAATCGAAGATCGCGCTTTATCTCGCAAAGAAGCCGGTCAAAAAAGTCATCTCGCGCGCCCCGTTGCTGCTGGGCACGCTGGTAATTGAGATCCCGCCCGGCGAGTCGCGGTATCGCACCGGTTCCACAGTGACGTTGCCGGTCGACTGCACGTTGAATTCGGTTTTTCCGCACATGCACCTGATCGGCAAGGAGATGAAAATCACCGCGACGCTGCCGGACAAAAGCGTCAAGCCGTTGATCTGGATCAAGGATTGGAACTTTTTCTGGCAGGACGCGTACGTCTATCGCGAGCCGGTGAAGCTGCCGAAGGGAACCAAGGTCACGATTGAAGCCGTTTACGACAACTCGGCGGCCAATCCGTTCAACCCGCATCGGCCGCCGCATCGCGTGCTGTTCGGAAACGACACCAGCGATGAAATGTGTTTCGCTCTGTTTCAAACGGTGGCTGACGGGAAGAATGCCCAGCGGCGAATGGGCGGGTCGTTAATGCGCTCCTTCATGGAAGAGTGGCAATCAGCAAAGCTTTCGCCCGACGCGCGCACCAAAATTCTCGCCGAAGCGATGAAGCTCTTTGGCGGCGGCATGCGCGGACAGCGGCGGGAGCCCGCGCAGCCCGAGAGCGTCGTTCGCTAGTCCACGGCGCGGTCTAACGCTGATCGACCACGGTGCGCTCGAGTTCGAGCGATGCCGAGCGCCGGAGTAGACGCCGCGGCGCACCTTTGGCGTGCTCGTTCTTTACTGCGGCGCCCAACCGAGCGGCGACAGAGTCATCGACTCGGCAAGCAGAACGCGGCAACGATTTCGCTCCCGCATCGCGCGAGCAGAATACTCTCGCGTCCTGGCCATTCTCTTTCCGGAACGGGAATTGCACCTCCCTCTCTGCGGAGTCAGCGATTTGGGGTCCCACAGATCGGGGCCCACCCAGGGAGACAACCATGAAACGGTCATTTTTGAAATTCAGCGTGGCGGCTTTGGCAGGTTTGGGCCTCTTGGGATTCGCGACTCGCCTGCCGGCTCAACCGGGCGGAAATCCCGGCAGGGGTGTCGGCATCCCAAATTCGGGAGCCCAAGGGTTAAATTCCACGGGAGCACCTGCGCCTGGTACTCAAATTGGTCCTCCGGGCGGAAACGTTAATGGCACCGGTGGCACGATGAATGGCGCCGGTGGCACCACGCCGCAAACAAACGGTGGGGCAGGTATCGCTCAGGGAACGCCAGGGGGAACACCCGGCGGCCAGCCCGCCATGTTTAACAACAACTCTCCGTTTAACACGAACTCGGCCTACAGTCGGTTTGGCATGGCAAACGGGCCCTTCGGGTCAACTGGGAATCCGAATCTCTCAGGAGCCTACGGAACCAATGGCGCTTACGGCACTTCGCTGACTGCCAACGGCTTATACGGAAATGGCTACGGGAACGGCGCGTACCCGACCGGCTCGTACAGCACGGGCTTGTTTCCTGGCAATCCCAATGGGATTTACACAGGACTTTCCAACGGCTTCTACGCGCCCAATTATCCGCAATCCGCCTACCAGTCAGTTGCGAATCCTGGGCAGGCCTTCGCGGCTGAATATTACGCCCGCTTCAATCCAAATTACGGCAACAATTTTTATGGCACAAACCTGGGTGCCTACGGCAACAGCTACCCCAACGGCAATTACGGCAACACCTATCCCAACGGCAACGGAGAGCCGACCTCGGGTTACAACGGCTACAGTCCGTACTACGGCAATAACGGTGGCACTGGATTCAATGCGGCTCCTCCTGCCAATTACGCGCCGATGAACTCCGGCACGGGTTACGTCCCGCCAAGCTACGAATACGGGATTAGCCAATCTCCGCAGACGGGCGCCTACTCAAATATGGGCGTCCCGTCAGCGACAGAAAGTGCGCCGGTCGCGGGAACCTTCGGTTGGTTCTGAGCGCGGTTTCATTGATAGCCTTAAAGGAAGGGGCTACCGTAAGCTGCTGCCCTCGAATCGCACTTGTCGTCTAGTGAGAGCATCCGGCGGGTCCACCTCCGGTCTGAAATCCGTCCAACCTAGAAGTCTCCGAACGAATTTCATTTTCGAGTGCTCCAGCGGTCTGCCGCCGAGAGAGCCCGGCAAAGGAACTGATGAATGGCGAAAGCGCAATCGCGAACTGCTGCCGTATTGAAGAAACACGAAGAGGATTTGCTGTCCGACTGGATGCACCACCTGCAAGCGTCCGGCTCGGGTAAGGACTCTCGCATCAGTGAGAAGGAACTCCGCGGGCAGGCCAAAGAATTCTTGTCGCTCTTGCAACAGGCGGCCCAG
Organism: Planctomycetaceae bacterium; assembly: GCA_035687365.1. Classification (GTDB taxonomy): domain Bacteria; phylum Planctomycetota; class Planctomycetia; order Planctomycetales; family Planctomycetaceae; genus DASPSM01. Next base: position 2,138 of record DASRXU010000618.1, on the reverse strand, counting down.
GCCGGCGACATCAGCGACACAACGGGGCAGCATTGGAAAGAGATCGGTGGCTTTCTGGAAGAGCTGTCGAAACAGCGCGTGATGCAGGGATTCAGCGCTGACCAGACGGCAATGTTCGTCTTTTCATTGAAGAAGCCGCTGTTCAATCGGCTGAGGACAGAACTCTCCAAGGAACCGGAGGCTCTGGCCGACGAGACCTGGTTGGCGACCGAACTTTTGGACAAGTTGGGTCTCCAAACCGCGCGGGCTTTCCAAAAGTCGCGCGAAGAGGTGATCAATCGGCAGCAGGAAGAGTTGCTGGAACTGTCTACGCCGGTCATCAAGCTGTGGGAAGGGGTATTGGCGGTGCCTATGATCGGGACGCTCGACAGCGCCCGAACTCAATTGGTGATGGAGTCCCTGCTGCAGCGGATCGTCGAGCTGGGGGCCGAAATCGCGATTATCGACATTACCGGCGTGCCGACTGTCGATACGCTCGTCGCCCAGCACCTGCTCAAAACGGTGACCGCCATCCGGCTGATGGGGGCCGATTGCATTATCAGCGGCGTCCGCCCCCAGATCGCCCAGACGATCGTCCACCTGGGCGTCGATCTGCAGGGGGTGACGACGAAAGCTAACCTGGCCGACGCCCTGTCGCTCGCGCTCAAGCGATCGGGATTTGTGGTCAGCAAGCACAAGGTGTAACGGGCCGCATTCCTATGGATCGCATTCCTGTCCTGCAGATGGGCGAGTTTCTGCTCGTCACCATTCAGATCGACATGCACGATCAACTCGCGCTGACGCTGCAAGAAGATCTGACCGCCAAAATTGAGAAGACCGGCGCGAAGGGCGTTCTGATCGACATTTCGGCCCTCGAAATGGTCGACTCGTTCATCGGCCGCATGATCGCGAACATCTCCGGCATGGCCCGAATTTTGGACGCACACACGGTCATCGTCGGCATGCAGCCGGCCGTTGCGATTACGCTCGTCGAACTGGGTCTGTCATTGCCGGGAGTGAAGACGGCCCTCAACGTCGAACGCGGCATGCACTACCTCCGCGGGAAGATGGAATTAAGGGAAGCCGACGTTGAACGTGACGAAGAGTGACGATCTGCCCCTGAGCACGGAACAAGAAATCGTGCTGGGTCGACAGATGGTTCGAAAGCTCTGCCAGGAGCTGACCTTCAGCCTGGTCGATCAGACCAAGATGGTGACGGCAGCTAGCGAGCTCGCGCGCAACGCTCTGGTCCATGGCGGTGGCGGCTCGCTGCATTGGGAATGCCTCCTCGACGGCACAAAAAAGGGCCTGCGACTCACTTTCGCGGACAAAGGCCCAGGGATTGCAAACCTGGAACTGGCGATGACCGACGGTTGGACAAGCGGTACCGGAATGGGCATGGGCTTGTCGGGCGCCAAGCGGCTGGTCAACGAGTTCGAGATCGAAAGCCAGATCGGCAATGGGACGCGGGTGACAATCACTCGCTGGAAATAAAGCTTCGCAACCCATGAGGGCGACGCAGGTTGTGATCCCCGTTTCCGACTCCAGTCATGTCGGAGAGGTCCGCCGGCGCATCAATCAGCTCGCGGGCGATGCTCATTTGTCCCCCTCCGATTCCGGCAACGCGGCCATTGTGGCGACCGAGCTGGCGACCAACTTGGCACGCTACGCGACGGGCGGAGAGATGATCGTCGGCTGTATGACGGCAGACGACGACAGCCCGGGTTGGGTCGAAATGCTCTCCGTCGATCGCGGCCCCGGCATTCCCGACGTGGCGCGCTGTCTGGAGGATGGCCATTCCACGGGCGGAGGCCGCGGCGAGGGACTGGGAGCCATGCGACGGCTTTCGACGGAGTGGGACGTCTTCTCTTTGCCCTCTTCGGAATCGGAGGTCGGCGGATCGATCCTCTTTTCGCGAGTCACCCACAAATCCAAGCCCCTCCCGAAAACCGCTTTCACCTGGGGTGCCGTCAGCCGGCCGGCGCCGCATGAAGTGCGATGTGGCGATGGCTGGCGTATCGCCGAACGGCCCGGCGAATTGACGCTGATGATGGTCGACGGGTTGGGCCACGGGGAGGGCGCGGCGGCCGCGGCCGATGAGGCGGGGGACGTTTTCGACGCCGATCCCTTTGCTCCGCTACCCACAATGCTGCAAAATG
>DASRXU010000617.1:0-6407 GCA_035687365.1 Planctomycetaceae bacterium | reverse complement strand
GTGCCGGGAACGCGCACGTGAATGGCCCAATCGCCTTTTCCACCGTGAACATCGGCGCCTCCGTTGTCGATTCCGTCCGTGTAGACGCTCCATAACACGGCGTCGCGCGACGGCGCACCGTTGAGCCGGTAGTGGAACGCTTCCCCTTTTCCGAAGGGATCAGCGGGGATCGATTTCAGATATCCGTTCTTGACTAGCTCATCCAGCGACGCCGGGAATTCGCCGTGCTCCCGATAATGCAATTGGAGCGCGAGCGCCAACAGCAAGCCGCCGCGCCGGGCCTGTGCGACATCCACCCACTGAAGGATGTGCGAGAGATTTCCCAAATGCAATTGAGGGTCGACCGCTTCGATCTGGCTTGCGGCATCGGGAGCCAGCCAGCGCAACGCGCGAGCAAAGCTTTCGATGCTTGTTGACGCAGCAGCCTCGATCTCTTCGGGAGGACGAAGCTGGGGATCGGGAGCGCTCGCCGGATCGAAGTCGAACAACCGCAGGGATCCGGGATGAACGGGCCCGCGGCGATAGCGGGGACGGTCCGCCTGAGTGAGCAAATTGGCGACCACCAGGCGGGACAAGCGGCCAAGTTGCGCCGGGTAACCGGTCGAACGAACCCAGAACGGCTGCGCTGTGCCAAAGACGATCCCCTTGTTGCAGTTGTCTCGGAGGGCCACATACTCCAGCTTGATCGCGTCTGATGCGGGCGTCCGCATGTCCTCGATCGACAGCACGTCACAAATCGCTTTCCCCAGATCTTGCGCTCCAACGCTCTTCTGCGCCGACCAATGGACGCCTCCAAGAACGGCCTCATCGGCGACTGCCAGTCCGAACAGTGTCCCAATCGACCCGGCGTGCCTCGCGAGGTGGCGGCTCGCGCCAAGCAGACTGCGAAAACAGTGCCAGGCCTCGGCCGGACGTTGAGCCGAGCTGAGCCGCATTCCGTCCAATAACTCCGCGCGCGAGCAAGCGCGAAGTTTGCCCCAGTCAATGGACAATTCGTTCGCCTCTGCCAGCGGAAACTGGAGGCTGTCCGCCAACTCGGCGCCGCGCTCGAATTCTTTGAGGGCCGGGGCGTTCAGCGCGACCCAACGTCGGACCCAAGGGACGGCATGCTCCCAGCCTCCTTGCTCGGCCGCCTCGAGGCTGTCCGAGAAGTCTTGATGCTTGAGGGGCACCCCGCTCGGGAAGATCGCATCCTCATCGATGTACCGCTCAATCGCCCTGCGGTAAAAGATGAAGGCATTCTGATCGTCCGGCAGCGTGAACGATGTGAACGCTTCGACATCGAACGGCTCTCCAATGTCCGGTGGCGCTAGCCAGCGGGACACCAAGTACGCGGCGCAACCGACAACGGCGACAAGCGCGAAGAGGCGGAGGACGATTCTCCGTAGACGTGCAACGCTCCAGCGTCTCGATGGACCCAAAGTGGTCGATTCGTTGGCCATCGCTCAGGCCGGCAGCTCGGAGGATCGAAAAAGTGGAAGCCCTACTGACCCTGTAACGTCGGCTTTGACAAAAAGGATCAGACCGAACCTGCACTCTTCTGAATCCGCGGTCGTCCGCCTACTTCGAGTGCAAGGCGATGCGATTGCCTTCACTGTCGAGCACAATGGCCCGATCGCCGTATGGGCCGATCGAGTGTTTGGGCTGGACGACCTTTCCTCCGTTCGGGGCCACGAGTGAGATCGCCTGATCGAGGCGGCCGTTACAGTTGAAGTACAACAGCAGGCTGTCCTCAGGATCGGGATCGCTGCTCTTCTTGCAGGGCACGAGGCAGCCCGACACGCTGTCCTCTTCGTGGTGCGGAAAGAGGGCAAACGTCATCCCGGGCATCTCTTGCTTCATACACTCGCCGGCGAGTACGGCCGAATAAAACTTAATCGCCCGATCGAGATTCTGCACGGGCATGTCAAACCAGACGGCTGTGTTGTTCATGGCTTCGTCCTCCAAGATGGGTTCGAGCGTGCCAATCCGACTTCTTCCGTCCGCCAATAGAACGAGCCTCGTTCCAGGCAGCAAGGGTGAATCACTGACGTCCGTCTTCGCCCGCGCCGGACGTGCTCCGCGACGTTCGGTCCCCAGACTTAGCGGAAGCGGACGGCGGCGAGCATTTGCCCGGTCGACGGGCGGCACCTTAAGATGAAGCCTGGGCCGCTCGACCCGAGTCGCGCCCTTATGTACTTGCCTCATTTGCCCGCTAGGAGTTCTCGCCGTGATCGATCACTTTCCCGTCTCGCGACGCAGCTTTTTGCAAACGACTGGCGGCGTGCTGGCCGCGACGGCGCTTTCGGCCCAGAGTTACGCTCGGGTGATCGGTGCCAACGATCGGATTAAGGTCGGCTTTGTCGGCGCCGGCGGGCAGGGTGGGCAACATCTGGGAACAATCCGCGATCTGCAGACGTCGAACAACGTCGAAGGGATCATTGTCGCCGACTGCTGGAAGACGCGGGCCGAAAAGGGGGCCGGCCGATTCGACGCCGCGAAGGCCGTGCAGGACTATCGCCACGTCCTGGATAACAAGGACGTCGATTACGTCACCGTCGCCGTGCCCGAGCATTCGCATTCGATCGTGACGATCGCCGCGCTTGACGCCGGCAAGCCGGTTTACTGCGAAAAGCCGCTGACCCACACGATCCCCGAGGGGCTCGCGGTCGCGAAAAAGCAGAAGGAGACCGGGCTGGCGCTCCAAGTCGGGGTGCAGGCCATGTCGGACGACAGTTACGCCACGGCGGGCGAGGCCATTCGCCAAGGTGTGCTGGGCCGGGTAGTGCAGGCCCAGATTGAATACGTTCGCCGTTATGACAAGCAGGGGCCGTGGCGCGAGCGAGTTTCCCACTCCCACGCTGAAAAACCGGCCGATCTCGATTGGAACACGTGGCTCGGCCACGCGAAGAAGGTTGATTGGAATCCGCACCACTTCTTCGAATGGCGTTGCTACTCCGCGTACTCCGGCGGGATCGCGACCGATCTCTTCATCCACCGGATCTCGCGGATCATGAAGGCCTGCGACCTGCAGTACCCCCGGCGCGTCGTCGGCATGGGCGGCATATGGCAGTGGCCGGACGGACGCGATCTGCCCGATAACTTCGAGATGATCTGCGAATATCCCCGCGGCATGACGGTCTACGTGCTCGGCACGCAAAGCAACCGCGTGGGAGTCGAGCATGTGATCCGCGGCTATCGCGGCACCCTCTACTTCACGCCCGAGGGCTGGGTCGCCAAAGACAAGGACGGCAAGGTGCTGGCCGAGCACAAAGAGAAACAAAAGAATCGCGAGGATCTCCACAACCACCACACGAACCTGCACAATCATCTGCGCAACGGCGAACCGCTCAATTGCCCGATCGAACTGGGCATGGCCGGCGTGGTGGCCGTGAACATGGCCAACGAATCGTGGCGGACGAGCCAGGTGATGGCTTGGGACGCGGAGAAGTTGGAAATGGTCCCAGCTCACACGCTCAACCTGAGCCACGAGCCGGATCCCGCCGCACAGCCCAAGGTCGCCGGCGCAAAGAGCTGAGTTGCCTCGACCGCGGATCGCTCACTGACCTGAAGGGTTCTGCTTCATCGATTGCGTGCGGGCCAACTCGTTGAGCACGGCCGGATCGTTTGGCTGGAGCTCGTTCGCCATCTGAAAGTGGCGAATGGCTTCGTCGAAGCGGTGTTGCCCCCGCAAGGCGGTCGCGATGCAGACGTGGGCATTCGCCAGGTTTGGATCAATTTGCAGCGCTCGTTCGCCGTGGGCGATGGCCCCACCGTAGTCAGCCGTACTCAAACAGGCGATCGACAGGTTGATGAGCGCGGGCAGGAAGGTCGGATCGCTTTCGAGAGCTTGCTGATACTGGGCCTTGGCTTCTTCGACCTGACCGCGGTTAAACAGAATCACACCCAGATCGACGAACATTTCACGGGATCGATCGCCCAGCGCGATGGCTTCCCGGTATTGCTGGACGGCCTCATCAAACCGCCCCAGTTGTTGATAGGCGGTTCCCAAGTTGACATGCACCGGCGCATATTTCGGTGCGAGCTGAATTGCCTTTTGCAGCTCTTTGACCGCCTCGTTCGCGTCGCCCTCCGAGACTTCCGCGCCTCCCAAGAACTCATGAATGGTGGCACTGTCCGGCGTGCAGGCCATCGCGTGACGCAATAGCGACAGACTGTCGTGCCAATAGGCAATTTGGCCGTACGTTGTGCCCGCCAGCAGCAGCAGTCCCGCCAACGCAGCGGCAGGCAGAACCCGCGTGCGTAACACGCCGGCGGGGACCAACTCGGGGACCAGCCAGGTCGCGGCCAGAAAGATCCCGATCAGCGGGAAGTAGGTGTATCGGTCAGCCATTTGCTGCGAACCGATTTGCACGAGCCCGATCATCGGAACCAACGTGCCGAGGTACCAGCACCAGCCGACAAAGACGAAGGGAAAACGGCGAATCCAAACGACGGCGGCAACGCTGATCGCGATCAGCAACGCGGCCGCTATGCCCAAAGCGACCCAACTCAGATTCTCGTGGGGATGTGGATAGTAGACCGCCAAATCCAGCGGCAACAAAGTCTTTTGAAGGTAGGCGACATACACGACGACGGCGTTCATGCACCGCTCGGTGAGGGACATGTAGCCCAAGCCGGTAACCGCGCCGCTGCGGGACTGGGCCCACAGCGCGAGAAACGAAAAAATCGCTGAAGCCGCAAAGAACGGGATTTTTTCACCGACCAGTCTCACGCCGGGACGTCGCCAAAAACTCGGAGGCAGCGAAGATTGCGGCCCCGCGACCGGCTGCGTTTCCCGGCGCGTTCGCGCTGGTTTCGCCGTTTCGACAGGCGAACTCGTCGCGCTCCAACGGCCCAGCGGCCAGAAATCCAAGAGTAAAAAGACGAACGGCAGCGTCACCAAGGTCTGCTTGGCGAGCAGACTGGCTGCCAACGCCAGAACCGCTGCCACCAGGTTCCAACGTCGGCCGCCCGTCGCATAGCGGACATACCACAACAGCGAGAGGAGCCCCAAGAACGTGCTCAAGACGTCCTTGCGCTCGGCCACCCAGGCGACGGATTCGACGTGGAGTGGATGCAGCGCGAACAAAGCGGCCACGAACGCGGTCCGCGCCCAATTTTTCGTCGCGCGAGAAAGAGCCCAAAACAGCAGAACCGTGTTGGTCGCGTGCATCAGCGCGTTGGTGAGGTGATATCCGCCGGCACGGACGCCGTAGATATCCGTGTCGAGCATCAACGAGATCCACGTCAACGGGATCCAGTTGGCGTCGTGAACGGCCGTAAAACTCCAAACCAGGCCGTGAAGGGTGATACCCTCTTGCACGTAACCATTCGCGGTGACGTAGGCCGAATCATCGAGGCAAATGAAGCCGAACCCCCAAACCTGCGCGTAAATCAGCAGCGGGGCGGCGAACAAGGCTAAGGTCGCGAGCAATTCGCGACGATCTGTGTGTGGCACACGCGCCGCGGATTTGGCGGGAGGTTGGGGGGGCTTACTTTTCCGCGGCTTCATCAGTTCCAAGCATAATCGGAACCGAGAGCGTTTTGCGAGAAAGCGACCCTCGTTATTCGGTCGTCACAATGGCCTCGCGTCCATTGCGGGTGCCCATCGCTTGGAAGGTCGTTTCCCAACCGCCGGGGGTCGTGACATCCTGCAAAAAACGGACGGAGCCGTCGGCGAACAAAAATTGAGCGCCCCCGGTGTGCAGACTTCCGTAGTCGTCGAGGCCGCCGTCCGAATCGGTTTTGTTATTGATCCAGTGCGCGTGGGCCAGGATAGAGACGGCCGAGGTCGCGGTTACCGTCGAGAAAGCGTTCATCGAACCAGCGCGGATCAGGGCCCCCTGCGGGGCGCCAACCCACGTACCTTTGGTCTGGGCCCAGGCACGCTCGCCGATGAGGATCGTGCTGCTGGTCCCGTCGGTAATGTCATCGAGTTTGACGTGGCTGTTGCGATAGAGCACTCCCGTCCAAGGCACCGAATTGTCGTCCACCTCCGAATCGTCGTTCCCCACGCAGCCGGCGTAGCTGCACGGCGTCGTCTGAACAATCACGACCGTGTCGGCAGGGTCACTCGTGATGGCGAACGGAGAATCGGGATAGAGATCGGAGGGGCAGAGGAACACGGGCAGCCTCTGCTGCACGCCGGAGGCGTTGGCCGGATCCTCGATCGGCAGGAGCGTGTCGAGCGTGAAGTGCGCGTTGGACAATTCGAGGTAAGGCATGATCATGGTCCCCCAACTCCAGCCCGGCGTGGTTGAGGTGATGTCGTCTGAGCCGGCGATGTAGCCGGGGGGGAAGCACCCGATCGCCTCGTGGTAGTTGTGCAGGGCGAGTCCCATCTGTTTGAGATTGTTTTTGCATTGCGTCCGCCGCGCGGCTTCACGGGCCGCCTGCACTGCAGGCAGCAGCAGGGCAGCCAGGAT
>DASRXU010000616.1:0-3082 GCA_035687365.1 Planctomycetaceae bacterium | reverse complement strand
GGAGGGACGTGTCGACCAGCCGGCGCCGGGCCTCTTCGTTGTCTTGGTCGCGCAGAATGACCTGGCCAAAGAGAGCCCGAGCCTCGCCGTATTGCCGATGTTTGAAGAGCAACGTGGCCAGGCGGGCCATCGTGTGCGTGTCCTCGGGGGCGAGGCGGAGATAGGTGCGGAGAAACTCTGCCGCCTCCTGAGGATTGCCTGCCTGCTCGGCGCGCTCCGCCTCGCGGAGGAAGGCGCTCGATTGTCGTCCCACCTGCAAGACATGGAGCCCGTGAATGATCAGCGCGCCCAGCGCAATGCCGCCGACCAGCAGCAGGAGCAGCCGGCCGTTGAGTCGACGCCTGGCGCGCTCCTTTCCCGAGCGATCGGGAGTCCGACCGGCGGTCGCGGCGATTTGTCGACTCGGATTCACCGTTCTTGCGCCTCCTGGTAGATCGATTGGACGGACGCGTTTTCGGGAGCGTTGAACCATCCGCGAAACATCAAAATATCTCCGCGGCGAACCGCGGCGACTAAGTCCGCGCGGCGCTCGCGGATGGGCCCGTCGCCCACATTGATCACGCTGAACGCCCTGGGATAAGCTTCCAAAACGCGCTCGGGCGTCGCCGCATATCCCTGCCGCAGTTCTCGGTAACCGCTGATGTGCGAGTAATATCCGGTGTTTTGGAACTCAGGCGCGATCAGGACATCGGGATGCTGCTCGGCGACCCGGCGCATGAGCCATGCTCGCATCGGCCAGCTTTCGGGTACCACGTTGTCGCCCTCGTGCTTTCGATCGGCATAAGCCCAAGTCACGTTCGTGTCGACATAGAAGAGCGTGCAACCCCAACGTTTCTTTGCATAGGCGATCTTGGACGAGAGCTCCGCCGCGGGATCAAATCCCATGTGCTGGTGCATCCAGGGGGACGACGGAGTCGACCGCACGACCCGTGACGGCCGCAGGCAAACACCCGTCTTAAGGCCGGCGTCCGTGAAGATCTTGAAGAACTCGTCAGCCACCTCGTCGAACTCCGGCGCAAGTTCAGAAACTTTTCGCGGGTCGCCGACGTAGACGATGGGGCGGAATTGCTCACCTTCGATGTCCCAAGCGATGACCCCCTGAGCACCTCGTTGCTGACACTGCGAAACGCTACGGCGGGCCCAACCCAACACTTTTCTCCTGAAGGCTTCTTTTCCGTCGGGCGTGATCACGTCGAGATGTGGATCGTTCAGCCAGCCTCGGGGGTTCGTCCCCGAGTGGTGTTCGGGTGCGACGCTGGCCAGCATGAGCATGGCAATCGGACGACGATCGGACCAATGCAGCACGCGTGCGTGCTGCTGTGCATATTTTTTGAAGAGATCGCCCGCCAGTTCGGCGAGACTGGCTTTTGCCGCACCGAAACGGATGGAGATATCGAACGTTACGGAGTGGCCGGGATCTAGCCGGCATCCATCGACGTGTTTCAAGTCGCTCGCATCGCGGCTGATCGTCGAAACGAGCAGGTTGTAGCCCGGTTGGACGCGCTCAGAGTCTTTTTCGATCATCAGCTCGGCTTGTGTGTCGAAATTCTCTTCCGCGACCGCCAAGGCCCCCTTTCCGTAGCGTGCGACAACAACGGCCACGTCGTCAACGGCGTCGGAAAACGTATGGAGATCCTGATACCAACCGTTTCCAGTCGGAGTCTCTGGGAAGACAAAGTCCAGAGCGCTCATTTCCAAAGTACGTATCCGGCGGTCGCTGGTGTTGGTAAACGTGAGCTTAATGTTCAGTTTGTTTCCGCGCACGCGATAGACGCAGGTGAGCCGCCCCATACCCCAGGTTTGTTCGAGGCGCCGGTCCTGCGGATCAAATGTGGTCGCCGGCGCATAATCGCCCGGCACAAAGAAGACTTCGCCAGAATCCCAGACGACGCGTCGAACGCGGGGGGCACCGCGTTTGAGAAGCTGCGTGCCGTCAAACGTGATTGCCTGCAGTCCATGCGCTCCAAAGTCAGCGGACAACGACTCCGCCGCACGGGAGCCAAACGTGGGGCCGAGCACAATTCCCGCACAAACTAGCGGGAGCAGCTTACGAAATGAGCCTACGAGCAACGTGAACAGAGGAAGCTCCTGACCGCGACGTTAGAGAAAAGCAAAGCGAAGACGACGATCCGCGAACCAATCTGAGCAGACAGCAGATGCCCCCTATCGACTGAAAGCACGGGCCTTGAATAGGCGGACGCTGCTTTGGCCGATGCGGCAAGCGCCGACCAATAGCACAAAAACGCCGACGCTGGTCCAGAACTCTGACAGATAACTGGGCGGTTGGGGTGCGCTCAGATCGGGCCGCGAGACGGGCAGGTGCTGCAACGAAATTGACCACTTCCGATAAGCCCAGAAGAGTCGAACAGGACTCGCGTAAACCACGATCATCAGACAGGCGAGAAAGGTTGAGCCCAACACCAGCGGCCCACGCAGTCGGAACAGTCGCGGAGTCGCGACCGTCAGCCATTCGACCACCCGGCAGAGCGCGGCCGTCACCCATTGCCCTACCGCTAACCATAGACCACATCCCAAAATCGCTCCGCACTCCAGGGCTAAGACATCGCGAATCGAGGGATCGCGTAGGGGAATCCAGAACTGGAGCACTTCAGCCAGAATTGCCAGGACCAGACATCCGGTCGCGGCTTTGAGGGTCTCGATCGGGCGCCAGCGTCGTTTGGGTGAGGACTCGCTCCAGGCAGCCGACCAGGCAAGTCCGAGTGGAATGAAGGCCAAGACGTTCGCAATCGGATCGAGGGGCTGCGCGGCATCCCAGTGAAGAGATGCCCAAACACCCGCCAGGCGCGACTCAAAATCGGGGCTCGCAAAAACCCAGGGAATCGTTGAAAGGTAAAGAAAGGCGATCGACCCGAGAATCGCGATCGCGATGTAGGCCGATTCGACTTGCTGGAAGATCCACTGGTTGCGTTCGGCTTGGCGGTTAGCGGCGAGTCGCGCTTCGCTGAGCTGGCTCGCGATCTGCCACGATCGTCCCGGTTCGGACATCGTGTTCGTTCGAGGGCCGGTGGTGAGTTCGTGTCGCGTGCCATCCATGGTGTCTTTCGCGCTCCGATTCCAATCG
>DASRXU010000615.1:0-2820 GCA_035687365.1 Planctomycetaceae bacterium | reverse complement strand
GGCGATTGCGGCTGCAATTCGTAGGCCGTCAGCGCAATGAGCCGGTCCGCATTGCCGATAGTCCCGCCACCCCCCACGTCGGTCAGCCCAGGTTGCACGCGCAGACCCACGGGGCTGTGATCCAACGTCTCCTCGCCGGTCACCGCGCGCCAAAGTTGGAGCGTGTTGTAAGTAGCGCCGTTCCACTGGATTGAAAGCGCTGACTTGCCCGACCAGTAGTCATTCCCCTGGAAGAGGATGTCGGTCCCGGTGCCGTCCCAGTCAACCACCGGCACTCCCCCGGTCGTCTCGAAAATGTTGTTACGCACGTGGATCGAGCTGCCGAGCAAGCCGAGCAGTCGAATGGCCGCCGGGCTGCTTGTGGCCGAGGGGGCCGTGAAGACCGTGTTGTTGTAGATATCGGCGTTGATGACGTCGGACCCGACGAAGATGCCGCCGTAAGTATTCTGCTGCGTGCGGGCGTCGTTCTGACTGATGTTGTAGCGGATAATGTTGTTCGTCGCGGTCGCGCCGGTCTCAGCGAAGAGAAACAGGCCGGCGCCGTCGTTGTCGTGTGAATAGTTGAATTGCATGATCGAATTGTTGGTGACGTCGAGGATGATGCCGTCGCCGTCTGAGTTGCCTGCGTGGTTGCTGTAAGACTCGTTGTACTGCAGCAGCACGCGGTTGTCGGCGATGGCTTCGATCCCGCCGGTCTCGCCGTGGTTGCCGGGCAGCCAGCCGTTGTCGCCGGTCACCGAACGCTCGATGACGACGTCGTTGGCGCCAAACACCAGGATCCCGTAACCCGAATCGATGTCTGCCGAGCCGGCGTTGTGGATCGCCTGCACGTGACCGATATAAATGTCTCGGGCCTGCCCCTGCCCCTGAAGCTGCACGCCGCCGTTGCCGTTGTTGTTCGCGGTGACGAACGTGACCGAGACATTGGCGAAATCGCGGGAGCCATTGCTGCCGAGGAAATTGACGCCAGTCTGACCGAAGCCACTAGTTGACACGTTGCTGACTGTGATTCCCGACTGGGCCACGCCCGCCAGATCGCTGGTGAAGTTGATGCCGTCGCCCAAATTCGTCGCGAAGCCGCTGCCGACCAGGTGGAGATCGGCGATTGTGAAATGACCCGCATCGGCAACGGAAATACCAGTCTGCTTCCCGGCATTAATGGTCGCCGGCCCGTTGCCGTACGAGCCCACGGTGATGGGGCCGATGTCCTGGCTATCGAACACCAGGTTGCCGCTAAACGTGGCGCCCCCTTCAAACAGGAGCTGGTCCCCCGGCCGGAACTCGATGCTGTTCGCATGATTGATGGTGCGCCAGGCCGTCGCGGGTGACGTGCCTGCATTGTTATCGTTTCCCTGCGGACTCACGAAATAGGTCGTGTTCGGTTTCGCGACGACTTGTGGGGCGGCGCTGCCGCTCACGATCAGGTCGGCGAAATAGTCGGCCTGCACGCCGGCTTCGTTGCTTCCGGTGAAGTCTTCCAATGTGACGTAGTTGGTGGAGTAGGCGCCGTGAGTGCCCGTAAAGATCTGTTTGCCGTCGATCGACAGCGTGAATTGACCGGTGGCCGCGTTGATCGCGAAATCGATCGAGTAAAACTGCCCGGGAGATTGTTTCGCAGCCAAGAAGCCACTGGTCAGCTCGGTGTTGTTGCTCCACAGTTCGTATTCGCCGTTGTCTCGGACCAATACGCCCGTTCCGGGACTGATCACGGATGAGCCCGGCGCGGCACCAAAAACAACCGCTGCCCAGTGATCGGCGGCCGATCCACTCCCCGGTCCGAGGGGGTCGATATTCACGTGGAGGTGCTGCATGCTCAAGCCGTCGGCTCCAAAGTTCCGCTCTAGCGACACAAACGTGAAAGATTGTTTGACTGACGGGTCGTCCGCCAGACGGAGCGTGTTGGGCAGGGACGGGTTATTCACCTGGGTCAGCTGATCCAGCGCCCCACCCGCTCCCGTCACGATGCTCTCCACATAGGGCACCGTCGCCACCAATCCGCTCTGCCGACCGGCCAAACTATGATTCACATCGTTCCACCCAGCTCCCGCGGGATTCACACTCGTATGGAAGGTGTCCTGCAGCAATGTCGCCGAAAGCATGCAGCGGCACTCGAGCGCCTCGAGGCTCAAACGAAATCGGCGTCGGACGGCTTTCCGAGGCGCCGGAATGAAAGTCGATTGCCACGCACGAACAACGCGGATGAGCCAGGAGTCAGTGCAGCACGGAGTCGTCATGGTCAATTCCTTTTTGACGCACGGAGATGGCGGAGCGCAGTGCGCCCGAATCATCCGTTCAAGCGGCACATGCCACAATCGCATCTGGCACGTCTGACGAGCTTTTCATCCCCGGGGTGATGCACCGTGAATGAATGCGCGGGATCTGAACGATTGGCATGAAAGTTCGTTAGCTTTGGCTAGATGTTTCGTGTCGTTTGCACGCAGAGAGTGAGGACCGCAGCGACGCCGCCGAGTCGCGTTGGCCGACGTCGGTTGAACTTCGGAAATCCCGTCGGTCGGTTCTCATCAGTGCACCATTCCGATAGGATTTGTCATCATCGGGGGAGTCGAAGTGTTTCGTGCGGGGTTTATATGCTAAGAGACTGTTAGAGCGCGCGACGCCCACAATTCTCCGATTCAGGCTGCTCAGGCGGACTTCCCAATGGGAACTCCGCAACTAATTGGTCGCTCAAGGCCGCGGGCAATTTCGCTTCGTGCGATTGCCGCGTGGGGTATAAGTGTCTGCCTGGCGCCGCTGCTGCTATTTTCGACCGCCTCCGCTGCGCCCAGACCCCTCGAGCAGCACCCGACGAAGGAAGGGGCC
>DASRXU010000614.1:0-2167 GCA_035687365.1 Planctomycetaceae bacterium | reverse complement strand
CTAGAGCGCGATCATTTGAAGTTGAATCGGCATCGCGCTCTAGATCTTTGGTGGAGCATGATCTTTTCGCAAAACCGGTATCCACCCATCGGGTCAAGCCCGAGGGCATGCTTTTCCGGATCATGCTCTAGCTGGCTGCTTTGTGCAGAACGCTTTCCAAATTTTCGTCGAGCTTCCGAGCAACCACGTCGACTCTTTCGTCACCGAACTGTCCGAACGTCGAAGCCGGCCGGTCGTACTCAAATGCAACTTCGCTCTCGGGACTTTCCCGGAGTAAGACTCGAATGGGTGCGTAAAGTCCGGCTGAGACCTTGTGTCGAGTCATCAGCGACGCGGTCAGCGGATTGCCGATGTCATATTGGATGGCCTGACGCCCTAATCCGGCAATTGCCAAAAGCGCACCGTGGTCGCGGCTTCCAAAGATCGAAAGAGTTGCCGCAGACTCAAGTTCTTGTCGCGCCCGATCCATCAAACCGAAACGAAGCAGCGTCAAGAAACCATCGTCAAGGCGCGGAACGAGTGCTTCGAGGCTCGCTCTTACCGCTGCGAAGGTGTTGCTTGATCGGATTGTAACGTGTTCGATCGTTATTTTTTTTACGGACATGCTGCTGCTGATCACGGAATACCCTTCATCGCGTGAGAGAGACCGAGGTGTTTCTTGTTCCTCAGACGGAGCGTTGGGCTCCCGGCGAGAAGCACCGGGAGCCCTGTTGTCACTCCGCGAGCGCGGCCTCTTCAATGACCGCGGCGACTTCCTTCGCATGGACGACGAGGGATGCATGGCTGCCGGCGACTTCCGTCGTCCGGGCCTTGATCCTGGTCGCGAAAAGCTTCTGGACCTCCGGTGCGATCACCTTGTCCTTCGTGCTGATCACGTAGAATGTCGGCTTGTCGTGCCAGGCGGCCGTAGTGACCGGAGCATCGTACGCCGTGTGGTTTAACGGCAGCTGAGAGTTTGCCAGCGACTCCGCGATCTTCGGTGGAAGGTCGGCCGCGACCGCCGAAGGAAACACCTTTGGATCGATGTAGAGGTTGCCTTTTGCATCGGGATGAATTGCCGCAGTGCCTTCGGTGGCCGGACCGCCTTTAGCCAGAGACGCCAGAGATTCTCCCACGTCGGGCGCGAATGCCGAGACGTAGACGAGCGCCGAGACCTTGGGATCGTCGCCTGCTTGCGTGATGACCACACCGGCCCAAGAGTGGCCGACGAGAACGGTCCTGCCGTCCTGTTTCGCGAGCGCCTGTTTGGTGGCATCGACGTCGGCGGCGAGGGATGTGAGCGGATTTTCGACGAGCGTTACGTTGTAGCCCTTCTTGGTGAGGATATCGGCAACGGGTTTCCAGCTTGTTTGGTCGACAAAAGCACCATGGACGAGGACGATATTGTGGGCAGCTCCCTTGGGCAGCTGAACCGCTTGCACGGGGGCCGCAATGGTGGCTCCGGCGATGAGGGCGCTGACCGTTGAGAGGAGAAGATTTCGCATTGATTGCTCCTGATGGGATGTCGGACGACGCGGGTCTGCGGATTGGACAGGCGTCTCTGCAAAGTCGCGATTGTTCCACCCGACGTTTTGCCGGATGGACCACCCGCTCGACGCGTCAGCCTGCCGCGACATGAATTGGTACGATCAGCTTGCGGACGTTAGGGCTCAATCGTCCAAATATTGTGTCTGACCGTCCGGAGGATTAGTGTCGGGATCATGGACATTCTCGCCGAAGTGCTCGATCGCGTTCGCCTCGGCGGGACCCTGTTGTTCCGCTTCGAGCTCGGCCATCCCTGGAGTCTGGCGCTGCCGGAGCGCCCCTACGCCCTGTTCCATTATCTCAGTCGTGGCTCCGCGACCCTCGTGCTTGAGCAGGGACAGGAACAGAAGCTCTCCCTGACGCAGGGCGACTTTGTTGTCGTCACGCGCGGCGAGCCGCATTTGATTTACTCGGATCGTCGGACCAAGCCGCTCCGGATTCGGGACCTCGATCGATCTCCCGCACATCTTACCTCGGTTCATCATGGCGGCGGCGCGCAGCCACACTCGAAGATGATCTGTGGCAACTTCACTGTGGCGCGGCCCTCGCGCGGCAGCGTGTTGGAATTGCTTCCGCCCGTGCTTCTGCTGAAACCGACGGCGGACCGCGATTGGCTTGGATTGATCCTGGAACGCATGGCGAG
>DASRXU010000613.1:0-6075 GCA_035687365.1 Planctomycetaceae bacterium | reverse complement strand
TACGTTTCAAGGCTTGGCCGTCGATTGGCGTCGCCGCCGGCCCATTCTCGGCGCGGGAACGGGCGGACTCAGCGGGCCGGCGATCAAACCGCTGGCGCTACGCTGTGTGTGGCAAGTGGCCCGCGCGGTGAAGGTGCCGATTATCGGAGTCGGAGGTATTGCCTCGCTCAACGACGTCATGGAGTATCTGGTCTGCGGCGCCTCGGCGGTCCAAATCGGAACGGCCAACTTCTACGATCCCGGCATCGCCGCGCGACTGGTCGACGAACTCGAGCAATTGGCGCTGGCCGAGGGCTGGGCCGATCTGAACCAAGTCATCGGTACGCTCAAACCGCCGACGAACGTTCCGCCCGCCCACTAACGCGCGGTGCAGCAGCCTTAAAGAGCCGCGCACGAAGTAAGCGGTTCTGTCCCGTTCCACCGCAATCGCAACCGGGGCGGCAAACAACCGCTTACTTCGTGCGCGGCTCTTTTCGTGAATCTCGGCAAGCAGGGCGAACATTTCGTTGCACGGCGTCGGCAATCCAAGGCCCCCAGGGGGACTGGAGCGCGAAACCCGCGAAGTTTCAACCGTTCTACCTTCCGTGCCGATAATGCCAAATGCAGGGATCCGGCCATCTCTTGTGGCGATCCTGCGGCTGATTTTTTGAGCGGGGGAAATGGCGTGCGGTCTCTTGCCATCAGTGCGAAGCGTCAATCCTCAGTCGCTGTTGCCGCGCTCGTCGTCGCGCTCTGCGCCCCGGGATGCACCTTCAACGAAAAGGTCAAAGTCGCCGCCAACGGGGCCCCGGAATATCAAAACCTCCAGGTCAGCTACGACCTCGCCTCGACGCCCGAGCGTCGGCACGTCGAGCCGCCGACCAAGGTTGAGCAAACCGCGCACGTCGAACTGGCCTCGAACATTCAGTCGGCCTCGCCGCCGGAACGGCCGTGGACTCGGCGTCGGATGCACTTGGAATTGCAGTACCCGTATCCGGGGATCCATCCGGCTTTTGCGCGAGCCACGCTGCGCATCGTGACCGACACCAAAAAAGAAAAGGCCGACGAAACAATGACGTGGGGCTTGCCGGAGTCATTCTCCGGGACGCCGGTCACCTATTCGCAGCACACGCCGCAGGGAATGTCGGCTCCCAAGCCGGCCAAGAAAAAGGAAGCCGAGCCGAGCCCGCTTCCAGCCGAAGACCAAGAGGACCTGATCTCGACCGAGGAAATTCTTTACATCGATCTTCCCAAGACCGAGCTCGACTCGCTGCTGGCGGAGTTGGCCAAAGGGGAGTTCTTCCGGGCTCCCAGCAATCCCGATGGCGCGTCACACTTGCTGGTGGTGTTCAACAAGGGGCGCTGCGAAAAGGGCTGGGAGCGCGACGAACATCTCGATCGACTCGTCGAGTTGCTGAGACAGCACGGCACGCCGCTTGCGGCACCGGCGGATCCGAAAAAGAGCTGACGCCAGTCTGAGCCGACACCAGTCTAGAGTGTGCGGCCCAGGGCCGTCGCGACCTTCCGGCACTCTTCCATGATCTTGGCGAACGTGGCCGGCGTGATCGACTGATCGCCGTCGCTCAGGGCCGCGTGCGGGTCGGGGTGGACTTCTATCAGCAGACCATCGCAACCGACGGCAATCGAGGCCGCTGCCATCGACGGAATCAGCGAGGCAACACCCGTGCCGTGGCTCGGATCGACCACCACCGGCAAGTGCGTCCTTTCGTGCAGATAGGGAACAGTCGCGAGCGGCAGCGTGAAGCGAGTGTGCGTTTCGAAGGTGCGGATGCCACGCTCACACAGGACGACCTGACTGTTTCCCTGATCGAGGACGTATTCGGCGGCGAGCAAGAATTCGTCGATCGTAGCGGCCGGACCCCGCTTGAGGAGCACCGGCTTCTTCGTCTCGCCGACCGCTTGCAGCAGGTGATAATTCTGCATGTTGCGGGCACCGATCTGCAGCACGTCGGCGTATTGGCAGACCAGGTCGACGTGCTGCGGCGTCATCACTTCAGTGACGACGGCCAGCCCCGTCACTTCGCGGGCCGCGGCCAGGAGTTTGAGCCCTTCTTCTTTCATGCCCTGGAATGAATACGGGCTGGTCCGCGGTTTGAAGGCGCCACCGCGGAGTCCTTTCGCCCCGCATTCTTTCACGGCCTGGGCCGCTTGCATGATTTGTTCTTCGCTCTCGACCGAGCAAGGGCCGGCCACAATGCCGATCGAGCCACAGCCGAACATCAGATCACGGGCCCGCACCATGGTTGGCTCCGGTTTCGCTTCCCGGCTCGCCACCTTATAAGGTGCCAGGATGGGGACGACCTTCTCGACTTCCTCGTAAGAGGAGAGCACTTCGACGGCTCCGTCCCGTTTCGTACCGATTGCCGCAATCACAGTTCGCTCCGTGCCGACCAGCACGTGGGCCTTCAGCCCCATCGATTCGACGCGCTTGACCATTTGTTGGACCATGTCCTTCGTCGCGCTGCGCTTCATGACTACGATCATGGGCTGGCTTTCCAGTGCAAATTGAAGGCCGAACGGCGCCTGATCACTTCCAGGTTTGCCGATCTCTCAGGAACGACAAAGCCCTGAAACCGACTTGGGATTTCAGGGCCTTGGAGTGTTTCGTTTCAGGGATCGAATCAGTGGCAGACTTACTCCGCGGGGCCCGTTTCCCAGGGGCTAAACCAATAAAAATGAAAGCGGAGCATGTCAGTTCCAGTGAGCGTTGATTGATAAACCGATGATAAACGCCCCGCTCCGCGCGGTCAATCTTCCGTCTTCGTCGAAGTCGCCGCAATTTGCCTACACGGTCCGCTTAGAGCGCAGGGCACGTCTGTAGCGGTTCTGCAGGCTAACGATGAAGCGCGCAGCATCAAACCGTTGGCTGACGAGCTGCCGAACCAATGCCTCGCCAGGCAGGCACAGCCTGCCCTACGGGTTAGCGGCCGAGGAACGACACGACCTGGCCGACGTCGACGGGCAGGCTGATGTCTCCCGCGCCGGGTAACGAGGTCACGATCGCCTTCAGGCTCGACGGATCGAAGGAGATCCAATCGCAGCGAGATGGACTTCCGCCCGATTCGAGGACGACCCGATACATCGCCTGCAGATTCGGACGATTGCGAACCGTAATCACGTCGCCGGCATTCACGACGATGGAGGGCGTGGCCACAGTGCGGCCGTTCACCTGAAAATGGCTGTGAACGATTCCCTGTCGTGCCTGCGGGCGAGTATGTACGAAACCCGCGCGGCGAATCACATTGTCCAGGCGCCGCTCACACAAGAGCATCAGCGTTTGGCCAGTGTTGCCCTTGGTCTTACGCGCAAGCTCGAAGTAACGACGCAGCTGGGCTTCGCGCAGGCCATAGTAGTGCTTGATCTTCTGCTTTTCGGCGAACGCGGCTCCGTAGGTCGAAAACTTCTTTCGGCGACCGTACATGCCGGGCGGAGTTTCACGCCGCTCGAAGGCCCGGACGGCCCCGCCACTTTCGTAAACCATCGAAGCCAAGCGACGGTTCACGCGCCCCTTAGGCCCAGTATGCCGCCCCATGCAATTCTTCCTTACCCGAATCCAGCCGATACGAACGCAAATTCGCCAACCCGAAATTGTGGCGAAACGCCAAATTTAGAGAGCCTCGCCCCCGCTTGCAAGGGCAGCGGGCACCTGCGATCCCAAGGATAACCAGTTCGCGGGCCAAATTCGTCACTAGCCCCTACAATGCCGTCCATGCAGCTCATTGACACGCATCTGCACCTCGACGAAGAGGCCTTTCGCCCTGACCGGGACGAGGTGGTTGCCCGGGCGGCGGCCGCCGGGGTCGGCACGATGATCAGCATCGGAATTACCGTGGCCACGAGCCGGGCCGCAGTCGCCCTGGCCCGGACCTATCCGGACGTTTATGCGGCAGTCGCTATCCAGCCGAACTACGTCTCCCAGGCCGCGCCGGGCGATTGGGAGATCATCCAGGAGCTGGCCACACAGTCCAAGGTTGTGGCTGTCGGCGAGACGGGCTTGGATCGCTATTGGGATCACGCTCCGTTCGACCTGCAGGTCGAGTTCTTCGACAAGCACCTGGAGTTGGCCCAGCGATTGAATTTGCCGTTCATCGTGCATTGCCGCGAGGCTGAAAAAGACGTCGTGGCCCAATTGAGGCGGGCCGCTGCCGCTGGACCGTTGCGAGGCGTCATGCACTCATTTTGCGGCGATGCCGAGACGGCCCAGGCGTGTGTCGAGCTGGGCCTGTTCATCTCGTTTGCCGGCATGCTCACGTTCAAAAAGAACGACGCCCTCCGCGCTGTGGCGGCCCAAGTGCCTCTCGACCGGCTTCTGGTCGAAACCGATGCTCCGTACCTGGCTCCGACGCCTTTTCGCGGCAAGCGCAACGAACCGGCCTACGTGCGCAACACGGCCGAAGTTTTGGCGTCCATTCGCAAGCTCACTCTCGAAGAAATCGCCCAGGTGACAACCGACAACGCCCGGCGGCTGTTTGCCTTCAAAGAGCCGGCCGTACAGTCAGCCTCCAACGGCCCGCTGCCTACCTGCTAGAGACCCGAGATCGTGAATGATCCCCGCGATTTGAGGTCGTTCAACGTAGATCTGACCAGAGAGTTGGACTCGCCGGGAAAGCCCGGCTTGCCTATGATTCGATCGCTTTGGTTGGCGATTTCGATCCCAATGAGTGATTCAGGAAATTTTCTATGCCAAATCTATCGCGGCGGCCGATGCGAAACCTGATCGGTGGAATCGTTCTTCTGTCACTCGTCGGATTCATGGTTGCCGAGGCGAGACACTCGTCCGCCCAGGACAAGTCGCAGACCTCCGAAGATTCGAAAGGGGAGAACTCGAGCGCTCCCACTAAGGGCTCGGCGGCTGCGTCCCGGAAGTTTGTCGTACCCGCTAACGCAACCATTCCCCAACTCGCAAAGTTCATCGCCGGTATTGAGAAAGATCGGCCTGAGTTCGATACCGAAACCGATGCGATCAAGTTCCTCACCAACTCACGGACGGCCATCTTGGAAGCTGCCGATAAGATCCTCGCCTCCAAGCCGACCGAGGACCAGGAAATCGATGCCCTAAAATGGAAGCTCGGCGCCTACCAGCTGCTGCTCATGGTTGGTTCTCCGGAGGCTTCGGCGAAGGGACTCAAGTTCGCGGAAGAACTCAAGCACGACAAGCGTCCTGAGCTTGCTGAGATGGGGCAAGTCGCCTGGTTCGACTTTAAGATGTCGACCGTCCCGTCGCTGGACGCCAAAGAGCGACGCGCACTCGTCGACGCTTTGGCGGACGCCCTGCGCAAGAAGCCGCAAACGTATTTCAAATTGGCAGACAACTTTGGCCGAATGCTGGAAGCCTTGGGTGACGGGGAAAATGCGGCGGCCGCCTACCAAAGCTATGGCGAGATTTTCAGCCACAACCTGGACGAGGATATCCGCGGTTTCGGCGAAGTGCTGAAGACTGGGGCCGTGCGCCGGGCGCGTTTACTGACCGGTGAGCCGGTCAGGGTTTCAGGCAAAACCGTCGACGGCAAACCGTTCGATATCAGCCAATACAAGGGCAAGGTAGTGATTGTCGACTTTTGGGCCACGTGGTGCGGGCCGTGCCTGGCTGAGCTGCCCAATCTCAAGAAGATTTACGAGAAGTATCACGATCGCGGTCTCGAAATTGTCGGTGTCAATCTCGACGATGACGGCGAGCAGCTCGCCAAGTTTCTGAAAGACAACGATTACCCCTGGAAAATCCTCCACGACTCGCAGACCAAGAAAACGGACGAGAAGAAGCGGGGCTTCGCAGATCCGAATGCCGAGTTCTACGGCATCACGGGAATTCCGACGATCATTCTGATCGACCGCAAGGGGAAGGTAGTTTCCCTGGATGCGCGGGGCGAGCAACTCGCGACGCTTGTCGACGGCCTCGTCGGCGGGACCGGGACCGCTCGCTAATCGAAGGTGGGACTCCGGCACTGCTGTCGGGCGTCAGCTTACATGACGCAAGACCCAGCAGATGAGTCCCGAAATGACGGCCGTGGTCGGGATAGTTAGAATCCAGGCCCAAACGACGGTCGCCACAACTCCCCAGCGCACGGCGGTCAAGCG
>DASRXU010000612.1:0-8335 GCA_035687365.1 Planctomycetaceae bacterium | reverse complement strand
CGCGACGAGCAGGCGAATCTTCCCCGCCCGAAATCGCGCCATGACCTGGTCGCGCTTCGACTGGGGCAAGTCGCCGTTCATCATGGCCACGTCGGGCAGCTTGCCGGAGAACCGATGGTGCAAGCGTTCGGCCCCGCGCTTGGTGCGGGTGAAGACCAGGGCCTGCTGGGGCCGCTCGGCGGCCAGAATGCGGACCAGCACGCCAAATTTTCGGTCCTCGTCGACGGTCATAAAATACTGATCGATCGTGTCGACGACGATGTTGTCTTCGGACAGATCGACCCGCTTGGCGTCGCGCATGTAGCGCTTGGCCAGCCGTTCGACCGGCGGCGGCATCGTGGCGGAGAGCAGCAACGTCTGCCGTTCGACCGGGCAACGCCTCAGAATCTTCTCGATGTCGGGACGGAAGCCGATATCGAGCATGCGATCGGCCTCGTCGAGGACGACGATCTTGATCGCGTCGAGTACCAAGGCCCGCCGGTCGATCAGGTCGATCACCCGACCCGGCGTTCCGATGGCAATTTCGACCCCCTTTTGCAGCTCGTTGAGCTGGGGCCGTAGCGGCCGCCCGCCGACAAAGACAGCGGTGCGGAACTCGTGATTGGCGGCCAGGCGATGACACTCGGTGGCGACTTGTTCGCTCAGCTCTCGGGTCGGACTGAGCACCAGGGCTTGTGTCCGCGTGTCATTGGGATCGAGCCGCTCGAGAATCGGCAGCACGAACGCGGCGGTCTTTCCCGTTCCGGTGCGGGCTTGGCCCGTGCAATCCCGGCCGCTCACGGCGATGGGAATGAAGGCCGATTGAATGGGGCTCGGTGTCGTGAAACCGACGGTACGCAGTCTTTCGAGGCTCTTCTCACTCAGGCCCAGATCGCCGAAGGCGACCGCGGGCGTACTCAACTCGTTCGACAAATTTTCACCATCCTCGAGCCTCCCTGCGTGGCTGGGGCATGCTCCGATTGTTTCACTTCTCGGCCCTACCACCGGACATCCGGGAGAGCCTGCACGCAAAGTGTGTTGGCGGGCTTAGTGCCGCCCGTTCCGCCGTTCAGCCGGGCATTCCGCGAGCTCAGGTCGAACCGAACTCACCGAGAATTTGGGGCTGAAACCGCCGGAAAATCTGCGGCAAACGCCGTTATCATCAGATTTTCCGCTTAAGAATAGGCCAGTCCGCAGGATACGTCAACCGCGGCTGATCTCTAGAGCGCAGCCGCGCTCAAGCACAGTATCGGAAGTTTCCAGCCACAAACGACTTATGGCGAGCGTCCCTTCAGGGGGTGACCGACGAGGGATAGGGCAGATTGACGTCGGCGGTCTTCTCGCCGTTCTTTCCGGCGCGTTCGCCCAGGATCTGCTTCAGCTCGGCCTGGCCCAGGCTTTCGCGTTCGAGCAGCGCTCGCGCGAGCCGATCGAGGTCGTCGCGATGGTCGGAGATCAGCTGGATGGCCCGCTCCTGTGCCGAGGTCAAAAAGCGTTGAACCTCGCGGTCAATGACGTGAGCCGTCTCTTCGCTGAACTTGCGCTGCTCGTGAATTTCCTTACCCAGAAACGGATGCTCTTCGCCCTGTCGGAACGCGACCGGCCCGATGACCTCGCTCATGCCCCAGTGGGCCACCATCCGCCGCGCGAGCTGGCTGGCTTGCCGCAGGTCGTCTTCAGCGCCGGCGGAATATTCTTCGAACATCAAGCGCTCGGCCGCCCGGCCGCCGAGGATGAACGCCAATTGGGAGTGCAACCGTTTTTCGCCCGCGTTGTAGCGCTCTTCGTCGGGCATCAGCTGAGTCACACCCAGCGAGCGGCCGCGGGGAATGATCGTCACTTTGTGAATCAAATCGACGTCGGGCAACAGCCAGGCCATCAGCGCGTGGCCTGATTCGTGGTAAGCCGTGATTTCCTTTTCCTGATCGTTCAGGATGTCCTCGCGGAGCGGGCCCAGCAGGATCTTGTCGCGGGCGTGCTCGAAGTCCTCCATTTCGACGGCATTCTTCGAGACGCGAGCCGCGATCAGCGCCGCTTCATTCACCAGGTTGCGCAGATCGGCCCCCGAAAAACCGATCGTGGCGGAAGCGATCGTATCCAGGTCGACGTTATTACTGAGCGGCACCTTGCGGCAGTGAACTTTGAGGATGGCGGCCCGGCCTTCGCGCGTGGGGCGATCGATGGTCACGTGCCGGTCGAAGCGTCCCGGTCGCAACAGGGCTGGGTCGAGCACGTCGGGGCGGTTGGTCGCGGCCAGCACGATCACGGCTTCGGTCTGCTGGAAGCCGTCCATCTCGCTCAGAATCTGATTCAGCGTTTGCTCGCGCTCATCGTGACCGCCGCCGAAACCGGCTCCGCGCTCGCGTCCGACGGCGTCGATCTCATCGACGAACAGGATGCAGGGGGCGTTTTCCTTAGCGGTGCGAAACAAGTCGCGGACGCGGGAGGCCCCCACGCCGACAAACATCTGGATGAATTCCGAACCGTTGATCGAGAAGAACGGCACGCCCGCCTCACCGGCCACGGCCCGCGCGAGCAGGGTTTTTCCCGTTCCCGGCGGCCCCATCAAGAGGACGCCCTTGGGGATTTGGGCTCCCAGCCGCTCAAATTTGCCGGGACTCTTGAGAAACTCAACGATCTCCTGCAACTCGATTTTTGCCTGCTCGAGGGCCGCGACGTCCTCGAACGTCGTTCGCAGGTCGGAGGGTTGAAACCGCTTCGCCTGACTGCGAATGAAGCTGCCCATCATCCCACCGCCCAAG
Organism: Planctomycetaceae bacterium; assembly: GCA_035687365.1. Taxonomy (GTDB): domain Bacteria; phylum Planctomycetota; class Planctomycetia; order Planctomycetales; family Planctomycetaceae; genus DASPSM01. The sequence goes on along the minus strand of DASRXU010000612.1, from coordinate 5,594 downwards.
GGATCGACGTTCCGCCGCATCATGTAAATCAGGAAGAAAATCAGCAGCACCGACCCAATCAGCCAGAACATTGTCTGCTGGGCGTAGCTCGGCTCACGGGGCGTGGCTTCGACTTCCACGCCTTTGCTCTCCAGGCTTTGCAAGAACGCGGGTTCGCTCGAGAGCCGCTCGGGAAGAATCGCGTTGAACTCTTCTGTCAGCTTTTCGGGCGTCGGGCTGGGGGGGATTTTCTTCCAGACCCCCGTCAAGTTCTCACCGTAAAGCTTGACGCTCTTGACGTTCCCCTTCTCCACCTGGCCTTGGAAGAAGCTATAGGTCACGCGAGTGCCCGTGTTACCGGGCCCGCGGAACAGGTAGATGACGGCGATCGCCACCAAACCCAGCACCAACAGCCACGGGGCGAACGACATGGAGCGAGGGGGCTCGTCGAAGCGGCGGCGAGGTGTGGGGCGGCGAGAAGGCGTCGGATTGGGTCGATTCACCGGCGTCGGCGAGTCCATGCTCGATCTCAGGAGGATCCGGTCTGCGGCGTTCTTCGCGACGCAACTGTGGCCGGTCGCTGGCCCTATGCCCGCAAGATACCGAAGGTTAACCGCGGCCCGCTTGCTTGGCAACCAAATCTGAAGGCCGCAGTCGATTCGGTGAATTATAGACGGGATCAGGCAATTTGAACGGCTAAACCAGCCGCTCAGAACGCGACCGTGGCCAGGGGAGACTCATAGACCGGCGGCGTCGCCTCACGATTCGGGGGGAACTGCCAGCTCAGTTATTTCGATGCGACCGGTTTGGGTTTCGATGCATCGCTCGTCCCACTCGTCTTTGTGGGCGCCTTCTCCAACTCGGCCCGCAGCCGGCGCGTCTCGTCCTGGGCCGCCTTGAGCCGCCCCTCGAGCGTCTTCACTTCGAGAGCCAACTGGTCGACCTTTAGTCCCTTTTCCTTGGCATCTGCCACGCGTTCTCGGAGGTTGACCGACATCTCTTTGACCGAGACTTCGGCCTCTTTACGCGTAACCTCCACTTCCTTGCGAGCCAGGTCCAGCAGCTTGGGATCGGGTTGGGCCCGAATCGTCTCTTGGGCGGCGGCGAGTGATTTTTGGGTCGCGTCGAGCGACTTCCGGGCCGCGTCACGTTCTCGTTCGACGCTCGCCAGTTTGTCCGTCAGCTCGACGCGTGTGGTTTCGAGCGTTTTGAGCTTGGCCAGCGACTCATCACGGCCGGCGGACAAGTCTTTCAGCGCGGCCTCGGCCTTTGCCGAGGAAACTTTCAGAGCCTCGGCGCGTGCCAAAGCATCATCGCGCACCTTCTGAGCGTCGGCCTGCCCCTTGAGGGCGATGCGCTTCTCTTCGACGGCTTGTTTCATGTTGGCCTCTGCCTGGTCGCGGGCCGCTTCCGCCTTTTTGAGGGCAGTTTCGGCCTCGGCTCGCGCGTCGGACGACTTTTGTGTCGCGACTAGCAGATCGGCGGCCTTCTTCTCGGCAGTCTCGCGACCCATGACCGCGGCGTCTCGATCGGCTTGGGCAGCGGTCACCTTTTTATCCGCGGCTGCGACGGCGGTGTCGACCTGTTTGAGTTTCGCTTCGGCCTGGCTGCGGGTGGCTTCGGCGGAGCGGAGGTTGTCTTCGAGGAGCTTGCGCGCCGCCAGACTCTCGTCTCGCACACGCTCCGCCTTGTTGCGCGCCTCCTCGGCAGTCGTTGCTGTCTCTTTGGCCGCGTCCCGTTCTTTGAGCGCGGCTGCCCGCTCGCTGTCGCGCTTCTTGAGCGATTCCTCTGCCCGCTTCTTCGCGGTCACGGCTTCTTCGGCAGTTCGCTTGGCGGCGGCGAGATCCACTTCGAGCTTGGCTCGCACTCGCTGCGTCTCCTGGCCGGACTGGTCGGACACGACCGTGCGCGACGTGCCCGAAGCCACCTGCTCTTCGAGTGTTCGGATCTTTGCCAACGCGTCGCGGCGACCGCCTTGTGCCCAGAGGACGGCCGCGAGCAGGAGCAGAAAGACTCCGCAACAGACGCCCAACACCAGCGGGGGCATGGCTGCTTGTTTCGGCTCCGGTGCGGACGGGAGCGAGTCCGGAAATGGAGTGCTCATCAAGGGGCCCTTTTATCTCACACAATTCTTGCGTAGCCGCTTCGAATTACGGTGGATCGGATCGCGCAGACGTGCCGTTCCAGCATGGTCGATCGCGCGGGACGAGTCAATTGCCTGCTTTTAAGACCAAACGCGCCCGGTGCCAAATGCGACGAGACCTCGTCCCCCGAACGGCCGCTTCGGCCTTCCGGGACGGCGGTATGGCGAATTACAGTGCGCGTGGAGGTCAGCGAGTAGCGCCATGAGTTCGCATACGGGTTCGGGCACAGGTTCCGCGACGGAGCCGTGCGATTCGTCGAAGGCCCAAGCTCAAATTTCAATCGGTCTCGTCGGATTGGATCGTTCCGGACAATTTCACGCGGAACGCCTGTCGTTACGAGCAGGAATTGAAATTGTCGCCGGTTGTGATCCATCGAAAGAAGAACCCAGGCGTCTTCCCGGTCCGCGCTGGGCAGGTCGTCCTGTCTATTCGCGATCCGACGAGTTGCTCGCGCGAACCGATTTCGACCGTGTGCTGATCGCCGGGCCGATCGAGCGGCGGACGGAGTGGGCCGTCCAAGCCTTGGAGGCCGGCAAACACGTGGCCCTCGACGCACCTCCCTGCTCCGACGCAACCCAGCTGCACGACCTGCTGGCCGTCGCTCGGCGAGCTAGTCGGCATCTCTCAATCTTGCCGACTCGCCGCGACGGAACCGAATTTCGGACTGCAGTCGAGATTGTGCGCGGCGAACATTTGGGTCAGCTTCGCTCGGCTCGCCTGATCTCTTGGGGCAAGGCCGTTCCCTACACACCGGACAACCTCGCCTCCGGGAAACCGAACGCGGCTGGCGAAGACGATCTGTTTGCGATCTTCGCGTATCAATATGTCGACCAGTTGCTGCAGTTGATCCGCGAACGTCCGCGGTCGGTGTTCGGCCGAATTGCTGGCAATGCCCAAGGCGATTCCACGGCGCCGGAGTTCACGCTGGCGATCGCGTTCGAATCCGGTGGGGATGCGCTGATCGACGTGAATCTCGTGAGTGGTGCGGTTCTGCACACCGGCTGGATGCTCGCGGGAGTCCGTGGCGGCTATAGCAGCGGGAGAATTTATTTGGAAGAGGCCTCGGGCGAGATCTCTGACGCTCCCATGTCAGAAAGTCACCTGCCGGAGATCGACGTCTACGGTGAGTTTCTCACGTGGACCGGTGGCAAATTGGGGCCGGCGGCTTCCGCCCGCGATGCCGAAATCGTGATGCGCGTGATCGACGCGGCACGCGAATCGTCACGCACCGGCCAAACAGTCTTGCTGAAGTCCTAGAGCGATCCGGATCCGTTCCGCTCGGCTCGTTCGACAGCCAGACGAGCGACGGCAAAGGCGCAGGCGGCCTCGGCGATGCCCGGGCCGAAGATCTCGAGCAAGCTAACGGTTTCTGCGTCCGCAAGTTGTGGGCAACTTTGCACGATCTGGCGTGCGAGAAAACTCCCGACGCCGGAGAGAAAGACGCGGTTCGGCGAGAAGTCGTGCGAATCGAGCACGGCATCCAGCGCACGCCGGATGTGTCGACGTTGCGCGGCAGCGATTCCCTCCGCGGCCGTCGCCGCATCTTCCTGTGTGAACTCCTCCGAATCGCAGCCGATACAGCGAGCGAGCCGGTCGCGGGCGGCAGCGACAGTAGCCGGGCGGCCGTCGGCTGTTTCCAGGTCGGCGGCATCTTCTAGTAACTCGCCCGTCGTCAGGTACACGTCGAGCGTTGTCGCGAACAGTTCGGCCATCACCGCGCAATCGCCTCCGCGGAATGGCACTGCCCCGACAACGGCACAAACGGGTGTTCGCCGCACGCCCGTGTAAACCAGTTCGCCCGATTGCAGCCGTTCGCGATCAGTGCGGCCGACGGGAATCGGAATTCCGTCTTCGAGCGGAATGAGATCGCAAGTTGTCGTCCCGATATCGATGAGCAGCGAGCCGCCAACCGGGGCGTGCGGCCCGATAAAGGTGGCCAGCGCGTGCCAGTTCGCCGCGGCCGTCAGCGCGGGTGAGGCCCGTGCCTCGCGCGGGTTCACCAGGCAACCGCTCGTCTGCCACACAGAGACGGGTACGTCACCGGCCGCCAACTCGACGGCGCTCAAGATCGCGTCGACACCTTCCCGCTTGCTGCGGTAACAGTCGGCGAGTTCGGCCGTCATGGTGACCGCAATCGAATCGGGCTTCGGGAAACCGGCGAGCAAGCGGTCGACTTCGGCCGCTAAGCGGTCTGGGCTTTTCCAGACGGCGAAGGGGCGCGTGAGAGCACGCCCCTCGGCATCGGCCGCTTTTAGGTTCGCTCCACCGATATCGAGCCCCACTACGTGCACGATAATTCCTCGAACGCAGACGTCATCGAACGGACGACGCGAGCAGCCGGACGTCTCCGTCTGCGTTGAACTCCACGCACCCAGCGCGCGATTCGAGCGTGGCATTCGTGGGAGGCGACAAGGCCGCATTTGCTGCGGTCACTCCACCGTTCCTCGAAGATCGATGGTGGGCCTGCGCTCGCTGCGCGAGCTTGTCCCACCCTACGCTCACATTCCACTCGATCGGCTCGCGCGCTTTACCCGGAAAGAGCATCCGCTGTGCAAGGTTATCCCGCGTCAATCGCCGGTAGCCGACGTAGGACGTCGTCAACCGCGGATTCGCTTCGACGATTCGGATGTGTGGGGCGACTTCCGTCACGATCAGGTCGAAGCCAATAAAGCCGGCCAATCCCGGGAGCGAGCGGCAGGTTGCTCGGATGACCTCAGCCACCTCGCACGCCACGTCTGGCGACACTTCCGACGCCGGGATTCGGCCGCCACGATAAGAAAGGCGGCCAGCATCTCGGCTGACTCTCTGTTCTGCCGGCGGGAAGATCTCGATGTGATCGGGTTCTGGGCCGATCAACGCGGCGGCCGAGAGGGCACGGCCGGCGAGATACGGCTGGACGACCGCTTCCGTGCCCTCGCCGAAAAAGCTGACGAGTTCTGTACGTCGCGTTTCCGAGTCGTGCCGATCGCGAAGCAGGAAGGTGTCGACCGATCCCGCTCCGTCCCGGGGCTTGACCACGATCGGAAACGAAAACGGAGGCGATTTAGCGGAAGCATCCCACAGCATCGTAGGAATTGTGGGAAGCGAACACTTCCTCAAGTGGTCATGGAACAGAAGCTTGTCGCCGCAGAGGCGGATCGCCCCGAGGGAATGACCGAGAAATAGCCCACCCGCGGCATCCGTCAATCGACGACGTTCGAGCAGCCTGCCGTCCGACTCGGGCGCGATGACAAGCGTGGCCTGCGAGGTCGACGCCAAGTCTTGGAACAGGCTCAATTCCTCGGCGGGCGATTCGGCCCAGATCACTTGAGCGTGGTCCGCGATTTGCTTGGCGGTCGAGGAGCGTCGCAGTCGCACATCGAGCGTGGTGACGACACGCGTGGGTCCCTGTTCGCAACGGGAGAGATCTTCGACGATCGCCGCCAACATCGCGAGGCCTTCGCGGGCCAGCGAACTGTCGCTCAAGGGGCC
>DASRXU010000611.1:0-1535 GCA_035687365.1 Planctomycetaceae bacterium | reverse complement strand
TTGTGCACGACGTATTTGTAGATCTGCATGTTGTCGGCGGTGCGGGTGTCAAACTCGGCCCCGAGCTCGGCTTGGCTCGGCGCCACCTCGTAAGGGCGTGCTGACCGCGACCTTGTGCTTCCTCGAGGTCCTCTTACTCCGGCCGGCGCTCCGCGGCGTAGCGTCTGTATTCCGGAGGTACGATTTTCGCCGAGATCCTCTAAACCATTGAAAAGCTGGTGCTGCCGGTGGGTATCGAACCTACGACCTCTCCCTTACCAAGGGAGTGCTCTACCACTGAGCTACGGCAGCATTCCGGCTCGCAGACTGGTCCACGGTGCGACCGGAAGGCAATACACTAGGCCCCTGCGGCTGTCCAGGTGCGGCAGATGATGGTTGTCTCACGGAACAATCTTGAAAATTGTGAAATTAACATAACATAGGGGATTCATGAAACCACCCGATGGGTAGCAGGCGATGATCATTCATATCGCCGTGTCGGCCGTTGCTCGCGATCGGCCGTTTTACAACCACTGCGGGAAACTACCCTGATCCCATCCTGCATAAGCAGGCGGTCGGACGGAGACGGCTCAATGCCAAGTTGTATTGCATTTGCGCGGGCCAGGGCGTGCGAAAATCCGGACCGGACTTGACGCCGGGGAGCAGCACCGCGCGGGCCGCGCGTGAAGAGCGGCTGGCCAAGGCGTTGCGCGAAAATCTGCGCCGGCGCAAGGAACAACGGCGTGCACAGCAGCCGCAGGAAGCCGCACAACCCAAGGAGTCGGATCGGGAGCGAGAACCGCCGGCTTGAGCGGCGCCCCTCGCTCCAGTAAAAGCAACACTCTGGCGGAAAGGGCCCCGCCGATACGCCGCGTGTGGAAACCGAAACGATGGACAAGATCCGGATCAAGGGCGGTGTGCCGCTCGAGGGCGTAATTCCGATTGGCGGCGCTAAGAACGCGGCGTTGCCGCTTATGGCCGCGAGCCTGCTGACCCCCGATACGCTGACTCTCGCAAATGTCCCCAATCTGGCCGACATCGCGACGATGGCGAACCTTCTTGTCCAGCACGGGGTTACAGTCGCGGTTGACGAGGCCGACGGAAATGGCGGGCAAGTACTCGAATTGTCGGCCGCACATATTACGTCGACGACAGCCCCTTACGATCTTGTCAGAAAGATGCGGGCTTCCATTCTTGTCCTCGGACCGCTTCTGGCGCGCTACGGCCGAGCTCGGGTGTCCTTGCCTGGCGGCTGCGCGATCGGTCCACGACCGGTCGATCTCCACATCAAGGGGCTGCAGCGGCTGGGCGCCGAGGTGGAACTACATGGCGGTTATATCGACGCTAGAGTACCCAAGGGTCTGAAAGGCGCCGAGATCGCCTTTCCGGCCGTCTCGGTTGGAGCAACCGAAAATCTGCTGATGGCGGCTACGCTCGCGGAAGGGGAGACTTTGCTTATCAACGCCGCACGGGAACCCGAGATCACCGACCTCGCCAACTGCCTCGTCGCTATGGGTGCTAGGATCGACGGGATCGGGACCGATCGGCTCAGTATC
>DASRXU010000610.1:0-3721 GCA_035687365.1 Planctomycetaceae bacterium | reverse complement strand
CGCCAGCCCCTGTACACGTCCGGCGTCGGCTACTGGCGCCATTTCGAGGCACAGCTCGCGCCACTGCGGCGCGCGCTGGGTGAATCACTGGACCGTTTCTCCGACATCGAGTAGGCAGCACGCACTACTGAACGCTCGCTCAGCTTCCCGCTCGCCGGTCATTGACAGGCATCGCTGTCGCGGGACATCATCCTCGAAAGGCACATTGCAGCGTGCCTCGAAACTCAAGATAAGGGGATGATGCAATGCGCATGACCAAAGTGCGTTCCGTGGCGAATCGGGTTCGCGTGCTTCCGACGCCCCCGTTCCCCTCGCCCACCCGGCTAAGCGTCGCGATTGCTGCGACCCTCTCCGGAGCTGCGACGATGCACATGGCTCCGGCACTGGCCGCCGACGCATCGACGGAGTCCTCCACGTCGACCCTCGAAGAAGTCGTCGTGACGGCCCGCAAGCGCACGGAAAATCTGCAAGACGTTCCGATCAGCATCGACGTCTACACGGCCAAGGACCTGCAGAATCTCGGGATCTCGCAATTCGAAGACTACGCGACCATCACGCCCTCGATCTCGTTCGTGAGCGCAGGGCCCGGCACTCAAACCTTCGTCATGCGCGGCGTGTCGGACGGCAGCAATCCGAACTACTCCAATACGGCGACCACGGCGTTCCTGGTCGACGACATGTCGATGAACTTCGAAGGCATCACCCCGGATCTGCACTTGTATGATATCGAGCGCATCGAAGTGCTGAACGGGCCGCAGGGCACCACATTCGGCGCGAGCGCGATGGCCGGGGCGCTGCGCTTCGTGACCAACAAGCCGGATCCAAGCGGGTTCAGTGCGGGTGCGGATCTCGACGGCGGCAAGATCGAAGGCGGGACCAAGAATGGCACCGTCGAGGGCTTCATGAACATTCCGCTGATCCCCGACTGGACGGCGCTGCGCTTCTCCGCCTACCGGGATTATCACGGCGGCTACATCGACAACATCAACACGACACGTAATTGGGTCAATGGCACCGTCTCCAACAATTCGCAGTGGGCGGGCCAGAACTATAACGTCGAGCGAGTGACCGGCGGCCGACTCGCGCTCGGTCAGAAAATCGCGGACGGCTGGAAAGCAACTCTCACCGCCAGCTACCAGAAGCAGCTCACGCACGGTGCCTGGGACGAGGACCCGACCATCGGGGGCGCGATCGGCGTGAACCCGGTGACAGGTCTGGGGCCGAATATCCCGCCGGTTTACCCCAATGGCCCGCAGCGCTCCTTCGGCCAGAAGAACGTGGCTCGCTTCGGTCCGGAATTCAAGCAGTACTACGCGAAGACGCTGGACTTCCATCTCGAGGGCGACGTCGGGATCGGCGATCTCGTATACGCGAATACCTACTGGGCACAGGACGACACGTGGGTGAACGAGTACTCGGAGTACATGCAATACGCCAACACCGGGCCGCCGAACGACTACACGGCGGTCAACCGCCAGGCGTTCGCGTGCCAAACCGCACCGACGACTTGGTCAACCGCCCCGAAAGGTAACGTGCTCGCGCCCTTCAGCGGCTGCGGCGTCCCGACCCAGTACTACAACTACACGACGAAGGTGTACCGTTGGTCGAACGAGCTGCGGTTGCAGTCGAAAGACGACAGCGGATTGCCGTTCCACTGGCTGATCGGCGCCTACTGGGAGAGGACGCGCGATGACACCAGCGACTTTTACGCAATCCCCGCCCTGAAACCCAATGGTGACGCATTTCAGTACTACTCGAATTCTTACGGTGGGGGGAACTACCCCTCCCGGCCGGGCGAGTGGTACGCGTACACGTCGCGCTATGACTATCTGCAGATGACCGAATTCCTCAACATGACGTTCGATCTCACCAAGCGGCTGAAGCTCGAGGCCGGAGCCGTGCACTTCGAGTCACACTTCAATGACATCGTGAACGGCGGCAACTTCTCCTATGCCCCGTTGACGTCGAGCGATGGGCCCGGGGGATCGGAAAAGTGGAACTTCAAAGGAGGTTTGAGCTACAAGGCGACGGATGATCTGCTGCTGTACATCGATGCTGCGCAGGGATTCAGGGACGGCGGCGTCAACCCGGGACTCCCGCCTCAGTGTACGAAAAATGGCGTCCCCACGACGTTCAAGCCGGACACGCTGACCAACTACGAAGTGGGCTGGAAATCGGAGCTGTTCGACAAGCATCTGCAGTGGAATGGGGCCTTTTACTTGATGCCCTGGAAAAATTACCAGTCGCTGCTCTTCGATCCGAATATTTGCGCCTCTTCCAGCTTCGACGCGAACATCGGTATTGCCAAGATTTACGGTACGGAGACCGAGGTCAAGTACTCGCCGAATTCGCATCTCAGCATGGATGTCTCCTTGAGCTACAACGACTCGCGGATCATCAGCGACAACTTCTATAACTATAGCCCCCAGAACCCAGGCGGGTTCGACGTCAGGCCCGGCGAGCGGCTCCCCTACGTTCCTTACTTCGATTGGAGCGGCAATGTCCGCTACGAAGCACCCTTCGCAGGCAGCGAGTTGCACTGGTACGGCCAATACGATATCGCCCACAAAGGCGACATGTTCAACAGTTTGCAGGCGAACGGAACCAATGGACTGCCTTATGTCCTGCAGCCGGGCTACTCCATCATGAATCTGCGCTTCGGCCTGAACCGGCCCGATCAGGGTTGGACCACGGAGTTCTACATCACCAATCTTGCGAACAAGAATGCGGTGATCTACACCAACGAGGGCAACTTCGACTTGCGGCAGACCGTGAACGAGCCGCGGGTGTTCGGCGCTCGATTAACTTATCGATTCGGCAAGGGACAGGCGTTCAACAACGAGGATTGACCAGCTCCGCGATGCGCAGCGCAATCGGATAGGGCCCGGGCTCGTCGCGGTTCGTCAGCACCAGCACCGTCAGACGGCGCTCGGGGAAACGCACCACGGCGTTGCGGAACCCGACCGACTCGCCCGAGTGCCACACGTGCTGTTTGGTGATTCGCCACCCAAACCCATAGTCGATCGACGGATCATCGGTGGCCGTCGCCGCCGTGAAGGCGAGACGCAGCGACTCCGGTCGCAACAGCCGATCGTCCGACAGCGCCGCGTCCCATTTCTCCCAATCGTCGATCGACGAATAGATACCGCCGTCGCCGAGCACCGCGCTCGTCAGATTCTGATCGGTTCGCAGCCACCGTCCATGTCGCTCGCTATATCCGAACGCGCGGTGAGGAATCGTCGATACGCCCTCCTCGTGCGCCACGGTGTGATGCATGCCGAGGGGCGCGAAGATGCGCATGCGCAGCACCGCTGCGAAATCCATTCCCGCAGCGGCGGCGACGGCGAGCGCGAGCAGCGCATAGCCGCTGTTGCTGTAACGATAGCTCAAGCCCGGTGGGAAATAGGTGCGGTCCGCCGCTTCCAGCAGCTGCAGGACGTCGGCGTCGTGCAATGGATTGCGGCGGTTCGCAGGTATCAGATCCTCATAATCCAGGACGCCGGACGTGTGTGTCAGAAGATGGCGCAGCGTCACTCGATCCGCCACCGCGGGCAAACTCGGCAGCCAGGCACGGATGCTTGCTTCGAGACTCAAGCGCGACTCCTCGACCAGCAGCAGCACGGCGGCCGCAGTGAATTGCTTGGTCAGCGAGGCGAGACGGTAATTGGTGACATGGCTCGCGGCCACGTGATGCTCGAGATCCGCGCAGCCGTACGCTCGC
>DASRXU010000609.1:0-14725 GCA_035687365.1 Planctomycetaceae bacterium | reverse complement strand
AGTTGGTCCTGCCCTCGGTCCGACTCGCGCGCGACGGCTTCGAGCTGGACGCGGCAACCGCTTCCTCTTTGAACGAGATTCTTGCCAAACCCGATAGCCGTCAATTCCCCGAGCTGAATCGGGTCTTCGGCAAGCCGGGTGGAAAACCATGGCAACCGGGCGATCGCCTCGTGCAACCCGAGCTCGCCGCGACGCTGCAAGAAATCGCCGAGCGCGGGCCGGACGGGTTTTATCTCGGGACGACGGCCGACAAGCTCGCCGCCGAGATGCGGCGCGGCGGCGGGCTGATCACGCGGGAGGATCTGGCCGCTTATCAACCGAAGTTTCGCGAGCCTGTGCGGGGCACCTATCGCGGCTTCGAGATTCTTTCGGTTCCCCCGTCCTCCTCGGGCGGCACGACATTGATCGAGGAACTCAACATCCTCGAGAACTTTGATCTGCACGCGCAGGGTCGCTGGTCGCCTGAGACGGTGCACCTGTTGATCGAAGCCGCGAAACGCGCCTTCCGCGACCGGGCCGGATATTTGGGCGATCCCGCCAACGTCACAATCCCCGAGAAGCTGACGCGGAAGGATTACGCGCACGCACTTGCTCGCGGCATCGATCGGCAGCGGGCCACGCCCAGTGCGCAACTGGCGGGCGACATTTCGATTGCGCAGGAGGCTACACACACCACGCATTTTTCAGTCATCGATCGCGAGCGGACGGCGGTCAGTTGCACGTACACGCTCGAGAACATGTATGGCAGCCGAGTGGTCGTGCCCGGCGCCGGGTTCCTCTTGAACGATGAAATGAACGACTTCGCCTGGCATCCGGGCGTCACCGACACCACCGGCAACATCGGGACGCCGCCGAACCAGATCTCGCCAGGCAAGCGGATGCTCAGCTCGATGTGCCCGACGGTCGTGCTGAAAGAGGGAAAGCCGTATTTGATAACGGGCAGTCCGGGCGGGAGAACGATTATCAACACGGTGCTGTGCGTGGTTGTCAACGTGCTCGACTTTGGCATGGACCTGCGTGCGGCCATCGACGCGCCGCGCCTCCATCACCAGTGGCTGCCCGATCGAGCCAGAGTCGAGCCGTTGTTCCTCAGCCAACATCCGGACCTCGTCACGAAGCTCCAAGCGATGGGGCACACCGTGCGGGTCGCATCGGACACGCAGGGAGACGCGCACTCGATCTTCGTCGACCCCCGCACCGGCGATCTGACCGGCGCGGCCGACAAACGAGAGAACGGCAACGCAGCCGGCTATTGAGTCGTTGAACACAGCCTCGCAGAAGGAACTGAGCTCAGCTCAAAGCCTGCAGAATGGCCTTGATGTACCCGAAGGCAAATGCGAACGCTTGCAGGCCATGCGGGTCGTCGGGGTGAGACGGCACGTGATCGGGCATCAGCATGCCTTCATAGCCAACATCCCGTAGGACGCGAGCGATGTCGACCAGGTTGACATCTCCCTCGTCCGGATAGACTTCGCGAAAGTCGTCGCGATGTCCACGAATGTTGCGAAAGTGGATGTTGAAGATCTTCTCTTTCTCGCCGAACTCTCGCACGACGGGTCCCAGCTCGCGAGCCGGGTCGGCCAGCATCTCGGCAATTGTTCCCAGGCAAAAATTGAGGCCGTGCCAAGGGCTTTCTCGGATCGAAACGAATTTTCGCAAGCCGTCGACCGTGCCCAACACGCGACAGACACCCTGAAATCCCTCCGGCCGAACGCCCGGATCGTGCGGATGGCACGCTGCTCGCACCTTGTGCTCGTTGCAAACGGGAATCACTCGATCGAGAAAATACTCGATGCGTTCCCAAGCCTGTTCCTGGGTGACATGCCCGGCACGCGTGAGCGGTGGATTCGCGTGGGCTTCGGCCATACGCCACGTGCTGTAGGTCGATCCGCCCCGGCCCGCGGTCGACCCAGTCCGTAACACGCCCAGCAGGCTCATGTTGTACTTAAACGACCCAACGCCCGCTTTGGCGCAGGCTTCGATCATCTTGTGAATGTCGGCAATATCGCGATCGCGCGCGGGGCTTTCGCCCAACATGATCGCGCCCCGTTTTTCGCGATCGATGTGACTCGATGTGAGAAATGGCAGCGCGACCATCTCCATCCGCACGCCCTGCTTTTCACACAGATCGCGGGTCCGCTCGAGTTCTTCCAGCGTCCAATAGCCGCGCGATTCGGGCTTGGACGGGTAACCGCAAATGTGATCGCAGCCGTGCCGCTTGAAATATTGCAACATGGCCGCAGTTGTTGGCCCCTGTTGCGTGCCAAGGTGCATCTTGAGCGGCGCGCGCGGGAGATCGCTTGGCCCGGCCGAGACGTTCGGGGTGGCCGCTGGGGCAGCCGTCGCCAAGACCACGCCAGCCGCCGACAAAAACTCGCGTCGCTTCATGGTCGGTCCTTTTTCTCGGCGGTGCGGTCCAGATAGGGCTGTGAGATTTTGTGGCTTTGTCCGGGAGGGATAGTCAGCCACTTCCGGTCGGGTTGCAACAGGCGAGCGAGATAGAGGATCTGCCCCACGTGATACGCGGTGTGAGTCACCGATCGCAGGCTGGCCTCGCGGGCGCTCATTGCCTCGCCGCGGATGGTGATCGTCCGGTCGAGATCGAGATTGGAGAGGCTGCCGAGCGTGTTCTCGAGCACACTCCAGCCGGAATCCCAACGCTGCATGATGGCATCGCGAGACTCGCCCGCAGCAAGTTCAAACTCCGTGTCGCGCTGTCGGTCGGGTTTTTCACCATCAGTCGTGAGAAAGTCGGTCCATCGCGAGCGCAGATTGCCGCCAACGTGCTTCACCACGAGCGCGATCGGATTGACGGCGGTCCCCGGCTTGTGGAAAAACGACTTATCGTCGAGATCGGCCAGCGCCTCTTCGGCCATTTTGCGATAACGTCGAAACTCAGCGCGGATTTCGGACAACATGTGCGATCCTTTAAATCAGCGTCACATTCGTTTCCCGCCAGAAGCATTCTTAGTCCGGGAGAGATTGTTTCCAAGTCCGTGCCCTTCCAGTTGTGACTGGTCCAGGAGACTTCCGCCAATGCGAAACGTTGCCATCCTGATCTTCCCCGAAGTCGAAGTCCTCGATTTCTGCGGACCCTTCGAAGCCTTCTCGGTCACGAGCGAAGTTTCCGCGCCCGGCGCCTTCAACGTCTTCACCGTTGCCGAGCAGCCCGGACCAGTGCACACGCGCAACGGTTTGAGCGTCAACCCGCACTACCGACTGGACGATGCTCCGCAGCCGCATGTGTTGTTGATTCCGGGCGGCCTGGGAACTCGGCCGTTGCTCAACAACCAACCGCTACTCGAATGGATTCGGACGAAATCTAAGAGCGCCGAGTTAACGCTCTCGGTCTGCACCGGCTCGTTGGTGCTGGCGAAAGCCGGTCTGCTCGACGGCTTGGGGACGACCACGCATTGGGGGGCGATCGATCTGTTGCGGGAACTGGCTCCGAAATCGACGGTCTACACCGACCGCCGCTTTGTCGACAACGGCCACGTCATTTGCTCGGCCGGAATTGCCGCCGGGATTGATATGAGTCTGCACGTCATCGAACGGCTGCTCGGTCCGGACGCCACGCTCAAGACGGCCCGGTACATGGAATACCCGTGGCACGCCGGGGCGTACGAGCCCGCGGGAGGTCGACGCTCCTGCTGAGTGGCGATTTCATTTTTTTCTTACGTACCAGCGGGCGCACGCAGCATGGCCCAGAGGGGAACGCTGGTCGGATTCTCGATGTGCTCCACCACTCGAAACCCGTGCCGCTCGTAGAGACGCACGTTGCCCGTCGTGTGGGTTTCGAGGTAGCAGGGAATCCGTTGCTCGTCGGCGCGAGCGAGCACGGGTGCTATCAGCGCGCTGCCGATGCCCCGTCCTTGATGAGCCGGGTCGACGCCGATCGTCGCCAGAAACCAATGCGGACCAATCGCATATTTTTCATGCAGTCGACGTTGCACGTGATCGAAATCGACCAGTCGCTGAAACCCGGCCCAGCCGAATCCCAACGGTAACCCGAGCATCCCCGATCTCACCTCGCGCGCAAACGAAGGCAGGCCAACACCTGGTGGTAACCAACAGCAGGCCCCTTCGAGCCCTGCGCTCACGTGCACTTCGCCATGACGCAGCGTGTCGCGGACAATGGCACCATATAAGGTGGCCACTCCCCGTCGTCGGCGCTCGAGTTCGGAGTTCGCGTAAACCATGAGCGGATAATCGAGGAACGCCCGCGTCAACATCTGCCGCGCCGCGACAAATTGATCGCGACGCAATCTGACAATTTCCAGATCGCTCAACTGGCTCATCGTCGCCCTTTAACCCTCGAACATTACTTTTTTGATCGGCTCGTTTGAGTTAACCCGGTTTCCGCGAGGTTTACCAGACTCAGCGGCCCAAATCGGATCGGCAAGCCGGTCGCAAGTTGATTTTGCAGCGGTGCGCCGTCTGCGATATCATCCCGCCGCCGCACGCCTGCCTCTGATCGGAAGGGTTCGTCATGCCCAATCATCGAGTCGTCGTGGTGAGCATTCCCAAGTCGGGCACGTATCTCGTGGCCGAGCTGCTCAAGACGTTGGGTCATCGCTGGACCGGCATGCATCTGGCGGAAACCGCCTACACCGATTACAGCGGCAGCCTTCTTCAGGAAGCCCGCGAAGACCCCGGTCGATTCGCGCGGAGCGAACCACTGAGCACGTCGCTCACTCGAATTCACGCCGGCGAATTCGCGGTCGGTCATCTCCCGTTCAAACCAGACGTCATCGAAGCGACGAGACCGTTCCGTCGGCTGTTTGTCACTCGGGACTTGCGCTCGGCCCTGATTTCTTACATGCGCTTCATGCAAACGACGGGGCGGCTGGGGGCCCGGCATTTGGCGTGGTATTCGATCCCCAACCCGCGTCAGCAGTGCCAGGTCTTTCTGCAAACGAGCGCCTCGTACATGCTCAAGCGGTTTTATGAAGGGATGGTCGGCTGGTCGATGCTCGACGGCACGCTGCCTGTGCGGTTCGAGGACTTAACGAATGGTGGCGCGCAAGCCACAGACGCAATCGAGTCGGTCGCGGCATTTCTGGGGGTTGCGAACTGCGATGCAAGAGCCGTCCTCCGGACGAGCCTCGCCAGCGAAACCCTCACGAAATCAGACGGCCTGACGCGACTCGCCGACTACTGGAGCGACGAAGCCGAGAGGCGCTTCATCGAAATCGGCGGCCTCGAATTGAATGCCCGACTTGGTTGCGCGCCGCCCAGTGACGCCTCTCACGCGATGGGCCGGGCCGCCTAAGCGGCTGCCGCTCCAGTTGGTCCTTGGGCATGCTGTGCACGATCGGGCCGACCTCTGCGGGCTGCGTCGGACGCGCCTTCCGCTCAAAGTTGCGGAAAATTCATAAAAATCCGCGCATTAATTCCCGCGGCTCGGGCTTGGTCTTTCGGAGCGGTCGAATCGCAGTAGTCGATTCGACATCCGGGCAGTTCGACTCGAGCGGGGAGGGCGATCGCGATGAAAAGGGCTTGGCTGTCGGCAGTTGTCGGGTTGGTGGGAGTCCTTTTGCTCGATCAACCCCGAAGCTTCGGCAGTCACGGGGGGCATGCGGGCGGCGCGCATGCGGTTAAGGAGAGTCATCCAGCGCCGAAGCATTCCGCCGGCAAATCGGCCCCACATTCCGTGCCCAAACCGCCCGCGAAGCCCCAAGCGAAACCGTCACAGAAGCCGCTCCCTAAGCCGCAGATCAAACCCAAAGACAACAACGCCAAGTCCCATAAGCCGGACCCTGGCAAATCGACCGCGCATCTCAACCGGCCCAACGCTGTCGGTTCCGGCTCGAAAACACACCAGCAGACCACCAACGACGGGAAGACGACCCACCACGAGGAGCACCATCATCACGAATGGCACCATGATCGATGGTGGCACGGCCACCACCACGTTTGGTCCACAGAAGGCTATTGGGTCGACGCGACGACTGGACTGCCTGTCGTCGCGGCTGATGCGGGCGTTGCCGCAGTGGGATCCGACGGCGGAGCGACGGGCCCAGCGCCGATCGGTTCTGTGGGGGACGGCCCCGCGGGGGGATCGGTAGCGGGCCGACCGCAGGTCCATTTCAGTGTCGACTCCTCACAACTCGACTCCTACGACGCGGCGGCCCAAGCAGCCGGAATGAGTCGCGCCGAGTGGATCCGCAGCCGTTTGGATGCGGCGGTTGGCAAGGAGTTGAAATAAGGCGCCCGTTTTCCGCTTCACCCCTCACCACGCACCGATACGACTGAGATTACATGCCGCACATCTTCAAAAGACCCCTGACGAAATTGCTGGCGTCCGAGCCCGCATTGCCACAGAATCAGAAACATCGAGCCGATCACGTCGAGCATCTTTCTGCCGTGGCCCGAGTGCGATGGATTCCGACGCCGATTCCGACGCCGTCAACCGCGACCTGTTGGCGCGCGCCTGTGCCGGGGACCGAGAAGCGTTGGGAAACCTGCTCGAGAACAACCGCGACTACCTCCGCCACCTGGCCGATCGACTGCTCGACGATCGCGTGGGAAGGCGGATCGATGCGTCCGACCTGGTGCAGCAAACCTGCTTGTCTGTCCACAAGCAGATCGGCGAATTCGTGGGGCAGGATGCGGCCCAGTTTGCCGCCTGGCTCCGCCAGATCCACGAGCGCAACATCCGCAACGCCGTACGCGACCAGTTGCATACCGAGAAACGCGCGATCGACCGCGAGGAGCGTCTGGCCGATGTCGAAGTTCACGCCATCCGTCAGACGAGTCCCAGCCAGCATGTCGTTCGCCGCGAAGAGTCGGTTCGATTGGCCCAAGCGATCGCCCAACTGGTCGAAGACGAACGAGAGGCCCTGCGTCGGCGCTATCTCGAAGGACAATCTGTCGCCGCGATTGCCGACGCGATGGGTCTGTCCAAGGACGCCCTGGCCCGCCTGTTCAAGCGAGCCATGAAAAACGCGAAACGACATCTGCGTGATGACGGTTAAGCGCGAACGCACTTTCTCCCTGGCGACAAGGCTCGTCCCGTGGACGATCAATCACGACCTGCCGAATCGCACGATCCACGGATCGACGCCGCGCTGCACGAATATCTCGAGCGGGTCGACCGCGGTGAGATGCTCGATCCCCAGAGCTTTATCGCACAGCACACCGACATCGCCGACGAACTGCGTTCTCTGATCGAAGCGGAAGTCGAGCTGAGAGAGTTGGCGTCCGGCGATGCCCAAGGGGCGCGAGCCGACACGTCGACGCGCTCGTTTGCGCTGCAGGGACAGGAGACGATCGCGCCGCAAGCTCAGTTGAAGCAGGCTGACGGCAGCACAAGAGGCGGGCTCAAAGAGCAATTCGGTCGCTACCGAATCGTAAAGGTGCTCGGGCAGGGGGCAATGGGCACGGTCTACCTGGCCGAAGACACGCAGCTCAAGCGCCAGGTCGCGCTCAAGACGCCGCACTTCGACACGGATCCGAGCGGCGAACTCCTCGAACGCCTGTATCGCGAGGCACGGGCCGCCGCGACGCTGAGACACCCGAATATCTGCCCCGTCCATGACGTCGGCGAGATCGACGGGACGCACTACATTTCGATGGCCTACATCGAAGGTCATCCGCTCTCGGCGTTTGTGCGTTCGAGCAAGCCGCAGCCGGAGCGGCAGACTTTGATCGTCGTCCGCAAGCTCGCGCAAGCGCTGCAGGAAGCGCATGAGCAGAAGATCGTGCACCGTGACTTGAAGCCGGCCAACATCATGGTCGACAAGCGGGGCGAACCGCTGATTATGGATTTTGGTCTCGCGCGACACACACGCCCCGACGAAGACGTGCGACTGACACACAGCGGAACGTTGGTCGGCACGCCCGCCTACATGGCTCCCGAGCAAGTCGATGCCGACTCGGCCAAAATCGGGCCGCTGACCGACGAATACAGTCTGGGCGTGATCTTGTACGAATTGCTCACGGGTCAATTGCCGTTCCGCGGTTCGATGATGGCCGTGCTGGGGCAGATCGTGACGAAGAACCCGACTCCGCCCAGCCAGCTTCGGCCCGGCCTCGATCCACGAATCGAGGCGGCTTGCCTCAAGATGATGTCCAAGAATCCGTCGGATCGGTTTCCCTCTTTAACAGCCGCGGCCGACGAGCTGGCGTCGATTCTCAAGAATCCCGGCGCTCGTCCCGCGGCGCCGGGGAAGTCGGCAACCTCGTTGACGCTTCCCGCAGCGATTGACGTGCGAGCTCCTAGCGGCGCAGGCTCGTCGAAAATCCTCAAGTCGCAGACGCTCAAAACTCTAACCGGGAGCGATCTGGAGTCGCTCGAGGAATTGGCCCGCAAATGCTGGTCGCGGCACGACTACGACCAGGTGATTCAGATCGCAGAGCGAATTCCCGACGATAAGCGAAACGCCGGCCTGCAAACCCTGCTGGAGAAGGCCCGCTCAAGAGCGGACGAGATCTCATTTCTCGTCGTCGAGATTGACGAGGCTGTTCGACTCGAAGACCGGCAGGCCGCCCTCAAGAAGGTGGACGCTCTGCTGAAGATCAAGCCGGGTCATCATCGAGGGCTCGAAGTCCAAGCGCAATTCAGCGGCCATGGCGACGGAGGTGCCGCCCGACTCGGACCGAGAAGACTCGCGCAGGCCTGGCGCGACGGCGGGTGGATTCCCTGGAGCGCGCTGGCGTTCGGGCTGGCGGTCGTCGGGGTCGTGGCTGGCGTCATCATCATTTGGTTGGGAAAAACGGTACTAGTGATCGATGCCAAGGATCCGGGAATCGAAGTCACGGTCAAAGGGATGAAAGCTCTGATCACGGCTCCGGGCGAGCAATCGGTCACTGTCGAGCCAGGTGACCACGAACTCAAAGTCAGCTACGCCGGATTGGAGACCGTCACCAAGAGCTTCTCGCTCAAGAAAGGGCAGACGCAGAGACTCAGGGTCGAGATTCTCGACGGCAAACTCGGGGCGAAACTCCAAGGCGATGTCCTGCCGCTGATCACCGATACCGAGAAAGCGAAGGGCGTCGGTGGTGTTGCGGCCGAATCAAAAGCCCCGGTGAGCGTTGCGGCGGCGCCGGTCTCTGCGGAAAGCCCGACAAACTTGGCGGACGGTTTCGTGCCTCTCTTCAACGGCAAGGACACGAGCGGCTGGAAGACCCATCCCAGTCAGCCCGCGAACTGGCGCGTCAAGAACGGCGTCTTGATCGGCTCGGGCGCGGAGAAGAGCCATCTTTACACCGAACGAGGCGACTTCAAAGATTTTCGTCTTCGCGCACAGGTCCGCATCAACGACGGCGGAAACAGCGGCCTCTACTTCCGTTCGGGGTTCGGGCCGGCGAGGCCTGCCGATCACCCCAAGTTTCCCTATGGATACGAGGCGCAAATCGACAGCACAGGTCCTGTGTCGAAAGACGTTCGCGGCAGATCGGATCCGACTCGCACTGGCAGCCTGTACTTGAACGGAGAAGCGGTGGTCGCAATCTCCGACACCCTTGTTCCTCCCGGGCAGTGGTTTACGGAAGAAGTCATCGTTCAGGGCAGCCACATCACCGTCAAAGTCAACGATCAAACGACCGCCGTTCATCGCGACGAAAAGATCCCCGCGAGCGGTTACATCGCCCTACAGATTGATAACGCGAACACAGTCGCCGAGTTCCGCAAGATTGAGATCAAGGAACTGTCGTCAAGCGCGCCAACGGAACCGAGCACCGCCTCGCAGGACGGGTATGTTTCCCTCTTCAACAGCAAGGACCTCGCAGGCTGGACGAAGGATCCCAGCCGCCCTGGAGCGTGGCAGGTTGACAAAGGCGTCCTCAGCGGTGGGCCAGCTGGCGAAGGCAGCTTTCTGTATTCCGACCGCGACAACTACAAGAACTTTCGGCTGCGCGTCGAAGCGCGGGTCAAGGACAACGAGCACTGCGAGCTCTGGATACGCACGCAGATCCCTCCGAGCGACTCGCCCGACAAACGCCCGACGGTTGGGTTCAAGGTCGATCTGCAGGAATCGACCGACGACCGCAAGTCGCGAACGGGCAGCATCTGGGCGGTCAGGCCAAGAGCGGAAGGGGGCAGGATCGTCTCCGGCTACGCCAGGAAGGAACCGATGGTACAGCCCGGACGCTGGTTCACGCTCGAGTTCGTCGCCGAAAGGAATCGGGTCTACGCGCTTGTAAACGGCGAATCTTCCTTCAAGACCAATTGGCTCAAGCAAGATCAGACCGACACCAGCGGCCGGATTGCGATCGAGCAGCACGTCGGCGAACCGTCGGTCGAGTTCCGGAAGATCGAGATCAAAGAACTCCCGGACTCGCCCCTTTCCTCCGTAACCGACGGAAATAAGTCAACTCACCCTTTGGATAAGGACGCGATGGTCGCCCCCTTCGACGGATCGCAGGCGAAGGCAGCGCAACAGCGCTGGTCTGAGCGACTCAGGGTGCCGGCCGATGCGACCAACTCGATCGGAATGAGATTGGAGCTGGTTCCTCCCGGACAGTTCAGCATGGGCGTGCAGAACGGGGTGGGCTTTGTTGCGCCCGTGCACGACGTGCTCATCTCGCGCCCGTTTTACTTGGGGACGTTTGAGGTCACGCGGGGCCAGTTCGCAGCGTTCGTCGCGCGCACCCAATTCAAAACCCGCGCGGAACGTGGAAAAGGCGGTTGGCGATTGGATAACAACTCGGGTCGGCGCAGCATCTGGGATGGCAAGCACCAATACACGTGGCGCTCGCCTGGATTTCCTCAGGAGAACACTCACCCTGTCGTCGATGTTTGCTGGGACGATGCGGAGGAGTTCTGCCGCTGGCTGTCTCGCACTGAGGGAAAAACGTATCGCTTGCCGACCGAGGCCGAATGGGAATACGCCGCTCACGCGGGCACACCCGGCGGACAATACAACGGGGGCGGGGACGTCACCCAGATCGCCAATGTTGCGGACGCGTCGACCAAGGATAAGTTTCCCGCCTGGAACGGCATCAACGCCTCGGACGGGTTCGTGTTCACGAGCCCCGCGGGCCACTTCCGGCCGAACAACTTCGGTCTTTACGACATGCTGGGCAACGCCATGGAATGGTGTTCGGACTGGTATGACGAAGACTACTACAAGATTTCGCCAGCGACAGATCCCCCCGGCGCGCCTGCCGGCAAGTTTCACTCGGCTCGTGGGGGCACGTTCACCGACGTCGGCAACACGAACGGGCGTTGGCGGTTCCCGCCCGATCATCACGCCCCCGATTGTGGCTTCCGCGTCGTCTGCGAGATTCCGGCTGCCCGACCGATTGCCGAACTGTCGAGCGCAGCCGGGTCTCCTGCGGCCGGCGACAACCATCACGCCTGGATTGGCAAAGACAGCCGCTTCGACAGGATCGCGGCCGGCAAATGGCGCGAGACATTTCCGAACGACCCGGGGCACGCGATCTTTTTCTTCGATGAGGTCACCCAGACTTCGGAATACCTCGAGCTGATCGACAGGACGCGAATCAAGTCGAAAGGCGGAGTGAGCGTGCGACTCGGAGACAATCAGGCACTCATGCGCTGGGGCGGACCCGATAAGGACTTCAAGCCGTTGCAACGCGGGCAATGGGTGACGGCGCCTCTGGATCAAGACACTGCTCTGTCCCATTCCGACAATGGCTTCGTGTCACTCTTCAACGGCATTGATACAAGCGGCTGGAAACCGCACAAGAGTCAGCCGGGTAACTGGCGCGTCGAAAACGGCGTTCTGATTGGTGCCGGCCCGACCCTTAGCCACCTCTATACAGAGCGGGCCGATTTCAAAGACTTCGACCTGCGTGTTGAGGCGCGGATCAACGCGGGCGGCAACAGCGGCGTCATCTTTCGCACAAAGTTCGGCCCCGCCTGGCCGGCGAAGAATCCCAAGTTTCCTCTCGGTTACGAAGCACAGATTGACAGCACCTCCCACGCGGCGAAGACCGGCAGTCTGTTCGTCATCTCCGGTGGTGGAGGCAGTGGGAGCGCGGTCGTCTCCATTCCCGAATCGCCTGTCCCGGCGGGCGAGTGGTTCACAATGGAATTGAGCGCCAAAGGCAACCGCATCGTGATCAAAGTGAATGGCACGGAGACCGCAAAATACAGCGACTCGCACTTCAGGAACGGGCATATCGCGTTGCAACAGCACGATGCGAAGACGGTCGTCGAGTTCCGCAAGATCGAGATCAGGGACTTAAGCGGCGTCAAAGCACCAATCGGCGGCCTCTAGTCGACGACCTATTCCTCATGTTCCAGGCAGGACGCGGAACAAGTGGCGGTCGGCCGGAAGCTGGCCCCCATCCCCCCGGGAAGCTCGATTACGGTCGTGGCGGCAGTTTTTTCCAAATTTCAGAGAATTGTCTCGAAATTCCCGCGCCCGGCTTTCCACGGCCGGGCTTGGTCTCTTGGCCAAGCAAAGTACTTTAACCTGACGCGGGGAACAGGAATGAAACGCTACTTTTCGCTCGGATTGGCAGCACTCCTCGGTTTATCTTTGTTGGCCGGTACCCCGAGTTTCGGCAAGGGCGGCGGGCACGGACACAGCGGTGGCCATGCCCACAGTGGCGGGCACCCGCGCAGCGCAGCACACCCGCACAGTGGCGGGCACGCACATTCCTCGGGCCATCCGAGCGGACATCATTCCCCAGCTCACGCAGCTCCCAGCCACTCGACTCCTTCGCAATTAACGCACAACAGCCAACCGCATCCTCATCCGACTCACAATCACGCCGCGCCACCGCACGTCGCCGGGCAAAGTTCCTCTTCGAGTCGCACGTTTTCTCACTCGGGCGGCCACTGGCATCATCATCACGACGGCTGGTCCTGGAGTGACGGTGGCGGTGCCCCCGGGAATTACGGCTCGTATTGGAACAGCACCCCCGGGGTCGTCGTCGTTCCCGAAGAAACCGAACTCATCGAACAGCAATACGTGACGCGTGTCACCACTCCGCCCGTACGGTCGGTCCCTTCTTTGAACTCGCCCACTCCCTCTTTGACCCCGACTGAAACTGATCCTGACCAGGCCCCCAAAGCGCCATGAACTACTTTGCCAACATCATCAGTGGCCCGAACGTGGGTCAGCGACGCGAGTTGACCGACCACGCCATCCTGGTTGTGGGACGCGGAGATGACTGCGACCTGCGGCTCTCTGATCCCAGCGTCTCGCGAATTCACGCGCGCATCACGCTCGTCGATGGTCATGTCTATCTCGAAGACGCCGGCAGCCGTTGGGGCACTCTCGTCAACAATCGACCGACCGAGAATCGCGAACTCTTTCCCGGCGATTGCGTGGCGATCGGCGACACTCAGTTGCGATTGGAACTCGAATCGCCGCTGGTCACCACGATCGCCCCGATTCACAAGCGCATTCTTCGCACGCTCGCCGGCCGGGGCCGCGCCCCTCGTCGGGATGTCGACCAAACGCAATCGCCCGAGCGTGCGGACGGCGCCCCGACGATCAGCCGTCCCAGGCGCCAGCCGGCGAGCAAGACGGTCGACGTCGCCGCCATGGTCGGTAAAAAATTCTTGCGCTATCGCGTCGAATCGATCATCGCTCGGCCGCACAGCGGAATTATTTTTCAAGCGAGCGACCCGCGATACGCTCGTCCCATCGCACTCAAGATTTTTCGGCCCGACTTCTTTCACGACCGTCAGGGAGCCGCTCGTTTTCTGCGCGCCATGCGCACGACGATTGCGCTCGAGCACGAAAACCTCGTCCGGGTTTACGGTGCTGGCCGCACGCGGGGCGTCTGCTTTATCGCTAGCGAATTTGTCGCAGGCGAAAGCGTCTCGGAAATGATTCGCCGCATCGGCGTGGCCGGCATGCTCGACTGGCGGAACGCAATTCACGTCGCCAAAGGGGTAGCCGAGGCGCTCGAATTCGCGCACGAACTCAACATCCTGCATCGCAACATCGGCCCCAGCAACATCCTCGTCCGCAAGACCGACCGCTGCGTCAAATTGGGCGACTTGATGTTCGCCAAGGCGTTCGACAACTCAGGCAACGAGCGCATTACGCGACCGGGCGAAGTCATTGGCGACCTGCGTTACCTCAGCCCCGAACAGCTCTCGGGCGAACAGCCCCTCGACGCGCGGGCTGACATTTACAGCCTGGGAGCCGCGCTCTATGCGATCCTCACGGGCCGTCCCCCATTTGAGGGAGGCACCGCCGCCGAGATTATTCGCCGCATCGTGACCGGCTCACCCCAGCCTCCAACCAAAGTGCATTTGGCTGTTCCCTCGCAGCTCGAGGGCCTTGTATTGCGGATGCTGGCCAAGCGTCCCGAAGATCGCCCCGACAGTGCCCGGGCACTGCGTCAGGAATTGGAACGCGTGTCGCGCTGTTGCGGTGCCTGAGTCGCTGTTTGGATTCAAAAGCCCCTCGCGACTTGTTACCGTGCCCAAATCGACGCGCATCGACGAAGTGAGCGTTCCGATCTCTTCGGCCACGAGGGCTCCGTGAAAAGGCCAGGCTGACACCGTGTGGGAGCGTCTCCGCGCGCGAAAAGAGTGGCAGTTCTTCGCCGTGTTGCCGCGCGCGAATCGGCCGCTAGCCGTCGTGTGGTGGCTGATCGTCGTGCTGCGGGGCGTCCTGCCGGCCGTTTTCGCCATCGCGATGGGCGTACTGGTGGCGGCTGTTGACAACCACAACTCGCTGGCTGCTGGCCTGGCCTTTGTCGGCGTCATCTTCATCCTGCTCCAAGTCCTCACGCCGATCCATCAGGCTGTCGGCGCCAACTTGGGTGACCGCACGGCCGCCTGGCTCTA
>DASRXU010000608.1:0-29356 GCA_035687365.1 Planctomycetaceae bacterium | reverse complement strand
CGACAAAGGGGCCAAGCTCCTCGGCCTGGAATATCCCGGTGGACCGTCGATTCAACGTGCCGCGGCCTCAGGAAACCCGAAAGCGGTGCGATTTCCGCGGCCAATGATCGACAGCCCGCAGCTCGATTTCAGCTTTAGCGGCCTCAAGACGGCCCTGTTGTATGAGATTCAGGGGACGTCCCACGGACGACTCGAGCCGAGCACTCTCGACCCCACGCGGGTCGCTGACCTGGCGGCCTCCTACCAAGAGGCAATCGTCGACGTGTTGATTGCGAAGTCTCGGAAGGCCGTGTCTCACACCGGCAGCCAGATGTTGCTGGTCGGTGGAGGGGTCGCCGCCAACCGCCGGCTGCGCGATCGCCTGGCGAAACTTGCACAAGAAGAGGCGATCGAAGTCGTGCTCGCCGCGCCCGAGTTGTGCACCGACAATGCCGCCATGGCTGCGATGGCTTGGGAACTCTTAGAGCACAATGGCGGAGCGTCGCTGGACTTGGACGTCAGCCCAGGTCCGATTCGAAGACTCTCCGGCAGAATGCGTTGAGCGGACGCCGGCGTTTACTGCGTACGTGTGGTTTGGCCCGCGTTGCCACCGACGAACGTAAACGTAAAGACCTCACTGAGCACCGAGAAGTTCGGTGCGACGGCCAGCCGGACGTACCGCAGATCGGCCGAGACGACCGCCGCCGCGGTCATCATCGAGCCCTCCGGAATGAGCTCGATTTGGGGCTCGAAGCCAACGGCCAATCCTCCCGCAGCCGCATTTACGCCGCCGACCGATCCGATCCCTCCGCCACCGGGACCGACGCCGAATTGTCCGATGACCTGGTTTCCCCCGGCGACCTGGCCCCCGCCCGCGATGTTCCCCATGCCGCCCGCAGCGGCAACACGGCCCGCTGCGCGGGGACGCGGGATTGCAACGCCGGGCGAGAATGCCTTCGGCAGCGCTGACCACGGGATCTGCCGGGGAGACGGGCTCTTGGCCACGAACTCGATCAAACGATTCAGAAGAGCCGTGTTGCCCTCCGTCGCTTGGCCCTCGGGTGCCAATTGCCGACGTCGCCCATTGGGCACCGGGATTCGCACCGCGGCGACGTCCTTGTCGAGCTTGAGCACGAATGTTTGCGATGACTCGTGCGATCCGCCTTGGTTCAAAACGACGTTCAGCTGGGCTCGTTTTCCGACGACGCTGCCGTCGACACGCCGCACGCGGACCACGTAAACCCCAGGCGATCCGAACGCGCAGACATATTGCTCGTAGCAGTTGTTGGGATCAGGTCCGTATCCATCGTGCATGTGGACGCCGCCGCCGCGCGACTGGGGGTCGATCACCGAGCAGGTCGTGCCCAACGGTTCCTCGACCGACAGATCGAGATCCCCGTCCCCGGCCCACTGCAAACGCACAAACAAATCGCGCGTGCGCGCCTGCGCCACACCAGATCGGATGGCGTCCGCCTGCGATGCTCGTCCGCTTGCCCTAAGGGCCCGCTCCGCGTCGAGCGCCGCGTCCTCCGCCTCGCGATGCAGTTGCTCGTGATCCTTCGTCCAAGCTGTCCGCAGTACGCCCGCAGCAGCCCAACCGACGGCGTCGTAGTCTTTCAACTCACGCGCCAAGCGCAGCCCGAGCACGTAGGCCTCCGGTCGCGTCGGCTCGATATTCGCAGCCTGGCGATAGAGCTTGAGCGCCAGATCCTTGGCGCCGAAGCGCGTCAGATAGGCGGCTGAAAAGAGTGTGCTGGGCACGTCCGTCGCGGAAAAATCGATGCGCGACAAAAGCGCCCGCTCGACGTCGGCCTTGGGGCGGCCGGCCAGCTGCAGCTCCAGCGCCAGGACGTCGTACATCCAGGGGTCAACCTGGCCGTTGAGCAGGGCTCCTTCCAGAACCGCGATCGCCTGCTCGAACTGCTTTTTTGTCGTGAGACGCAGCGTGAAATCGGCGATTGCCTGCGGCGGAGGCTGATGCTTGCTGAAGTATTCGCGCCAATACTTTTGCGGAGGATCCGCAGAGCCGTCAGTCGGCGGCAGCGGGATTCTCACATCGCTGAGCGGCGCGCCATCGATCGGCAGTTTGAGTCCGGACTTATCCGCCGCCACGCGAGCAGGCATCCCAGATTTCCCTGAGATTGCCCGCCTTTCCTGCTCACTGGAATTTAACGCGCGAGGTTGAGTTTTTTTTTGCTGGCCCGTACCGCGTCGTTCGTGAACGTGGACGAGTCGTCGGCTTGGGCGAAAACGTTACGTGAGTCAGAGTTCAACTGGGCAGCCGACCGGTCGGTCGTCCGCGTGTTGCGAGGATGAACTGACTTTTGAGTCGGAGTCGACGGGATGGCGTTGGGCGCGGCCGCGTCGCCGCGGAGCGGTTCACTCGGCACGCTGAACATTCCACCGCCGCCCATTCCGCCGCCGCCGATTCCACCACCACCACCACCACCGATGCCGCCACCCTGCCCGCCGCCGCCCTGTCCACCACGACCGCCGCCAGCGCCTCCGGCGCCACCGGAGCCAGCCAAGGCCTGCAATTGCTGCGGCCCCAAGATCAGGTCACCCACGGGGTACATGCGGATCGAGAGTTTTTCTTGGGCTTTGTCGACGGTCGTAATCTTCAGCACTTCGTCTTCGATCACGTAGGTGAGCGGCGACGACAATTGTTCGAGCAACAGCTTGAACAGATTGCGCAGCTTGATTCCGGGGAAGGCCGCCTTCACTTCGGTCGACGTGTCGACGTTGGCCTCGTCGAGCGCCTTCTGGTCGATCACGATCGGAATTCCGTAGCGGGTCGCAATGAATTCGAGCGCTTCTTTCAGCCCTTGCGGCTCAATGCTGAAATCGACAGGCTGATCGAGGGCCTCGGTGATCCGCTGCTCAGACTTGCTCTCCGCGCGAAGATCGACTTGAGCCCATTTCTTGCGACGCTCCGTCAGGGCCCGCCAGACTTGGGCATTCGGCCACTGAATGGGCGGTTCGTCCGGGAACGGGACGTGGGACAACTCGACCAGATATAGCGCTTCGAGGAGCCGATCGGCACGCAGATTTCTCAGGCGATACGCCCTGTTCAGGTTATTGGCAGCGACGGCGCTAAACTTGGCCTGTGCGGCCGGTCCGTTTCCCGGCCGGACATTGATCGCCTCACGCGCCACGTCTTCGGCCTGAGTATAGGCGTTGTCGTCGCCGTGAACGCCTTGCACCATCAATGCGCGACACTGTTCGATCAACTCGGTCAGACGGGTCTCTTCCAAGGACATCTGTTCGAGTGATTTGCGACGTGCCTCGACTTGGGCGAGTCGCTCCGCATTGTTCAACCGGTTGACCTGTTGGCGCTCCTTGATGCTCCGCAGCTCTTGGACCGTATTCATCAACCGCCGCGCAAGTTCGTCGCGAACCTGCGGCTCGATGTCTCCGGCTGTGGTAACGATGTTCCGCTCACGCTTTAAGAGGGCGATCGCCGAGTCGGGATCTTCGAGGCCCGCGCGGTGGGCCTCCGCGATGGCTGCCGTGACTTCGGCATCGAGCTGCTGGCCGCGAACGGCCATGAGGTCACGATATTTGTTGACGGAACTCTCTTGGGGCGGAGCTACTCGCTGCTGCAATTTGTCAGCGGGACTTTCCGAAGGAGGGGGACCCGCTGGCCGAGTGCTTGAGACCGTACTCTCGGATCCTCCTTCGGGTGCCACCTGCCGCAGGATCTCGTAGGCCACACCCCTTTTACGCAATCGCCTGGCTGCAGGGATTAGACGCCTCCCAGCGGGCAGCGTTCGTGTCTGAACCGAGACGACCGTGCTAGCCACGGCGAGAAGAGTCGCGCTAATAGCAAGTCTAGGCCCGAATGGCATATCTCGACACTCCCGAAAACTGTCTCAAGGTGATCAACGAACCGAGCTACCCTGTCCTCTGCTCTGCCCGCAGAATTCTGGGAGACATCACCTCGATCTTAGACCATTCGGACACTTCATTCTGTTGAGTTTTTGGGAAATGGCAGATTTGTTAACTTGCGCCAGCAGGGGTCTTTTAATCGTATTTTCTTACAAGAAAGGAGCTCTGGGCCACCGACGTGAGGATGCATGCCGCTTCCCCCACTAACACTGGCCAGTGGCGCGGCTCGACAGGCTCAAGGAAACGAGGCGATCAGCGGCGCTCAGACTGCCGTGCGATGGACTCATGACCAGATGGCCATGGTCGTGCCTCGGAACGCCGGCTGTAGCTCCCAACATCCAACGGCCGAGGGGTAGCTCCCGGACAAAGTCCTCGGAGGTTCACGTCATTGACATGGACGTGTTTGCAAAACTGGATGGGGAGGGTGGCGGCCCCTAGCGTCATTCTGCTTCAAGGACGTGTGTGCGGGAGCACTCGCGAGCCTTCGTCCGCGTCGAAAGCAGTTCGCGCAACGCTTCGATGGCCACTGGCTTTGTCAGATAATGATTGAAGCCGACCGCAAATGCCTGTCTACGGTCAGTCTCCTGGCCGTACCCGCTCAAGGCGACTAGCGTCACGTCGTGAGTCGCCGTATCGCGAATGCGGCGAGCCACCTCGATCCCGTCCATGCCGGGCATGGCGATGTCGAGAAAAACGATGTCTGGCTTGTTCTCACGCACCGATTCAATCGCGGTCGGACCATCATTGGCCGTCCACGCGTCCTGCCCGACAGCTCGCAAGAGCTGGGCGAGCGTCATTGCGGATGGTTCCATGTCGTCAACAACGAGGATCCGGTGGTGCGGGGCGTTCGCCAAATCGTGGATCGATGAAGGCGCCTTCTGAACCTCGTCGACGTTGCATGGGGCGGAAGCCGTTGGAAGAGTGATTATGAATTCGCTTCCGTGACTGCCATCGCTTCTGGCCTCGATGGTTCCGTTGTGGAGTTCCACGAGTCGTTTGCAAAGCGTCAATCCAATTCCTACGCCGCCGTGGGAGCGGTCCAGAGTTTGATCGACCTGCTCGAACATCTCAAAGACGCGAGAAAGCATATTTGCTGCAATCCCGGGTCCGTTGTCCTCGATGCGGACCACGGCCCTCTGTCCCTGCTGATCGATGACCACGCGGATCGACCCGTTCCGTTTCGAGTATTTGGCCGCATTGTGGAGCACGTTTCCGAAGACCTGAGTCAGCCGAGCGAGATCCCCGTCCACAAACAGGGGCGCCGCCGGGGTGGAGATCGACAGCTCGTGACCACAAGACTTAATGAAGGGTTCGACTACCTCGATGGCGCCCGAAACCGCCGCGGCCAGATTGACGCACTCACGGCGCAGCTGAATCTTGCCGTGAGTAATCCTCGAGACGTCCATCAGATCGTCAATCAGGCGAACCATCTGCTTCAACTGACGCTGCATCATTTCGCGGAGCGACCTCGTCTGAAGTCGGTCGGTCTCGATCAGCGGCCACAATTCAAGTGCGTTGCCAATGGGCGCCAGCGGATTTCGCAGCTCGTGACCCAGCGTTGCCAGGAACTCGTCCTTGCGACGATCCGCTTCGCGAAGCTGCCGCACCAGTCGCAGCCGTTTATCGCACAGAGCGCTGATCAGCACTCCAAGGACAACGAACAGGAGCAAATCGGCGCCGTGGACGAGCTTCTCGATCCGGAGGCTGAAGATTGGCGCAACAAAGAAGAAATCGCTAGCCGCGGCACTCAGCATCGTAGCGACCAGGCCGGGGCCCAGGCCTCCGAGAAACGCCGCTATGAGCACTGCCGCGATCGAAGGCAAAAATGGAGCCGATCGACCGAGCCAGCCCGAGAGAGCTTCGCGGGCCACAATTACGGCTGCCGTCAGAAGCACTGCCACCGCGTAATCAATCCAACTCTGATACCGCCTCCCAGGCATTGTCGCATCCCTCGTCGGGCACGAGCAGCAGAGTTCAGCCGCGCCGACCATCATATCGACGGCGCGCAACGTAGTCGAACTGCCAACATGACAAACCTGTCGGGCGCGCGCCCTGCCTGTCGCTGACCGCTGAAATTCGGCCGCAGTCAGGGAACCTTGCAATTCCGCAATCGCGACTTTTTTGTTCAAACAGAATGAACGACACCGACGTATGGGAGCAGCACCGTCGCGCTGAGTGTTCCTGGTTCTTGATGGTTTTTCGAGCGTTGTAAAGGAAGACACGTTGACTTCGGTCAAACCAACAAGAGCATCCGACCAACCGCCTCGACAGCAAGCAGTCATGCGGCGCCATGCAGGGCGTCGCTGCGCGCGCATTCACTGCTCGGTCTGGCGTCTCTCGGAAGTCAAATGCAATTCGACCGCGGAGCGGCGGCGCGCTGCTGTCTGAGTAGAGGACAAGTCCTGCTCTGAAACGATGTTGTCGACGCACGCGTTCATTGTCGCCCTTCGACGAACCGCACGAGCGGTTGCCGAACTGATCTTACGGCCGAGTCGCGTCTGAGACGTTGTTCTGCGGCCGGGATGAACAAACAGTCATAACACGCTAGTCGGCATGTTTTTTGTTGCACTTTGCATTAGGGCACCGCTCATCGTCGAACGGTCGAGCTTGGTTGACGGATCGCGGGAGACTAGTGATGTTGGGTTTCAAGGCATGTGTATTGGCGGCTTCTTCCTTGATGATTTTCGGCATGGTTGGGCCGGCGCAGGCGAACGGGAATGACGGCGCGCGAGCAGCATCCAAACGTCACGAAGCGAAGCAAGCGACGGAGACTTACTTGGGAATTGCTGTCGCTGACGTTCCCTCCGCGCTGGCCGCGCACTTACACGAACAACTTGGCAAGGCCGTGGGAGTGATCGTCGAGCGAGTCGCTGCCAATTCTCCGGCGCAGAAGGCGGGTCTCCGTGAGCACGACGTAGTCACGTCATTTGGAGACCAACGGATCTATACGCCGGAACAGCTCGTGCGAATCGTGCGATCGGAAAGGCCCGGTGCCAGGTCGACGATCGACATTCTTCGCGACGGAAAGAAGCAAACGATCGAAGTGACCCTCGGGGAGGAGCGTAGGCCTGAAGAAGCGGAGCTCCGAGAGCACCGCGGCCATGTCGGTCGGCATTCTGCGACTCGGATGAGTCCCCAGGAATTTGCGCGATCCAATCCGGATCACAATGCCGAATGGGAACGCTTCGATTCGATGGAGCTGCAAAAAACCGGCAAAGATCGTTTTAAGGCCACAATCAGCTATTTGAACGATCAGGGCAAAAGGGAAAACCATCAATTCCAAGGGACGCGCGAAGAGATCCGAAAAGACGTTGAGAAGGAAAAGGATTTGCCGCCAATGGAACGATCCCATTTGTTGCGATCGCTCAATCTCACCGATCAGAACGCCCTGTTGCCAGGCATTCGCTTCGTCCCCGGTGAAGGGCTCGTCATCGATCTAGACGCCTTGATACCTTCACAAAGCCCACACCAAACCGGGCCCGCCGGCCAGTTGTGATGATTCGGCAGGCGAATCCCGGTGGCCTACAAATAGGGGAACTTTAAGAAGAGGATCAGATTTGGTTCGGCTTGGAGCAGAGCGATGAACGCGCATCGTTGGAAGGAGTTGTTAGCGATCAGCATGATCGGCGAAGGAACGCTTGCCACCTTCTTTCCGCGGGAACACTTGGCTCTGTGGCATGTGGGTCCTGGAGCGCTCCAGGCAACAGTTCGCTTTTGCGA
The DNA here is from genome assembly GCA_035687365.1 of Planctomycetaceae bacterium. Taxonomy (GTDB): domain Bacteria; phylum Planctomycetota; class Planctomycetia; order Planctomycetales; family Planctomycetaceae; genus DASPSM01. The sequence continues at coordinate 21,769 of DASRXU010000608.1, read as the reverse complement.
AAAACGCCCAGGGTTCACCCGATTGCTCGCTGCCGCGGAAGCGGGCGTCGGAATCTGGCTCGCGTACCGGCAGTTTGATCGGGACCTTGTCCGAGTTCGCCCGATCTCAGAGGGTAAAGGAAAACCGCTCGCTGTTCCGTAAATGCCCAGGCTTGGAGCATGGCGATTGGCTTAGGCCCATCGGTGGACCCCACCGGGGCTGGTGAGCCCTGCGTTTTCTAACCGAGTCCTGGTCGTTTGTTGCCGAACTGGGCGAGATGAGTCTCTAGCACGTCCTGAAGACCTCAAGGTCTGACCACAGGAGCCAGCGGCTACGTTGTCGCCATGGAGTTCAAGAAGCATCGCCACCCGAAACCGCCAGTTGCGATCACACTTATCGCGGCCTTCCGTATTCGATTCCGCAACCCGTCGCACGCGTCTCGCTCGGCTCGGGCCTCTGGCCTGCCAGCAGAGCGCGGACGGCGTCCTCAACGTACTTGCGCCGGACCTTCTCCGTTTCAAGATTGTCGTCGAATTTACCCATGTACGCGATCTTCCGCTTCTGATCGAGAACGAACATTTGCGGCGTGACAGTCGCCCCATAGTCACGACCGGTCTGCTGGCTCGGATCGAAGAGGTAATCGAAGGTGAGGTGGTTATCGCACACCCGGTCTTTAATCTTGCCGAGAGAATCGGACGGAAGCAAACTGCAAGAAATGGCAATGAACGCGACGCCGTGCGGTCCTTCTTCTTTGACGAACCGATTGAAGCGATCCTCGTACATCTGGCTGACAGGGCAACTGTTGGCTGTGAACGCAATCACCAAGACCGTGGCCGCTCTGTAATGCTCTAATGCGTGCTTCTTGCCGTCGCTTCCGACGAGCCCCTTCCACTCAGGGGCAGATGAGCCGATGTTAACCTTGCCGTTGAACTGACCTGCATCGACGGGCACCGGCCATCCAAACGCTAAAGCAATTGCCGTAGCCAACAGAGTTCTCTTCGATGTTTGCATTGCCGACATCGGCATGCCTCCGGTGAATTGCGCGAGATCCTTCTCTAATCAGAAGTCGAGTCTAACCCGCAAAACGGCTTTGCGCCGAGTGCTGCTCGATTGATCGAGTCGGACGTCGCTACGGGAGATCGCGCTTCCGGCCGATTCTGATGACTTCTTTCGTCTTCATCGCGGGTTTTGTTCCGTTGATCTTCGCCACTGGCACGGCGTAATCGCAAACCCCAGCATCGGCACTGCGTCAGACGGCGGGATGCTCATCGGCATGTTGATAGCGTCATGGTCATTCCTGAACTTCATTGCCTGTGCGCGCGAATCCCCGACGGGCGTAAACTCCTTAAGGACAAAGTGGACCAACCCCTCAACGAGATTCTCAAACACAACCGAGCATGCAGCACGTGACTGTGACGCCCGACTCGATCACGTTTGGTTGTTTCACCAAGGTCGCGACGGCCTGATCTTCGGAGAAAAGCGCGACGCGCAGGCAGATTGCAAAGCTCTTGGCCGCAATGGCATGGCTCGGCGTCCAGTTGCTGGAATTTCTACACTGTTTTTCACTCGTTCGCGAGCGAACTTGGGTGTTGTCGCACGACCGATAAAACCCAACCCAAAACGAGTCGAAGGAGATAAAGGAACGATCACTTGCATCGAGCTATTTCCGTCATCCTGCGCACTCCCCAATGAGATGTCGGAACACAAACCATGCGAAGCGCGTGACCGCGAAAGCGATCGCCTGCGGCATGCTGCTGCCGGTTGTGTCGGGCTGTGCACTCCCGAATCTCCGTCAGCCGGAGTTGGGACCAGATCTGCCGGCGGCCTTCGCTTCTATGCAAAGCGTAAAGCATTGAAGCGAGTTTCATCTAGCTGCGTTCCCTGCACCTCTGTAACCGAGGTCCCATTGCGTTTTCTCCAAGTGATTCCAGTTTCTGAAGGTGATCCCGTTCAGTCATTACGGCGCACCTAAGGTAACAACACTGCAATCTACGCGTCTTGTTTTTTTCCGGTTATTGTTTAGACTGCGTTCGGGGCTTGAGCAGGGCTAACATGACGGCACGCGGTCCTCGTTTGTTCGTTTCCGCACTCGTTGCGATCGCGATCGCAATGCCGTCGTTTCGGGTCGCCCTGACAGCCGGCGGCTTCGCTGGTGATCGCTCATCGCGGCACCGGCCCGCGCAGCAGCAGCGAGTGCCTCCCGTCGCGACGGTTCGCGGCACTCAATCCTTTGCGACTCGCCTCTCTGCTCCCCAGGAATTATCTCGTAGGTCGCGCGCCTCGCAACCGCTTCTCCTCTTCGCAGCACTCGATTCGACGGGCGGCACGAATACGTCTTGCCTGTTATTTCCACTGCGATGCTGAACGCCGGTTGATGCGGGGGTCTTTGCGCGCGCCGTTCCGTCTGGTCCTGGTGCGCTTGGCATGCGACCTCCGCCGCCCCGATCGGACCGATCGCGCCTCACTTGATTGGTCCCGCTGGGGCAGCTTTTCGAAACCCAGCCTGTAACCACCTCGATCGCGCTTTTCGAGCTCCCCAATTAGGACTTGTGCGCCCGCGCGCGTCTCGCGTCGCCGTTCTCGCCTTGTGAAAGCAATCTCGTGTATCCCCTCAAAGGCAACCAGCGAGTGAAACACTCCATGAAAGTCTCACCAGTTTTGGCCATCATCCTCGCGCTGATCTCTCACTCCCTATCTGGTTGTGCCAGGGTCAACGGGGAGGAGGAGCAGGTTCAAGAAGAGCAGCACAAGATCTTGGTCACCTGTCCCGAAGCCAAAAACGTGACCGTTACGCAGCAATACGTCTGCCAGATTCGCTCACAGCGCCATATCAACGTCTGTGCCTTTGTGAACGGGTACGTCGACGAGATCCTCGTTCGGGAAGGCCAGGCGGTGAAGAAGGGCGATCTGATGTTCAAGATCCTGCCCACGATTTACGAAGCCAAGCGAGACGCCGAATTGGCCGAGGCCAACCTCGTCGGATTGGAATACAACAACACGAAACGCCTGGCCGCCGAGAACGTGGTCTCTCAACAAGAGGTGGCGCTGCACCAGGCCAAGCTGTCGAAGGCTCAAGCCAAAGCGAAATTGGCCCAGTCTGAATTGAACTTCACTTCTCTCAGAGCCCCCTTCGACGGGATCGTCGACCGCCTGGAACCGCGGCAGGGAAGCTTGATCAAGGAAGGCGAAATCCTCACGAGCTTGTCCGACAACAGCGTGATGTGGGTCTATTTCAATGTGCCCGAGGCCCGTTATCTCGAGTACATGGCCGATCCGGATTGGAACCGAGACGGTCAGCGTATCGAACTAGTTCTGGCCAATGGCAATAAGTTCTCGCAGAACGGCACGATCGGCGCGATCGAGGCCAATTTCAACAATGAGACTGGCAATATCCCGTTCCGCGCCGATTTCCCGAACCCGCATGGCCTCCTGCGTCACGGTCAGACCGGCAATGTGTTGATCCACCGAATGCTTAAGGATGCCCTAGTCATTCCGCAGCGGGCGACGTTTGAGATCCTCGAAAAGCAGTTCGTTTACGTCGTCGACAAAGAGGGCGTAGTTCATCAGCGCGAAATCGTCATCCAAAACGAGATGGACGACATCTTCGTGATCAAAAAGGGGCTTGCTGCGAACGAAAGGATCGTGCTCGACGGGATCCGACAGGTTCGCGACGGTGACAAGGTGGAATACGAGTTTCACCGTCCGGACGAAGTTTTGGCCAATCAAAAGAATCGCGCCGAATAGCAAACCCTCTCCCGTTCGGATGGGACAGGGCAGGGGGAGCGCTCTTCGTTGAGTCTCGACGTGATTTCAATGGCAGCCCTCACCCCCGGCCCTCTGCCGGCGGACCGGTAGAGGAAGTTTTGAAACTGCAGTTTAGCCGGCCCTTTCCGTCGCTTCCCGGCCCGGAACTCGGTCGAATTGTCTGAGATCCATGTTCGCAAACATTCTGCACCGCCCGGCGTTGGCAATCGTCATCTCCGTGCTGCTGTTGTTCATGGGCCTGTTGGCCATCGGGGGGCTGCCCATTTCGCAGTTTCCGTCGATCGCGCCACCGACCGTCGAGATTCAAATTGCTTATCCGGGTGCCAGCGCCAATGTTCTGATCGACTCGGTCATCATTCCGCTTGAGCAATCGATCAACGGCGTGCAGAACATGCGTTACATCATCTCCGACGCCACAAGCGCCGGCGAGGCCACGATCCGCATCTTCTTCGAACCGGGCACGGATCCGGACATCAACGTCGTCAACGTGCAAAACCGGGTCAACATCATGATGAACCGGCTCCCTCCGCTGGTGCAGCGGGAGGGGATCCTCGTCAGCCAGGTCGTCCCCAGCATGTTGATGTATGTGAACCTTTACAGCACGGACACCAACGCCGATCAGAAATTCCTCTACAACTTTGCCAACGTCAACGTCATGCCCGTGATCAAGCGAATCCCGGGTATGGGTCGCCCCTGGAATCTCGGCAATCGCTCTTACGCGATGCGCGTGTGGCTGAAGCCCGACCGCATGCGGGCGTACCGGGTCTCCTCGGAAGACGTCATGAAGGCGCTTGCCGAGCAAAGCATCATTGGTTCGCCGGGACGACTCGGCCAGGCGACAGGCGTGACGTCGCAGTCACGCGAATACGTGCTGACCTATGTCGGGCGATATAACAAGCCCGACCAGTACGCGAACATTATTTTGAGAGCAAATCCCAACGGCGAGATTCTGCGGATCAAGGACATCGCCGACGTCGAATTGGGCTCAGAGTTCTTCGACCTTTACTCGGATGTCGACGGTCATCCCGCGGCCTCCATCATTCTCAAACAAAGCCCGGGCTCCAACGCCAGCGCTCTCATCAAAGAAGTCAAGCAGACTCTCGAAGAGGTCAAGAGGGATACGTTCCCTCCTGGCATGGACTACGAACTTGCGTATGACGTTTCCAACTTTCTGGACGCCTCGATCGACAAGGTGTTGCATACCCTGCTCGAGGCGTTCATCCTGGTGTCCCTGGTCGTCTACCTGTTTCTGGGTGATTTGCGTTCGACGGTCATCCCAGTTTTGGCAGTTCCGGTCTCGCTGGTCGGGGCCTTCTTGTTCATGCAGTTGCTCGGCCTGTCGATCAACCTAATCACGCTTTATGCGCTCGTGCTGGCGATCGGGATCGTGGTTGACAACGCGATCGTGGTGGTCGAAGCCGTGCACGTGAAGATGCATGAGAAGCACCTCTCGCCCTATGCGGCCACCAAGGAAGTGATTCACGAGATCAGCGGCGCGATCATCGCCATCACTCTGGTGATGACGGCGGTCTTCGTCCCGGTGACCTTCATGAGTGGGCCCGTCGGGGTCTTCTATCGGCAGTTTGCGATCACAATGGCCGCAGCAATCGTACTCTCGGGCGTGGTGGCTTTGACGCTCACGCCGGTGCTCTGCGCTATGATTCTCAAGCCCCTCCGAGACCCCAAAGAGAAACGTGGGCTCGTGGGCCGGATCCTGTATTCGTTTGGCATTTTCCTGCGTCCCTTTGACCGGGGCGTCGAAAAGGTCACGGGGGGTTATGCGGCCGTCCTCCGCCGCCTCATCCCGCGCCGCGTGTTGACCTTGATCGTCATCGCAGGCTTTAGCACGGGCATTTACCTGGTGAACATTGGGCTCCCGCCCGGTTTTATCCCGAACGAGGACCAGGGCGTTCTCTATGGGATCATTCAGACGCCGCCTGGCTCGACACTCGAGTACACCAACGCCAAGTCTCACGAGCTGCAGAAGGTTGCCAAAGAGATTGAAGGGGTCACCTCGGTCACCTCGCTAGCCGGCTTCGAGGTGTTGACCGAGGGCCGGGGCTCGAACGCGGGGACTTGTATCATCAATTTAAAGCGCTGGTCCGAACGCAAACAGACTGCGCTCCAGATCGTTGACGAACTCAAGGAAAAGTGCCGCGACATCACCAATTGCAGGATCGAGTTCTTCGAGCCTCCCGCGGTTCCGGGTTTCGGTGCGGCGGGCGGTTTCGCCATGCGTCTGTTGGATAAGACGCATTCGAGCGACTACACCCGACTCGGCGATGTGACCAAAACCTTCATGGAGGCGTTGTCCAAACGCAAAGAGCTGAAAAACCTGTTCACGTTCTTCGCCAGTGATTACCCGCAATATGAGCTGGTCATCGACAACGACAAAGCCATGCAGAAAGGCGTGTCAATCGAGAAGGCGATGGACAACCTCTCGATTCTCATCGGCAGCACGTACGAGCAAGGGTTCATCCTCTTCGGCCAGTTCTACAAGGTTTATGTCCAGGCCGCCCCGCAGTTCCGGCGGTTCCCCGACGATTTGAACAATATGTTCGTCAAAAACGAGAGCGGGGAAATGGTCCCCTACTCGTCGTTCATGCAGATCAAGAAGCAGCAGGGCTTAAACGAGATCACCCGCTTTAACGTCTATCCGTCTGCCGCCATTCAAGGGGCGCCGGCCGCCGGCTACAGCAGCGGCCAGGCCATCGACGTGATCAACGAGGTTGCCGCCAAGACCCTGCCTCGCGGGTTCGGCGTCGCCTGGGAAGGCATTTCGTACGACGAATCCCGCAAAGGAAACCAGGCGGTCTATATATTCGGGATCGTGGTCTTCTTCGTCTATTTGGTGCTGGTTGGCCAATACGAGAGTTTTTTGTTGCCGTTGGCCGTCATTATCTCGCTGCCCGTCGGCATTTTCGGCTCCTTCTTGTTCCTGCAATTGATGGGACTGTCCAACGACGTGTACGCCCAGATCAGCATGGTCATGCTGGTCGGTCAACTCGGCAAGAACGCAATCTTGATCGTCGAGTTCGCGGTGCAGAAGCGGCGCGAGGGTCTCAGCCTGGTGGAAGCGGCGGTCGAAGGAGGACGGTCGCGATTCCGACCAATTCTCATGACCTCCTTCGCCTTCATCGCGGGCCTGATTCCGCTCGTCTTCGCCACAGGGGCGGGAGCACTTGGCAACCGAACGATCGGCACGGCGTCCGCGGGCGGAATGCTCATCGGCACCGTGGTGGGCGTGCTGGTCATTCCCGGGCTGTACTTCCTGTTCGCCAAGGTTTCCGACGGGCGGAAGCTCCTCGGAGACGAAGTAGACGAGCCCCTCAGCGAGCTACTCGAACACGGCAAAGCCTGACAGCAGGTCCGACCACGTCTCCGCCGGGATCTTCTTGGCTGAAGGTCTGAACACGGCCTCTTTGCCTAATCACTGAGCCGACTAAGCTTTCAGGCACTCCTTAGCGCGCGACTTGGTGAACGAGTTGTCGGCATAACCGATAAAGTCTGGCCCAGCGATCGGTCGAAGCAAGAAGAAGGAGCGCGCGTGCATCCTGCGGTTCCGCCGTCCTTGGCAACACCGAATCTCCGTCAGTGTAGACCTAGTCAGGCCGTCAAGGACGACGTGAGGGGCCTCTCAGTGAGCATCAAGCATGGAAGGCACGTGATCGCGCAAGCGATCGCCTGCAGCCTGCTGCTGCCGGTTCTGTCCGGCTGTGCGCTCCCCAATCTTCGTCAGCCGGAGATGGGACCAGATCTGCCGGCAACGTTCAACGGAACGACAAGCTCCGAAAGCTCAGCCCAGCTCGGGATCGAAGAATTTTTCCACGATCCGCAGCTGGTCGTCTTGATCGACCAGGCGCTCGTTGGCAATCGCGAGCTGAAGATCCTGGATGAAGAGGTTCAGATCGCCAAGAACGAGATTCTGGCGCGGCAAGGTGCCTACCTCCCGTTCGTCACGCTCGGAGCGAGTGCCGGTATAGAGAAGGCCAGTAAATTCACGCCTGAGGGCGTCGTCGAGGATCAACTCGAATATCAGCCCGGCAAGCATTTCCCCGATCCGCTGCCGAATTTCATCGGGGGCTTCAACATTTTCTGGCCGCTGGACATCTGGCGAGAACTCCGCAATGCCAGGGACGCGGCTCAGCAGCGGTACTGTAGCGCCCGTGAGCGGCGCAGCTACTTCGTCACGCGCCTCGTCGCCGAGGTTGCCGAGAATTACTACAGCCTGGTGGCTCTCGACAAACGGCTGGAAACTCTGGCCAAGACCATCGAGCTGCAGGAGGCCAGCCTCAAGATCGCGAAGGCGAAACAGGAGGCGGCCCGCGACACCGCGTTACCCGTCCAGCGCTTCCAGGCCGAGGTTCGCAAGAATCAAAGCGAATCGTTGATCCTTAAGCAACAAATTATCGAGATCGAGAACCGCATCAACTTCCTTGCCAATCGCTTCCCGCAACCCGTCGCGCGGATGTCCGACGGTTTCTACGATCTCGAGATTCACGCGCTGAGCGTCGGAGTGCCGGCGCAGTTGCTGCAAAACCGGCCCGACATCCGCCAAGCCGAGCGCGAGCTGGAAGCCGCCGGGCTCGATGTGAAGGTCGCCCGTGCCCATTTCTATCCTCGCGTGGACATCACCGCCAACGTGGGCTACCAGGCCTTCAACCCACAGTATTTGTTCCTCACTCCCGAATCTCTGATTGGAGGTGTCGCCGGCAACCTGGTCGTGCCCCTAATCAACAGGAAGGCCATCGAGGCCGAATATTGCAGCGCAAACGCCAAGCAGTTGCAGAGCGTTTACAACTATCAACGTGCCATCCTGAACGCGTTCACCGAGGTGATCAACCGCATGTCCAAGGTTGAGAACTACCGCAACAGCATCGCGATCAAGAAGCAGCAGCTAGAATCCCTGCAGGCCTCGGTCGACACGGCCACCAAGCTCTTTCAGAACGCCCGCGCCGAGTACGTCGAGGTGCTGCTGGCCCAGCGCGACCTCTTAGAGGCGAGAACGGTCCTGATCGAAACCAAAAAGGAGCAACTCGCGGCCGTCGTCAACGCCTACCAGGCTCTCGGTGGCGGCGACTTTTGGGCGTCATTCGACTCCGCGGGCTTCGAATTCGACGCCGCGGCAGTTTCCAAGTCGAATACGACAATGGCGGTAGTGCAAGGCGAACGTTCAGCTCGCTGACTGCACGAACCCAATCCCCCCCGATTCAGCGATTGCTCTGCTGAAGCGTGAGCAGAACATCGTCGCCACAGCCGGAGACATCGTGATGACCGCGCCGTTCTTCGTGGCCGGTGCAATCGATGTGTAAATCGTTTCCTGATTTGGTCAAGGAAACCGAATGCCGAGCTCCCGACGGCCACGCCCGCTACCAATTCGCCGAGTACGGCAGGCTGACCAATTCGCTGAGCCAACGCACCAAGAATTTTGGCCGACGCCAAGATGATGATCAGAAGCAAAAGGAACTGTGCCGCACTCAGATGGCCCACGCGTTTTCTCACTCTGGTGCGACGAAAAGTCGGGAACGTGCCAACGATAGGCGGCCTACGAATCACCTTTGCGCAAGATCGACACTGCAGACGGCTGCGAAGTCCAATTGCATCGAGTGCCCAAGATGCCAAAGGTGCCGCCATCGATTGTCCGGATTCGAGATCGGCCATGTCGCCACAATCCCGGGAACCTTCTCCGTGCTCAGGGCGGGCTGGATGCGCGTAAGAGGAATCCCGCGAACGGTGCGACGGCAGCTTCACGGGGACAACGTGTAGCATTCTTAACGCAACTCTTGAAGAGCTGCGGATGTCGACACGTGAAGAGCTGCGGATGTCGACACGGAAGAACGTGACATTGTGGCAAGTTTCGACGCTTTGTAACTTCTCCGGTGTTGCCGGCTCTTTGACTCGCGCACCGTGCAGTTCTGCCGCCGGAAAGCGGATACTCGGCGGTCAAGATTGAGGGCGCCGCGGCTTTCCCGATCTTCAAGTGGGGTCCGATGCAAACTCAGAAGGCGCTCCGGCATCTCCTGTCGACGGAATTCTGGCTTCGGGGGAAGTGGTTTTTTCTGTCGATCGTGATTGGGATCGTGGCTGGCCTCGGAGCAATCGTATTTCAATTCCTGTCGCAGGCGGTCCTCTGGGCCACGCTGGGTTGCGGAGCCGGGTATTGGCCTGCAGAGACAGATGGTGAATTCACCCGATTTTCGAAGAGCGAGACTCAATTCTCGCCTTGGATTCTGATCGGCGTCCTAGGAGCCGGTGGCTTGGCCTCGGGCTTGTTGGTTTACGGTTTTGCCCCGGAGGCCGAAGGACATGGCACCGACGCCGCGATCGAAGCCTTTCATCACAAGCGGGGTTACATCCGCTGGCGCGTTCCGATCGTGAAGACGCTGGCCTCTGCAATTACGATCGGAACCGGCGGTTCGGGAGGACGGGAAGGACCGATTGCGCAGATCGGAGCCGGCTTTGGCTCGTTTCTCGGAACGCAACTCAAACTGAATGCGCGCGACCGGCGGATTATGCTCGCGGCGGGCATGGGGGCCGGCGTCGGAGCGATTTTTCGGGCTCCGTTAGCGGGGGCATTGTTTGCCGCTGAGATTCTGTATCGTGACGCAGATCTGGAATCGGACGTCATTATCCCGGCGGCGATTTCGTCCATCATCGCCTATAGCGTCTATTGTCTTTCGCTTCCCACCGGCAAGCAATTCACACCCCTCTTCGGCGAGCACCTCGGTTATTCCTTGGATTCGCCCTTTGAACTGATTCTGTACGGCTTGATGTCACTGGTCCTGGTTGCGGTCGGGATCGCTTACATCAAGACGTTTTACGGAACGCAGGACCTCTTCAAAAAGCTGCACGTTCCCAGAGGATTGAGACCGGCCATCGGCGCCTCGGCGGCAGGTGTGCTTGCACTCGGGCTTCTAAAGCTCTTCCACGGCGACATGCGCACCATGGCAGTCTTGTCGACCGGTTATGGCTCTCTGCAAGAAGCCGTGAACGTCGACGGCAACGTGGGCATCCAACTGCTTCTCGCGATCGCGATCGTGAAAATCGCGACGACGTCGCTCACGATCGGTTCTGGAGGATCCGGGGGTGTCTTTGGACCCTCCATGGTCATCGGGGGTTGCCTCGGCGGCGCGATCGGTCGAATGTTTCATACATTCTGGCCCGATATCGTTCGACAACCCCAGGCGTACGCGATCGTCGGAATGGCAGGATTTTTTGCCGGATGTGCTCACGCGCCGATCTCGACGATCATCATGGTTTCGGAGATGACCGGCGACTATAAGTTGCTGCTGCCGACGATGTGGGTCTCGACTCTTTGTTTTCTGCTCTGCCGGCGGTGGACGCTGTACTCGAAGCAATTGCCGAGCCTTCTCGACTCGCCGGCCCATGCCGGCGATCTATTGGTCGACTTACTCGAAGGGATTCGAGTGTCCGACGTTGTCCGGCCTCTCGATGGCGTCACAGTGATTCCTGAGGCTATGCCGCTCGAGAAAATTGTCCGCGTTCTCACAATGACGCAGCAGTCATATTTTCCGGTCGTCGACTCGGAAGGCCGGATGATCGGAATCTTTTCCGCCAACGATCTACGCGCTTATTTGTACAAGGAAAATGTCTGGCAACTCGCCATCGCCCGTGACATCATGATCGCGGATGTGGCTTCGGTGACCCCGGAAGACGACTTGAACACCGCGATGCGACAGTTGACCGCGCGCAACCTCGATGAACTTCCCGTCATCGATCCCAAGGAGCCCGGAAAACTTATCGGGATGCTGCGGCACAAAGACACGATTGCCGTCTACAATCAGCGACTCATGGAGCACAAACAGCTCGTAGCAGAGTAAATTTCCGCCAGACGCATCATGATGCGACGAACAACGCACGGCGTTCCGGGCTATGCCTTTCCTTGTGGCCGACCAAGATCCTTCTCACTAAACTCTCCGAGAACGCGGTCCACAAAGATGAATCGATCGGAGAAGGCAGCCTTACGATGGCCCGGAGCGTTCTTATCATTGGCGCAGGTCCAGCTGGGGCAGCGCTGGCCTTTCTTCTCGCCCGCCGCGGAGTATCGGTGACTCTGTTGGAAAGGCACCGCGACTTTGCACGGGCCTTTAGAGGAGAGGGATTGCAACCAAGCGGCCTGAATGCGCTGGCGCAGATGGGACTTGGCGAGAAAGTTGCCCAACTGCCGCAGGTCAGCGTGAAATTCATCGAGCTTCACCGCGGGGGACGACTCCGCACTCGAATAAACACCGAGCAGTTGGGGTTCGCCGCTCAATTCGTCTCGCAACCCGCGCTACTTGAAATGCTGGCGGGGGAGGGTCGTCGCACTTCTAATTTCCAACTGGAAATGGGCGTGAGCGCTCGCGAGTTGCTTTATGAGGGGGAACGCGTGGTCGGAGTCCGAGCCGACACGACGAACGGGATACAGGCCTATCACGCCGATCTGGTAGTCGGCACCGACGGACGGCACTCGATTACGCGCAAGGCAGGCGGGTTTACCGAACTGAAGGTGCGGCAGAACTTCGACGTGGTCTGGTTCAAAGTGCCATTTCCGGACTTCTGGCCCGACCATGCGACCGTGCGGCTGGAGTTGGGATCGGGTTTTGTGTCCGGTGGCATTCCTTCGAGCGACGGCCAGTTACAGACAGGCTTCACGATTGCCAAAGGGACCTTTCCACAGCTGCGGGCACAAGGCGCGGAGGCATGGGTCGACGAGATCATCCAACGTCTAGCGCCCGACCTCGCAGCCCACTTGCGAGCCCACGTCGAGGTGGTCAGCAGGACCGTGCTACTGGATGTACTCGTCGGACGACTGACTTCGTGGGCAAAGCCGGGCCTGTTGCTGTTGGGCGACGCAGCGCACCCCATGTCGCCAATTGGCGGTCAAGGCCTCAACGTGGCGCTGCGCGACGCACTGGCCGCTGCCAACCATCTTTGTCCCGTACTGGCGACCGAGGCGAGCCAGCCGGAGATCGATGCGGCCGCGGAGCGCGTGTCTGTGGAGCGAATGCCCGAAATCGTAGCCTTGCAGGAGCACCAGCACAGGCAGGCTAAGCTGTTTCTAGAGCCGCGCTGGACAGGTCGACTGGCTATTCGACTGCTCCCGCTTCTCGCACGCACCGGCATCTTACCGCTTTTGCTTGGAAAACGACTGCAAGCTTTCCAGCATGGCGTTGTCCCCTTGCGCCTGACCGTTTGACGTTCCGCAAATGCGCGTGGAACTGCTCTGCGATCATCGACAGGCGGGTACTCAGCCGAAAGGGCGAAATCCAATGACAGGACAAAGCAAACGGAGCGAACCGCCAGATGCGGTGAACCGACTTCGGTGCGCATTCCTACGGGGTGGGCCCCTCGAAGCTGGCCGAGAAATCGCGCGAACATTTCCGCGGAAAGTGGGGGAGCAAGCAATCCGGAGTTTTATCGTTGGATTATCGCCCAATCAAATCAGGGGCGTTGCCCGAGCCCTTCTCCGCGACACGGAGGAGACCGACCTACGCATTCTTGCACACGAACTTCACATGATCGCCGACGATATGCCGAATTGGTGAATCGCGTTTAGCAGGACCCACACCTCATGGTGCGATGGGGCGGCGGGTGACACTCCGATTCGATACTGCCCAGAAATCCGACAAATCGCGCGGGGGTGATTGCACGCCGAAGGCGACCACCCGCTCCTCTGGTTGAGTCGCTTTCGGTGTACCCGGAAACTGCTCCGGAAGACAGGTCGACGGCACAGTGATCGCGGGCCGCGACTCAGTCAGATCGACCGATGCGCCTTAGCCGAAATGGGCAGCGATCGAAAAACGTTCGTTTGATACCGCCGATTTCCAGGCAATTGATCCGCCGTTGCGGCCCGAGGCCCGATTCCGCCAAAACGTATGGCAATCCGGTGCGCAGAACAGCGTACCGAAAAACGGATGAGTTTCCGGTCCTGTCACGGTGGCACTTATCGGTCGATTTTCGGCGGGTTCGGGAAAAGGGATGAGGTTTCGCGACGACGTCTGTTGTCGCGACTGACTCGCCGTCGCGGCGAAAAGTGAAAAACTCTTCTGATCCTTTCGACTGAGCAAGTGGCCGGTCGACAGTCTTGGCGAGAGAAAGGCTTTCGTCAGAGTCGGCCTAACACGGCCTGCTGGTAGAACAGGCCGCCATCCGGCGCCTATTGCATGCTTCGCGGCCTGACGCTGGCGGAGATCGTCGTGGATGCCGGGGTGCGCGGCGGCAAGGCCCTAGCAACCCAAAGCTCACTTGAGTCGCTCATTGTCGAGCCAGATGAATGGGCGATACGGCAGTCAAGAGAGGTGGATACCCGACTCGTCTAATGCTTCAGTTCTCGCCTGCCCCGATCGCCCTCTGGCTTCCTAATCTTCATTTGATTTCGCGACGGGCACGGGGCGCAAGGAAGGAGGATCTTGAGATCGATTAATAAGATAAAGTTGCACGATATTTGAGACGCTATGAACTACGGATTTGGGCAGCAAGAATTCAAACCCATGCCGGTTGCCACGCAATGGAAACGTCATTCCCGAATCACGAACGATTCCATCGACGGTGACGATCAGTTCGGCTGGCGTTTTAGGGAGTTCGCTTCCATCAATCTCCCCTTGAAGAAGGTGCTGGGAACTCTCTTCTGCCGTTCGGTCCCGAAGCTGATCGATCCATGTTGCCTGTACCGGTTTCCCTTCGACTGCAAAACGGGCGATGCCACGGCCGTGCCATTCCGGATGGGTGGCGATGCTTTGGGGCAATCTCTCGAGGTCGTCGTGGCCGAAGAGTTCTACTTGGCGCAAGACGGCCGCTCGTCTCTGCGGGAGATCTGGTTCAATGATCGTCATCGACTTGTTGTAATACAGTGTCTTTCTGGGACGTCGGCGTTCCTGTGAAACGGGAATTCCGTCGACGGGTTCCGACAGCTCAATCCCCAGCGTTTCGGCGATCGTGGGAAGGATGTCTATGGACTCGACGTTGCGATCGTCGATCCGTCCCTCCTTTTGGCCAGGGGGTTTAATAAACAGCGGCACACTGACGATATCGGCCAGATTGTCGGTGTCGGGCATCCGCCGAGAATGACCGGGACGAAAGGAGACGCCATGATCGGAAGTGACAATCAACAGGCATTTGTCCCAAACTTTGGTCTCTACCAGTCGGTCCATGAGGCGGCCGACAAACTGATCAACGTAACCAATCTGGAGCCGGTAGCGAAACTCATTCCGATGCACCGTTGGAGCGTCATTCAACCAGTCTTCTCCCACCGCGCCGGCAAAAGGACCCTCATAAGCCGATTCGTGGGAGTACTGCTGTCCCGTGGGAAAAAAAATCCAGGGTGAATGGGGCAGTACGGCATGCAAAAAGGTAAAGCGAGGGCGAGCCGACGACTTGATACAGTTTAGAAAATGATTCAGTTGCCGAGCACGATCGTCCGCTCCATCGTTAAATAGCCCCTCGGTACGGTGATCCCAATCGAGGCTCGTTTCCGCGTCATCGAGTGCAATCCATTCCCGTGGAATCGCCGGGAAGTGAACGGAGAGGTCGTCCGCCATGATCAATCGTGGATAGATGGCTGAAAGAGTCGTGATCAATCTCTCGGTCTTTCGCAGCGTGGTTTGCGGCGGCGCCCTGGATTCGGTCAGTGTTGGGCAGAGTCGAGTGGCCGGTTCGAAGACCGCCATGTCGAATGCGTTCGTCGCATTGATCGTCTGAAACAAGTTGCCGGGATAGTTTGCCGGGAGCGGCGGCAAATCGGTCACTGGAAACCGACCGGACAAGATTGTGGGCACAGCGACATTTGTTCGAGGATGAACGGTTGTCGCATTCCTGTAAAACGTCGATGCCTTGGCAAGGCGTGCAAAGTTTGGAAAACGACGCGCGTCAATTTCCATCTGGCCATTCAGCAATGTCGTCCCGCTGAATTCGTCAAACACGACCATGACAACGTGAGTGGGATGGCTGGCGACAACGGCTGGATCGACGTGCAACTCGGACCGCCGAATTGCATAAAACTGCCGCAGAAAGTCTCCGGGGAAAACGACCAGTCCAACTGAGGCCATCGTCAACCAGAAACGCATCCAGCGGGTTTTCTCATAAAGGAAGACTGCGATCGCGGCGCCAATCAGCGAAAGAACTATCGCCACGCATCCGGCGAACCCCGTCAATGCGATGCACCGCGCCGACGTATAGGGCCGACTGATCGACAATAGAGTCAGCACAAACAGGCCGAAGAAGAGGGTGTTCCGCCCCATTCCGCGCAAGCGTTTCGAGATTCCCAGGGCCAAGCGATCGGCAAGGACAAATCCGAGTGGAAGACAGATCGTGAGGCCGATCAGCAGCGTTCGGATTTCAGCCCATCCAAGTTGTTGGTCATAAACGTAAACGGACTGACGGGTCAGCGCGTCCAGAAGCGGCACAGTGAACGCGAAGCCGGATAAGGTAAAAATGTGCAAACCTCGCAGGCCGTAAGGCGATTGCTCACACATCGCCGGATCGGTTTTGCCTTTACACGTCATCACGCACCAGGTGTGGGATCACGGGAACCGCATGATAAAGAGTCCGTTCTGCCGACGGTAACGGCGCACTGAGGCGGATGTCGAAATGTCGGCGCAACTCCGCCTCGAGATGTTCCCGTGAATAATCGTCATACTGGTCCCGCTTGTTTCTGAGCAACGCACGCACCATGGGATCTCTCTTAGAGGGAAACTCGAGGAGCAATTCAGCCGCAAAACTGGCTAGCCAATCGACGACTTCCGCGAGCGGAACATTCGCGGCAATCACCAGGTGATGAATCAATCCCAGACAGAGAATGAGCTGAGGTCGACCACGGTCCTCGAGTCGTTTCCGTTCGCGGCCGCGCCATCCCATTGCTGGTGATGGGTTGGCAAGATCAATGCATAGCGGGAGCACATTGGGCGAATCCGCCGCGCGATACAGTTGCTCGATGCAGGCATGGTCTTTGTCCATCGCCACGACTGTCGCGGCGAACTCGCGAGCGATTAGCGAATAACGCCCGTCATTACAACCCAGGTCCCAGACCAGATCGCGCGAACGAGAATGACACACCTTGCGCACAAACTCGGTCTTAGCTTGCCGGTCCTCGGCCACGTGCGGCAGAGAATCGTCGTAATTCGTCCACTGCGTTTGCGGCGACGACCATTGAAGCCGTTCGACAAGTCGCGTCAACTTACGCACGAGTCGCTCGATCAACGACGTCTTGAAACCGCTGGCTTCTAGATCGCGAACGGTGCTGGTCGACAACGCTTGCGTCTGTTGTTCCAGCGTCGCCTGCAGCAAGCCATGCGTAAAGACGCCGGGACGCAGCAGGTCGCGCCACCGCAACCACTGCATGAAGTGTCGCGCGGAGATCCCCTCCAACTCGCCACGAAGAATCGGTTGGAAGTGGACGCCCCGGTACGCCTGGAGCAATAGCGGATACAGCATCAACTCGCAGAACTGCCGATAGGCAAGCCAGGGCTCTCCGGGAGCATGAGCGGTAAAAGAACCGATGTCGATGAACACCGGTTGCTTCCCGGAGAACTGGACGTTGTAAGGCGACGCGTCCTTGAGAATCAGGCCGACACGAATCGATTCCGCGAGCAATCGCAAGTGCAAAAGCGCCGCCTCGCGCAGCATTGCGAAGGACCATTCGTATGGGTAGCTGATAAATGGGATTCGGGAGTGCTCAAGAATCCCGGCGGCGCTGGGCGGCAATTGAAAGGCGGCGCACTCTTTGTCCGAAACTTCGCGCGTCGTGACGATCTGACATCGCGAGATCATCTGCTGCACAAACGGCTGCGCGGAGAGGCAGCGCCAGACTGCCAGCGCTTCGGCGTCCATGGCGCGGAACACTCGACCGTTCCGGATGAACACTCGTGACGACCGGTCGCGGAAGGATCCAGGCTCGAAATCGCCCGACAATTGTTCAGTGCGGGGATTCCAACTCCGGTGGACAAAGTGATCGCGGAGCGGTTCGTTTGTTTCCGAAAAGCTGTAGCCAAAGGTAGCGGCCAAGGACGACTAAACCTCCGAATCCCCCAACCAACGCCTGAAGCAACAAACTTCCCGCGCTTGGATCGAAATACGCCAGCAGAGGATTCATTTGCTCTTCCTTTCCGAACTCAAAGACAGCCAATTCTGCACATGCGTCGACTTGTGAAACTGAACCGCAGTACACGGCTTCCTGAAATCGCCAAACCGCAGCATCAGTGCCCTTCAGAGTCAGCAAAGCACTTAACACGCGGACTCGCGAGACGTGTCGTGAGAAATTGGTGACGTTTGCGACTCTGGCCATCTTTGGAGTCCACAACTTAAGGGACACTGAAGTTCAAGCGCGCGCCGAGCATGAGATTGATTGCCAATCGATCGCGGAGTTTCAAAGACCGGCGCGAGAGATTGTTTTGACAATCGCGGGGAACGATCAGGAACCGAGTCGGGCCTGAGGGCGGCGATCGACGGGTCTCAAATGCCCGAGCCGCCCAACAGTATTGACGCTGCCCTTCGCTGCGCGCGAAGCCCAGAACCCGACCTGCACCACTGATTGCATACGGGGTTAGCAGCGCTTTTGCACGCTCATATGCATCAAATGACTAAAACCTGCCCGCTTGCCAAAAAAGGTTGCTTTGATGCGTCAGATCTCGGCCGGACTCGTGCTAAGACCGGTCGGCTAGTTTCAGAAACCAACCGCAGACGTTTTTCGGTATCCTCTCCAGCGGTCCGAAAAACGGGTCCTTATCGAGTCCTCGAAACCGTACCAATTGACGCGGCGCTGATGGTTACCGTGTCGACCGCTGGTAGGGGAACGTAGCCTGGGCCTGGTTGCGCCGAGGGCCGCGTTTTTCTTCTGGTTGCCGCAATTCGCGGCTCGGCTCGGCCGCATACGCGGATTCGGCTCGAAATAGGCTAAGAATTCAACGTCACGTGCGAATATCTCGTCGCGCGAGGAACTCTGTTCCGCCTCTGACAGGTCCGACACGAAGACTGGTGCGTCGATGAGAAGGTCTGTGGTTGCTTGGGCCGCCGTGCTGATTCTCCCGGGCTGCACTTCCGCGGCTGAGGATAAGGACCTCACAAAGCTCACCACTGCACAATGGCGAGAGGATTTGCAATTCCTCGCGCGGGAGCTTCCCAAGCGTCACGCCAACGCATTTCACTACATTTCGCGCGAGCGGTTTGAGAGCGAGGTCGCCCGGCTCGACGAGCGCCTGCCGCGGCTCGACAGCGATGAGATCTTCGTCGGCTTCGATCGAATCGCCTGCCTGATCGGAGACGCGCATACCTACGTGCGCTTTCCCAAGCACGCGGCCGAAATGCCGCTGTTGATTCGTCAGTTCGGCAGCGAGTATCGCGTGACCGCCGTCGCCCCCGGGCTCGAACGGGCGCTGGGAACGCGCGTGCTGAATGTCGAGAACGTCCCCGTCAGTCGCGCCCACGAGACTCTTTTGGCCCTTGCGTCACAAGACGAAACGGCAAACCTCGCACGCCTCCAGGCGATGAACTGTTTGACAATCGGAACTGCTCTGCATGGCCTCGGCATGACGTCCAACCGAAACGCCGCGCACTACACCCTGGCCGACAGCTCCGGCAAGGAGTTCACGATCGAGACGAGGGCGATCATGCCCGAAGCGAAGCCGAAGTGGATTCCGGCTTACAAACAGCCACCGCTCTCCGGGCAACACCCCGGGGAGACGTTCTGGTATGAATGGCTGCCGGAGTCGCGGACGATCTATTGTAATTTTCGCAGCTACAAAACGCTGTGGAGTTATGCCCGTGGCCTCATGCAGCTCATCGATGAGAAACACCCGGTCAAAGTGGTGATCGATCTGCGGCAAAATGGGGGCGGCGACTACGACGTCGGCTTGCGGTATTTGATCCGCCCGCTCAGTGATCGCCCGGAGATCAACAAAAAAGGACACTTGTTTGTACTCATCGGTCTGGGGACACTCTCCGCCGCCATGTCCAATTCAGCGCACTTCCGGGCGCAAACGGCCGCCATCCTCGTCGGCCGACCGATCGGCGAGCGGCCAAACAGCTATCAAGAAGCGCAGCAGACAAAACTCCCCAACTCCGGCCTGACCCTGAGCTACTCGGTGCAATTCTACAAGTTCGTCGAGTCGGGTGAGAACCTGATTCGACCGGACCAGGAGATCGTCGCCACTTGGGCCGATTTTCAAGCCGGCCGCGACCCCGCCCTCGAATGGGTTCTGAAGTACGCGACCGACAAACAGAACTGAGCCGCTCGATTCCTATCTTAATTCGGTCGCACAATCGTACACGGCGCGCGAGGTTCAGTGGCCAGAAAACGTTCGTTTTTCGCGACCACGGCTGTCATCGCCGTAAGCCAGCAAATGGCTTCTGCGAATGAGTCCGAGAATCTCATCTCGTAATTCAAAACACCGGAAAGTCGTGGAAAACGAGGTTTTTGACACAACCCCGCTCTTGGTTTTCCGATCGGGCTGGCGACGTGACTCCCGGAGGCACTGAGAACTCGGTCACCTGGCCGAGGAAGCGCGGAAACCGTCTCGGCCGCGTGTTCCAATCGAAGACGGTTCCGGATTCCGACACATCAGAACGGCGGCTCCGCGCCTCACAATCAATGCGTGACCGTTCCGCTCACCGCTCGCTTATCAGCGAGACCGCGGAGAAGTCTAGTATGCCGCCAGCCATCGACCGTCGCAGCATGGTCGACATATGTCGCGACCGGACGCTGAGTCAGTCTGCTCAATTCTCTCGACGACTCGACTTCTGTCAGCCTCTATGCGCGAGCTGACGAACCAAGGCGTCGGATCGACTTGCCGACATTCCAGGAACTCAGCGATGTCGATCCGTCTCTCTCTGGATTCTCACTTCAATACGAACGATTGAGGGCGCCCGGGTCGTTGGGCGACAAAGCAATCGGGCCGGGCACGCCTCGACGGCGACTAAATTTCGGACGTTTAGGTGGTATAGTTACTTGAGGCAATGGATGCCCTTGAGCACGCGCACGAACTGATCGCGTGACGCCGGACGACGAGGTCCGACCTGCTAAATAAATACGCTTTTGGTGTTATAATAAGTTGAGGACACGCTAGCCCTGCGACTCGGCCCAAACGATCCGATAACGTCGGCTGCTGATACGGGAGCGTAACCGGCTGCTAAATATTCAGCCCAAGGGTGGTATAATGAGGTGAGTGAAGAAGTGTAAGAGTTGAGAAAAGTTGTTGAGTGACCCGCGGCCCGCGCCCAAAGCGACCGCGGGTTTTTTCATTTCGAATACCCCAGAAGACGCATGAACGGAGGATGCGATGACCGCCGCCTTAGCCAGTTGTTGTCTCCTGTTACTCGGGACTGTCGCCCTGCTGATTCGCGAAGTCCGGCTGCGCCGAGCCCTCCAGCAACTCTTGTTTCGGCTCTTGACCTTGTGGAGACATTTGCATGCGAAAAACCGCGCGATTGCACCTGATCTGGATGACGCTGCCACTTCTTGCCCCGATCGCGATCGGCTGTAGCTCAGGCGATGAGCGGCTGGTCGAACTGTCCCGAGAAAGCGCCAATCGCCAGGCCGAACAAAACCGCTTGGTAGAGAACAACAACGGCCAGGTGCTGGAAGCCACCAACCGACTAGTCGAAGCGGACGCCAAGAGCAGGACAGAGAATAATGACCTGCATCGACAAATCGAGGCCGAAAGGTCCGGCATCAATGAGCAGCGAGATGCTTTGGAGCAAGAGCGGCGACAAATCGCCGCCGAGCGGATTCGCGACCCGATCATCGCTGAATCGATCCAGGCAGTGGCCGGCTTGTTCGCCGCCACGTTGCCTCTACTCGTCTGCCTCTTCCTGCTACGCGGTCTCAATCAGAAGCCACTAGGCGAAACGCTGGCGGAAGTCCTGATCGAGGACCTGGTTTCGCAGCACCCGCTGCTAAGCGAGCCTGAGGCCGTGTCCCTGTCCGGAAGGGACGGCGCTCCGCGTCTGCGGGTTGAGCCCCCGGAAGCGACGGAGCTCTCTTAGAAGCGCAGCCCAGCCGTCGTTTCCATGCACTTCTGCGCCTCGTGTTCG
>DASRXU010000607.1:0-37675 GCA_035687365.1 Planctomycetaceae bacterium | reverse complement strand
GCTTGGAACAAGGCGCTGGAAACGAACGGCGTCGCAGCTTCTGCGCGTCGCAAGAACGCCAAATGGCGGCACCTTAACGCCACCTACAACACAATCCGCAATCGCCTCAAAGCGGCCGAAGCGATCAAAACCCGCGACGAGAATGCGGTCAAACACAAGGCGGAAAAGCTAGCGGCCGCCGCCGCGGAAAAGAGCGAACCCAAGAAGGCAGCCAAAGCGCCGAAGGCCGCGGCCAAGCCGAAGAAAGAGAAATCGGCCGAGCCCAAAGAGAAAAAGAAGAAGGAAGACAAGAAAGAGTCTTAGCCCCGTCGCCGGCAAGTTATTGCAAGCCGCGGGCCGCGACTCACAAGTCGTCTGATTAAATACGCGCCGGAGAGATGACAGAGCGGCCGATTGTGCGGCACTGGAAATGCCGTGTGCTGGGAAACCGGTACCGGGGGTTCGAATCCCCCTCTCTCCGCCTTGACGGGTCGCCTGTTTCGCTAAGCTGTTTGTTCAGGACAGCTTAGCGACTTTTATGCGCGTCGGATGACCTTGCCTGGTGCACAGATGGCGCACCAGACCAGGAAGTCATCATGTCTCGTCGACGCATGCGGGCCACCCGTAAGCGAGTGAAAATGTGAGATCGCTGATCCGAGAGACACTGTGTCGCAGCCGGGGCGTGTACGGGGGGACCGTGTCGGGAAAGCAACTCAGCACGGGCAAACGAAACGCCCAACAGGCCGACGCGGAGAAGGTCCTCACCCGCGAAATGTCCCATCTCCGCATCGGTGTCCAACGAGCAGTGGCATCAAGCTAATACAGCCATCGACAGCCGCCGACCGGATCGGGACATCATTCCTCGTATCGATGCAGGGCGATGCGATCCACGCAATTGGGCCGCCGAGAATCGGCCCCTTTTTTGATCCAAAGAATCCACGATCGAGCGGACAGAGATATCTGTCGCGCCGATGCGTCCGTCGCACAGGCATTCGCGCGAAGCCCTTGTCGCGCGCGGGGATCGGCCGGGTCCCTTGTTCACATTTAACGGTCCGCTTTCGGCTTCGTGGTCGCACCGCTGCAGTCTGAGTCGGTGTGTCGGACCGACGCGCGTCGGTCGCTCCCACGGTCCCGTGCTGTCCACCGATTAAGTCAAGAGTGGACTGTGTCAAGAACCTCGTTGCCCACGGCTTGACGATGTTTTGAACTGCGAGATGAGATTCTCGGACTCACCGGTTGCAGTTTTTGCCGATGCCTTTCGACAATGAGGTCGACGTTTTGATCGCCGCCGACGCTTTGGGTGAAGGGCAACGCCTGCAGGTTGCCGCGATTGCGGTACGTTTCCACTACGGCTACATTCGATTAACATTCTGTTAAAGTGCGAAGGCTGGCAGGTCAATCACAAACTGGTTTACCGGCTGTACCGCGAGGAAGGCTTGGACATTCGGCGCACGAATATCCCGAATCAGCGACTTCACGCCCGCCGCGTGTCCCGGTGTTTTCTCGCACACGATAACTATCGCGGAGTTAAGGGACAGATATGGTGAATGAACTGCATCAATTTGATGAAAACAGTTTTTTTTACCTTTTGGATGACAATGAAAGGAAGCTTGTAAAGGAGAGGATGCGTGAAGAACATTTCCCGCTGGGAAAGCATGTGTTTAGGGAAAATGACAGTGATGAACGACTTTATATCGTGGAAAAAGGAGCCGTCTCCCTTATCAAGTCGCTTGGCAGCGATTTGCATAAAACGATACTCATAGCCCCTAAGGGGTCGATATTTGGCGAATTCAGTTTCATAGACGGTGGCACCAGGTCTGCTACTGCCCTTGCTTCTGACGACACTATCCTTCTAGGTCTAGATCGTAAGGATTTTGATCTCCTGAATAGAGAGTTTCCGGAGATCGGAACAAAACTATACAACAACCTCCTTCACACTGTTACGTTGCGAATCAGAAATACCACTGAAGCTCACTGGCGCACGATAGAAAATGTCATAAAGAATGAGAAGTGGATTAACCCCGATGTAGGATAAAAATAAGTCGACCACTACGGTGAGTAGAGGGCAGGTGCGATGAATAGGCTGGATCAGATAAGCCGCGAATACTGGCGAGGCATGCTCGCCATCGACGGGTTTACCGCGATCCCGCGGTGGGCGCTTGATCCGGCACCGGGCATCGCCGAGTGTGAGGAGATAATTTCCGGTAACCTCGTGGCGACGTTACGCCGACTGGCGGACGAGGTGACTGCGTCGCTCAGCTCGGTGCTGCTGACCGCGCACGCCAAGGTGCTCGCCGCCCTGTCCGGAGAACAGGCAGTGGTGACCGGCTATGTTGCCGTCGAGGGCGGTCAGCCGTTGCCATGCCGGCTGTCAGCCGCATCTGATTCGTGGCGTTCAGTACTGGTGGATGTCCATCGAGTCGAGACAGACCTAGTATCGCACAAGGAGTTTCCGGTCGATGATCTTAGGCGAGAGCTGGGCCAGACCGAGCCGGCGTTCGAGACGGTGTTCGATCCGACCGGTGGCAGTGGTGCCCTTGCCAAGGACACTGTGCTGTGGATAGGTATCTCGCAGCGCTCTGATCAGCTGGTGCTAAGGCTGCGCTATCGGACGGAGGCGATTGATGCAGATTGCGCCGCCAGGCTTGCCGGCTATTACCTCACCGCGCTGTCGCTGATTGCAGCAGATCCAGATGCTGAGCATGGACGGCAGAGCTTGCTCTCCGCACCAGAGCGCGAGTTTCAGATTGAAGGTCTTGCCGGACCTCGGCGCGAGCTGCCGGATTACCGGTTCCACGAGCTGTTTGAACAGCGGGTGCGTGTCCACCCCGATGTGGTTGCGGGCGTGTGCGGTGAGCAGCGTTGGACGTACGGGGAGCTCAACGCACGTGCCAACCGCCTTGCTCGGGCATTGGTGACGCGCGGGCTGCGCCGTGAGGGCGTGGTTGCGGTGGTGACCGAGCGCAACTTGGACTGGATGGCTGCTGTCCTCGCAATATTCAAGGCCGGTGGCGTGTACCTGCCCGTCGAGCCGAGTTTCCCTGGTTCCCGTATTGCGGCCATGCTCTCCCGCGCCGAGTGTAAGCTTGTGCTGACCGAGTCCGGAAGCACTGCCACGCTCGAGCCAGCGCTGGAATCGCTGCCGGGGACGCAGACGTTGTTCGTCGATACCGCATACCGCGAGAATCACAGCGACGATGATCTCGGTATCGACGTCGCCCCAGATCAGCTCGCTTACATCTACTTCACATCCGGCTCTACCGGTGAACCCAAGGGGGCGATGTGCGAACACGGAGGTATGCTCAACCACCTCTACGCCAAGATCGACGATCTGGGGATCGGCGAAGGGCAAGTGGTCAGCCAAATCGCTCCCCAGTGCTTCGACATTTCTCTGTGGCAATTGATCTCGGCACTTTTAGTCGGCGGTCACACGCTGATCATCGAGCAAGAGGTGATCCTGGATGTTCCGCGTTTTGTTGACACCTTCGTCGACGGCAAAGTCTCGATCATGCAGATCGTCCCGTCCTATCTCGACGTTGTCCTGACTTATTTGGCGGAGAACCCTCGCGAGTTTCCAGACTTGAAATGTGTGTCGGTCACCGGTGAGGCGTTGACGAAGGAGCTCGCCCAGCGCTGGTTCGCGGCCAAGCCCTCGATCAAACTCGCTAACGTGTATGGGCTGACCGAGACTTCCGACGACACGAATCAGGAAGTCATGGACCGGGCGCCGGATGGAGATCGGGTGCCGCTAGGCCCGGCTATCAACAACGTGCGGGTCTACGTCGTCGATGAACGCCTCTTTCCGGTACCGCTTGGCGCCCCTGGCGAAATCGTTTTCTCCGGTGTCTGTGTCGGCCGCGGGTATGTCAACGATCCTGAGCGGACGCGGCAGTCATTCATGGCCGATCCGCATCGCGAGGGCGAGCGGCTTTATCGGAGCGGAGATTTTGGTCGTTGGCGGCCGGACCGCAAGTTGGAGTTTCTCGGCAGACGGGACGCTCAGGTCAAGATCAATGGTCGCCGAATTGAGATCGGCGATATTGAGAATGCTCTCTTAGGCGTGCCCGGTGTTACCCACGGTGCTGTGGTGATCGCCGAGCGAGCTGACAAAAGCAAACGCTTGGTGGCGTTCTACTCAAGCAAGCAGCCGCTCGAAACGAGCATGTTGCTGGATCAACTGGGTCGGGCACTTCCGACGTTCATGGTCCCCTCAAGTTTCCACTGGCAGGAAAGCTTGCCGCTGACCGCCAATGGCAAGATCAATCGCAAAAACCTCACGGCACTCGCCGGAGAGCTCGGCGCCGTGGAGGAAGAGGCACGATATACCGCCCCGACGACTCACGAAGAACAGATGTTCTGTGAGGTGCTCGCCGATCTCATGAAGGTCGAACGGGTGTCGGTGGATAGCCACTTCTTCTATGACCTCGGCGCTGACTCGAAGGTGATGATGCAATTCTGCACGCGCCTCTTGAAGCGCGATGACCTGCCGCGGGTAGCGATTAAGGATTTGTACCAGCACCCCACAATCAAGAGCCTGACGGCCGCGCTGACGCATGCTGGCCGCCCTCCTGCTCCGGCGCCAGAGCTGGCCCTGGCACCCGACAAAGTGGTGCCCCCCGTCGGTGGTGCGCAGTACATCGTGTGTGGAGCGCTGCAATTCCTTAGCACGCTCGGATTCTTCTATCTCGCTGCATTCGTTGTCGTTCGAGGCTACGAGCGGATCTCCGCCGCCTCGAGTTTCGTCGGCGTCTTTGGGCGATCGGTTGTGGCGAGCGGTGCAGTCTTCGTGGGCATGGCGATTCTGCCGATCTTGGCCAAGTGGATGCTCATCGGACGTTGGAAGCCCCAAGAGATTCGTGTTTGGAGCTTGGAGTACTTTCGTTTCTGGCTCGTCAAAACTTTGCTGCGATCAAGTCCGTTGGTTCTGTTCGCCGGTTCGCCGTTATTTACCTTCTACTTGCGCGCGTTGGGCGCCAAGATCGGCCGAGACGTCTTGATCTTGTCCGCGGAGGTCCCCGTGTGCACCGATCTGCTGACGATCGGCGATAACACTGTCATCAGCAAGGATGCGTTCTATGCCTGCTACAGCGCTCGCAACGGTCTGATCCACGCTGGCCCGGTAACAATCGGCAAAGATGCTTTTGTGGGCGAGATGACCGTGCTCGATGTTGGCTCCTCGCTGGGCAATGGTGCACAGCTCGCCCATTCCTCGTCGCTACACGCCGGACAATCTGTGCCGGATGGCGAGCACCGTTGCGGGTCTCCCGCCAAGCAGCGAACCAACGTGGACTACCGGGAAGTTGAAGCGGCGGAGTGTGGCACGTCGATGAAGATCGCCTATTCCGCCTTCGTGCTGGTGAATTGGTTGGTGTTTCCGTCATTTGCCGCAACCGCCATCATCATGCTGACCCGCATGATCGCCGAGCGTCCGTACCTCGCTGCGAGTGGCTCATGGGCGTTTTTGCAATGGGCGTTCTTTGGCGATGCCCTGATCATCTCCACTTTCCTTTTCGTGGGCAGCATACTCCTTGGGCTCCTCTCCGTTGTTACGATTCCTCGGCTGCTCAACCTCGCTATCAAGACCAACAAGATTTATCCGCTCTATGGCTTCCACTACTGGGTTCACCGAGCCATAGGACGCTTCAGTAATGTGGATTTCTTTATTCATTTATTTGGTGACAGTTCCTATATCGTGCCTTATTTACGGGCTATTGGTTATGACCTTTCTCAAGATGTTGTGCAGACGGGGTCGAATTTCGGTTCATCCCTCAAACACGACAATCCGTTTTTGGTCTCCATCGGGCGCGGAACGATGATTGCGGACTGGCTGTCGATGGTCAACACCGACTATTCGAACACGTCGTTCCGAGTGTCTCGCGTGGCAATCGGAGCGGATACCTTCCTTGGAAACGCGATTGTCTATCCATCGCAAGGACGCATGGGCACCAACTGCTTGCTCGCGACAAAAGTGATGGTTCCCGTTGAGGGCGCCCTTCGAGAAGGCGTTGGATTGCTTGGATCGCCCAGTTTTGAGATCCCGAGAACGGTGCTGCGTGACAGAGAGTTGAGCCATAGTGAAGATCGAGAATCGCAAGACCGAAAACTCGCCGCCAAGAATAAGCACAATCTCGTCACGCAAGGTTTGTTTCTGCTGGCTGAGTGGACCTTGTCCTTCGTGTTGGTCTTGCTCTTCTTGGGTGCGGGCAGCGTTCATGGAGCATTTGGTGTTTCGGCATACGCCTGGGCATTGATGCTCGCGCTATTCATCACGACCGGCTACCGTGTGCTGCTGGATCGCGCTTCCACCTTGTTCGAAAAGCTCCAGCCGCAGCAATGTTCGATCTACGAGCCGTACTTCTGGTCTCATGAGCGTTTCTGGAAGCTGATGGTGCTGAAAAATCAATTGGCGATTTTCAACGGCACTCCATTCAAGAGTTTTGCTTGGCGACTCCTTGGCGTGCGCATTGGCAAGCGTGTATTCGACGACGGGTGTTACATCTCGGAGAAGACGATGGTCGCGATCGGGGACGGCTGCACATTGAATGCGGGGAGCGTCATTATGCCCCACTCGCAGGAAGATGGCGTTTTCAAATCCGACTACGTCACGATCGGCGCCGGTTGCACGCTCGGCGTCAACGCCTGGGTCCACTATGGCGTGACGACGGGCGAGGGCGCGCAGCTCGCCTGCGATGCCTTTCTGATGAAGGGCGCGGAGGTTGCGCCACATACGCGGTGGGAAGGGAACCCGGCTAGCCAAGTTCAAAGTGCCTACGTTGCAGAGGCGACAACGGCGGCTGTCGCCCCTCGTTCAACAGCGATCAAGGCGAATGGCTTGGCCACGGCGTTGCGTGCCGGAGAGGTCCGATCGGGAAGCTAGGTCAAACACAACACGACGCGGCGCGTGTTGCAGGAGCTGACGACTATGACTAGCAATTCTTCGACTTCAACAAAGTCCGTGCCTTCGTTCTCGGTGATTTCTGGCGCTCAGGTCCAGCACGCGCTGCAGGGTCGCGAGAAGCAAATCATGCAGCTTGTGGAGGAGACCTATCGTCTGCACAGCGCGGGCGATTCGGTAAACCCACCTTCCTATTTTTTGCTTTTCCCCGACCGTCCTACTTCCCGGATCATTGCTCTGCCAGCTTCGATCGGCGGCCACATGAAGGTGGATGGCATTAAATGGATATCCAGCTTCCCAGAAAATGTCGCAGCCGGCATTCCCAGGGCTTCGGCGGTGCTGATCCTCAATGATCACGATACCGGGTACCCGTTTGTCTGCATGGAAAGTTCGATTATCAGCGCCACCAGAACGGGTGCGATGGCCGCGCTGGCGGCTGAGTGGTTCAGTCGCGGTCGGCAACGCCCGAAGCGTGTCGGCTTCTTCGGCGTGGGCCTGATCGCCCGCTACATCCATAAATTTCTCGCCGGGACCGACTGGTCCTTCGATGAGATTGGCGTATTCGACCTTCTCGCCGAGAGTGCAGCCGGCTTCCGCGGTTACCTCGAACGATCGGGTGCCGCGAAGCGGATCACCGTACATGACTCCGCCGAGCAGTTGATCCGTTCCAGCGACATGATCGTATTTGCCACCATCGCCGGGCAGCCGCATGTTAACGATCTGACGTGGTTCAAACACAATCCGCTTGTGCTGCACGTGTCGCTACGAGACCTTGCGCCAGAAATCATCCTTGCGTCAACCAACTTTGTCGATGACGTTGAGCATTGCCTCAAGGCTAACACTTCGCCGCATCTGGCTGAGCAACTCACGGGCAACCGGGAGTTCCTACAGGGTACGTTAGGCGATCTGATGGCTGGGCGGGCGACGGTGCCGTCAGATCGACCATTGATTTTCTCGCCATTTGGTCTCGGCGTGCTGGACCTCGCCGTGGGCAAGAGTGTCTACGACGAGGTGACTCGCGCCGGCGACTTGCACGTCATCGAGGACTTTTTCCACGAACTAAAGCGGTACGGTTGAGCAGTGAGCACCCGGATACAAGTCAGGAAAATACCGCAATGAGAGTTATTTCCACGCCCTATTCGTTTGCCGAGGAGGAGCTCTACGTCGATCTTCGGCCGATCTTCGGGCAGTCGCTGTTCTTAAAGTGTGAGGGCTTTAACTTCGCCGGTTCGATCAAGCTCAAGGCCGCAATCTCGATGGTGGAAGGTGCGGAAGAGGACGGTGTCCTAAAACCGGGATCCGCCCTGGTTGAATCTTCGTCCGGCAATTTGGGCGTGGCATTGAGTATGATCGCGGCTAGCAAGGGCTATGAGTTCGTGTGCGTGACGGACTCCCGTTGCAACCGCTCAACCAGGCGGTATATGGAGGCAATGGGCGCGCAGGTCCATACGATCACGCAAGCCGCGCCGGATGCCGACGGCGGACTTTTGGGTGCGCGGATTAGCTACGTTCGTGCGCTCTGCGCCTCCGACGAACGATACGTATGGCTCAACCAGTACACGAATTCTCGCAACTGGAAGGCGCATTTCCGCATGACGGCCCCGGAGATCACCCGCGGGTTCCCAGAACTCGATGTGCTGTTTATCGGAGCCGGCACCACCGGAACGCTGATGGGGTGCGCCCGCTTTCTCCGCGAGTGGCCTCGCCCGGTGCACGTGGTCGCTGTCGACACGGTCGGTTCAGTGACCTTCGGGTGTGAGGCGGGTCGCCGGATGATACCCGGTCTAGGCACCGCCGTGCGTCCCGCGCAACTCGACGAGTCTTTCATCGACGAGGTTGTGTTCGTCGAGGAGCCGGACACCCTTCGCGCCTGCTACCAAATGGCTAAACACGGATTCCTGTTTGGAGGTTCCACGGGCACAGTGGTCCATGCCGCCATCAACTGGTTGCAGCAGCATAACGCCACTGGGCTCACCGCGGTGGCCCTCGCCCCGGACCTTGGAGAACGATATGTGGACACGGTCTACCACGGCGAATGGGTGCAGGAGCACTTTGGCGTGAACATACTAAAGGACGTTGAAAAGTCTTCGTTTTCCTGATTCAACAGCCATTGAGGCGGCATCCGCGCTGCAAATCTGCACCAGCGCGGTCGATGCATTCGAGCAAGTTAGAGCTGGGTTTCTGGCTCGATCGGACCCGAGATGCGGTAGAGACGCATCCAGCCCTTTCCCTTGATCCGGCGCACGTGGGGTGTGGCTGTGAACAGGGTATCCACTTGCCGCCACGCGTCCTCGCTGACAACGACCGCACCTTCGACGCCGCGGCTTTCCATCCGGCTCGCGGTGTTCACCGTGTCACCCCATAAATCGAAGAGGTATTGCCGTCGGCCGAGCACGCCGCCGATTGCCGATCCGTAGTCAATTCCTACTCGCAGGTTCCATCCGACTCCGAGCGCGAGCGTGGCCTCGATCATCTGCTGGCCGCATTGGATGCACGCCAAAACCGGGTTTTCGACAGGCTCGAACAGTCCGCAAGCGGCCATGAAAGCGTCGCCAATTGTCTTGATCTTTTGGACCTGATACTTGACCGCGAATTCTTCCCACTTCTCGACCAAACATTGCAGTGTGTCGACGACCTGCGCTGGCGGATGACGCTCGCAATAGGGAGTGAAGTCGGTGATGTCTGCGAACAGGATCCCGATGTGGTCGTAGCGGCGGGACGTTGTCGTCCCCGTTTGCTTTAGGTCGGCAACAATGCTCGCCGGCAGAATCACATGCAGTAAATCGTCGGCTCGCTGTCGCTCCTGTTGAATTTGCGCCAGGTAAATCTGCTCTTGTTCGCGCAGGCGGCGTTTCTCGAGACACGCTGTGATCCGGGCCTGTAAGACAGTTGAGTTAAACGGCTTGGTGAGATAATCGTCGGCGCCCAACTCGATCGACCGCGCAATGATATCGATGTCTTCAATGGCCGAGATCATGATGACCGGTAGATCGCGCCGATCGGGATTGCGTTTGAGGGCCACGAGAATCTCGAAGCCATTGACATGTGGCATGAGCACGTCGAGCAGCACCACGTCGACTGGCTCGGCGCCAATGATGTCCAGCGTTTGCCGGCCATCAGCAGCGAGCAGGACGGTATGTCCTTGCGCCTCCAAATGCCGCCGCAGGATATCTCGGTTGAATTCGTTGTCGTCGGCTACAAGAACGCGGCCGCAGATGCGTTCCTGGTGACCTTGATCCGGCGGGATCAAATCCATCAGCTGAGGCAGCATTTCGTCTAACTGCGCCCTGGCCGCTTCAGAATCCTCCGGTTTTGCGAAACGCCAGATCGAGTCGATCAGAACCAAACAGCGCTTCCCAGACTCGTAAATCACTTGTAAATCGGGTGCGAATTCCTCGATGAGTGACTTTTGGTCCTCGAGCCACATTTCGGAGTAGTTGATAATGGGATTTAACTTGTTGAGGACATCGTGTTTGACTCGCGAACGCATGATCTCGAGCCCGTCATCCGAGCCATCTTGAGGCGGTCGCTCTGGACGCAGGATCTCGTCGAGAAACTCGAGCATGTCGCAGGCCGCCCGATGAATCCGCTCAATGTCGGCCGGGAATCCGGGAATCTTTTGCGCCGTGGAGTCTTCCAAGAGTCTTTTGCTCACGCCGATTATCGCGTGAACAGGGGCAGACAGATCACTCCGACGGATGGCATTGAGGAGTTGCCGCGCTCTTGCGGTCGCATCGTGGGAAGCTTCTGCTCCAGCCGGGGTCGCATCCCGCGGCGGCTTGGACTGTTCATTCACGAGGCGCCATTCTCTTTCAGCAGCGACTCAATCTTCTCAAGCAGCCGGGGAAACTCGATTGGTTTCGTCTCGTACGCATTGCAACCCGCGTCCAGCACTTTTTCGCAGTCGCCCGCCATCGCTTGTGCCGTCAGCCCAATGATCGGGGTGCCCTGCACCTCGGACATCTCGCGAATTCTGCGGACGGCTTCATAACCGTCGAGGACGGGCATCCGCATGTCCATGAGGATAAGTGCCGGCCGCTCCGACAGCGCCAGCGCGCACGCCTCGCCGCCGTCCGCCGCGACGATCACTTCATATCCGCGTCGGGTCAACCGGCGAGCGAGCATATCGCGATTCATTTCCTCGTCGTCCACCAACAGAATTTTCGACACTGCATTCTCCAAACACTGTGCATTCTCCCAGGCGAGTCTCAACAATAATTGTCGAAGCCGACGCCCATCAGGATTCTAGGACTGCGCGCCCCGGATTGCAGAGGCCATCAAGTCCTGGATTTCGCGAATCAGGTCTTCGCCGCTATAACTCCCTTTCTGAAGCACCTGCTCGACCTTGTCGCTCACGCGGGCGCGTTCGTCGGGCGTCAAGTCCTTGGCGGTGATCAAGATGACCGGGATCGACCGCCATTCTTCATTTTTGCGAAGAATCTCGAGAAATTCGAACCCATCCACGTCCGGCATCATCAGATCGAGCAGGATTAAGTCGGGGCGAGCCCGTTCGAGATGATTGATCGCGACGCGTCCGTTTTCCGCCGAATCCACAGTCCAACCGGCGGCACTGAGCAGACGACCGACCAGGTTTCTCGTCTGCTCGCTGTCATCGATCACAAGTACCGCCCGTTTGTGGTCGCCGGCGGTGTGATACTTCCGGATGAGCGTTTGCAATCGCCCGCGGTCGATCGGTTTCGTCACGTAGTCCGAGGCCCCCAGGGCAAAGCCCAGGTTTTTGTCGTCGACAACGGTCACCATCACCACCGGGATGTTGCACACCCGCGGATCTGATTTGAGTGTGTTGAGCACGGCCCAACCGTCCATGCGGGGCAGCATTACGTCCAGTGTGATAAACGCTGGATGGAGTTCGCGAGCCCGTGCCAGCCCCTCTTCGCCGTTCGCGGCGACGACGACCTCGAAGCCTTCGGTTGCGAGGCATCGGCGCATGAGGTCCTGAGCATTCGGATCGTCGTCGATGACGAGCACAGTGCCGGATCGAACTCGCACATTCTCGTTCGCCTGCGCTTTGGCGGCCGGCGCTTCGATCGTTTCTCCGGTCGGTAGACGATCCCTAACCTTGCCGGCGGGGAGCCACACGCGGAATATCGAGCCCTTTCCGTATTCGCTTTCGACAGAGATCCCGCCCCCCATCAGCTCGCAGAATCGCCGGCTGATCGCCAGTCCCAGGCCTGTTCCTCCAAGCTTCCGCACGTTGGAGCTGTCGACCTGCACAAAGTTCTGGAAGAGCTTGTCTATTTGTTCTTGGGTCAAGCCGATGCCGGTATCGACGATATCGAAGTGCAGGCTCTCGGTGCC
This sequence comes from Planctomycetaceae bacterium, assembly GCA_035687365.1. GTDB lineage: Bacteria > Planctomycetota > Planctomycetia > Planctomycetales > Planctomycetaceae > DASPSM01. Next base: position 25,482 of record DASRXU010000607.1, on the reverse strand, counting down.
GTCGGTCGTCCGCCGTTCTGCGATCAATGAGATTCGGCCGTCTTCAGTGAACTTACAGGCGTTGCCGAGCAGATTGAACAGTATCTGGCGCAGGCGCGTGCGATCCGTTTGCATCGAACCGATGTCGTCAGGACAACTCAGCTCCAACTGATTGCGATTCTTTTGAGCCAACGGCCTAATGGTGTCGATCACGCTGTCCAAGAGCGGGCGAATCGCGACGTCCTCCAAGTACGGCTCAATCCGCCCGGCCTCGATCTTTGCGAGGTCAAGAATATCATTAATGAGGTTCAGCAAGTGTCTGCCGGCCTCAATAATCTTCTTCAAATCAGGGACGCTGCTCTGATTGCCGCAATCGTCGGCTTCGTCGATCAACAGTTCGCTATAACCAATGATCGCGTTAAGCGGAGTCCGTAGTTCGTGACTCATTTGAGCCACGAACGCGCTCTTCGCCCGGTTAGCTTCGAGGGCCTCGTCGCGAGCGAACGCTAACTCCGCGTTAGTGTTCTCCAGCTCTGCGGTCCGTTCCTTGACGCGCTGGTCAAGGTCGGTGTTGAGTTCCTTCAGGTGACGGTTGAGCTGTCGGATTTCGCGTTCCGACTGCTTGCGAAGGGTGACATCGCGGACGATGGCGGTGTACAGTCGGCCGTGCTCCACGTCGATCGCACTGACGGCCATCTCGAGCGGAAAGCGCGAGCCGTCCTTGCGAAGTCCGACGCGCTCGTTGGTTCCGGACGTCAGCTGCTTGAGGCGACGAGGCTGGTCCGGGCCTGGACTGACCCGCCATGTGTGTTCGATGGTTCCCTGCGTGAGCTGTTTGAGCACTGCAGCGCCGGAGAGACCGTTGCCCTTGCGATCAAGTGCGGGTTGCTCGGATGCGATAAACTCGTCAAAATTCCGCCCGATCGACTCCGCGCTGGTGTAGCCGAAGATCCGTTCCGCGGCACGGTTACAAGACTGGATTCGTCCATCGTCTCCGCAGACCAGGATGCCTTCCGCAGCGGCGTTCAGCACGGAGCTTAAGCGGGCCTCGCGGTCTTCTAGAGCGCGGCTACGGTCGTGGACCTGCGAAATCATATGGTCGAAGGAGCGGGCCAATTCACCGATTTCGCCCCTGTTGCGCACCGGCAGCACTACGTTTGAGTCCCCCTGCGCAAAACGCTCCGTCGAGGCAATGATTTTCCGCAACGGCCGCGTGATAATTCCCGAAAACACCACGGCGAGGACCGCGGCGGCAATGGTCAGACCCAGGGCCCAGAGCCGTACCGGCCGCATGCCGGCGTTAATGTCGAACTCGACTTCTTCGCGCGAGCAGGCTGCAATCAGGTCCAGATAGCGCTGCGGCTGCGGTCCGCCCTCGTTCGTGCGATCCGGATCGAAGATCAGTCGATTGAAATGTAGGAGAAAATCACCGCAATGAATCGGCTCGTTCTGCATCCAAACCACTTTGGTTTCAATCTGAGCCAGCCGGGAAGTCAGTTGTTTGCACAGGTCTTCGATCGCCACTTTGTCGAAGGAACGAATCTGGATCCTGGGGCGCACTTCCGGCGTAACGCTCATTTCGCAGTCGCGATGCTCGGTGGCAAGTTCCCGGAGGATCGCTTTGACGCTCTGGCGATCTGCGTCCAGTCGTTGGCTGGAATTGAAATAGAATTCGTAGGGTCTTAGCTGGACGTTCCGTTCTTGGAATCCTTCCCGCTGCTCAAAGTCGTCTTCGATAGTTTCGGACGGCCGCTCAAACGATGCGTTCAATTTCTCGAGACCCTCGCGTAATGCCGGCTCGTCATCCGCCACTGTTCGCAGAGCGGCCGCATTCAAACCGTTGTTCGCGGCTGGCAGACTGGGATGAAGAATGAACCTTCCCTTCTCATCGACCAGGAACAACAGATGTCGCGGCGAATGCACCACTTGGTTCAAACGGCTAAATGTCGTCGTCAGAAGCACGACGCGAACCGACTGAGGTCCTCCTTTTGGAGCCGGTGACTTGAGTTCGGCATTTCGGTCCAGGCGGAGGCCAGACCGCATGATGGTCATCGGCTCGCTCTGACGAGAATCGGACAATCGCACTTCGGCGCTACCAATTTCCGAAAGCTGGACGTGGCGATCGCCTGTGACGATCTCTCGGAAGAACTCGTTGTCGTCCTGACCCAATTGAATCCCGAGCACGTTCCGCTGACGCACAAGATCAAGCGGTGTGACCTTCTCAATCCTTCCGCCGTCCTGCACTTGGACGTCGTAGAGGCCCACGTCCAAGTAATCCCGGTGGTTCTGGACTAATTTTTCAGCAGCGTTCCGGAAAGCGGATCCCTCTTTGACGCCCGACGGACGTCGAGCCAGGAACCAGGTGTCGCTACGGAGCTGCTTGATCTCACCAAGTAAATCTGCGCCCAGCAGATTCGTCTCGTCGCCCAGGTCTTCGATCTCGTGATCGACCATCTCCTTGCGGGCGATCTGCGCCAGCGACAGCACCACGATCAGCGACGTCAGAATGACCAATCCACAGGCCAGAACGCTGATCCGGGCTCCGATGCCAAAGATGTTCAGCCGGGCCGCGGAAAGCATGAAACCTGTTCGTCCGGAGAAACATGCAGTGGCGCATCAGTACAGTACGTTTTATAAACCCGTGGCTAGGCCGGAGCAATCAGCGCTTTCGGAGCGTCGTCATTGCCTGGTCGTCTTTGGAACACCAATCCGAACGCTTGTGGGCGACCGCAGGAACGCTTTTCGTCGGCGCATCAACTTCGATCATGCAGAGCTTTCACGATGATCGCCACGATTTTTTTGACGCACCGCTGGCGTCAACCTTGTCCATGCCTCAACGACGCCGGCCACACCTTGACCCGCCTGCACCGGATTTTGCACCGCCTCGGTCCGCGACTCGAGTTGTTCCGCGTTGCGAGATCGTCACGACTTCCGACAACTGCTGAGTGCGGATGGTTTCATAACCGCAGGCGGACGAGGGCACGCACATCGTCGGGACTTCGGCGCTTGTCTTCACCGGAGTCTCCCTTGATGGACAGTCGCGTGCCCGTTGGAAAGAGATTATGTAGGTTGGTGTCACGGCATACTTAGGCCCATTGCCGACGCTCTCTTTCCCTTGCGCTGGTAAACGCGATGGCGCCGGCAATTTCCGCTGACTTTAACGGCATTCCCTGACGATAAGTTAGCGGATTTTAATGGGCTAGCCGGTGTTAAGAGCGCCTGTTTGCAGCCGACCCGCCGTCAGGCTGTGCAGAACCTCGGCGGCAGAGCCGATTTAATCAACGACCCTGCTTAAGCGCAATTCGCCGATTTCAGCGCGCATAACGCCCCGACGGCAGTTCGAGTGTCGTTGCGATCTGGCGTGCGCCTTGAGCTTCGCGCTTGGGACCAACGGAAAGGAATCCCGCCCATGTCGTCAAAATGGACTCACCTTGCGGCCCAAGCCGGACTTTTTGCAGCGCTGGGTGTTCCAGCCTACGCCGGCGACTATGGAGCGCCGGTCACTCGTCCTGCGTCAGCGGAGATCACCGCGCCATTTGCGGAACCGATTATTCAAACAGCCGGTCAAGGATGCACGCCCCCAGCCCAGGCGCCGTGTTTGACGCCGTACCAACTGGGAGCCCTCCCTCCGTCTGCCGCGACCCCCTATGGCACGGCACCCTATGGCACCGCACCGTACAGCACCTCACCCTACGGCATTGCGCCGTATGGGGCGGCGCCCAATGCCGCTTCACCCTATGGAACGATGCCGTCGACAGGTACCCCTTCGGCGACGACACCGTCTCCGCTTTCTGGACAGGGAACCGGAGGCCAGTCATTGGCGAGCGCCTTTGAAGGAGGCGGCGTGGGCGGGCCGTCCTTCGGAAACGTCCCCGCCATGATTGGCGATATCTTCAGCGGCTCGCCGACACTTCCCCAATCTGGGGCCGGTCCCCAGGGAGTGTTCAATAACGTTCCATTCCCGACGACGCCCACGACCGGTTTTCTGAAATTGGCCGATGACACGTCGCCGATTCCCCGCGATCGGTTGATCTTCGACTACAGTTACTTCCAGAACGTCCCGCTGACCCAAGGCGGCCTGAACGTCAACCGCTTCGCGCTTGGCTTCGAAAAGACGATCGGCAGCGATCGCTTCTCGATCGAGGTCATCGCCCCGTTCGCCACCACGCTCAATTCGAACGTCTTCGTCAACACGCCAGGCGACCAGATTAATCAGACCGACACGGAGTTCGGCGACGTCACGATCTGGTTGAAATATCTGTTGTACAAAGGCGACACGTACGGCATCTCGGCGGGTTTGGGCGTCATGGCTCCGACCGCCAAGGCTCTGACTGTTTCCCTGCAAAATGGTGCCACGGGAACACCGGACCTCTATCGCATCAGTAACTCCGAGACCTTCTTGATGCCTTTCATTGGCTCGGCCTGGACGCCGACCGACAAGATCTTCGTACAACAATTCCTGCAGATGAGCTTCTCGCCGAATGCCAACTCGGTCTATCAGAACGAGAGCTTCAGCGGCGGCGACTCGAACACCTTCACCGGAAAGCTGCACGACCCCGCGTTCATCTACTACGACATTTCGGCCGGTTACTGGCTGTTCCACGATTGCCCCGGCTCGTGTGACTACATCACGGGTTTGGCGGGAATCTTCGAGGTTCACTACAACCAGTCGCTCTCCAACTTCGACTCGGTTCCCCTGTCGCCCAACACTGGCTGGACCACGCCTGGCCAGAACGTACAGATCGGCGGAGGCGGGACCTTCACGTCGCTTAACCTGACCGCCGGCTTCGTCACCGAGATTCGTGAGAACGCTCTGCTGTTCGTCGGTGCCACCGTGCCGACCATCGGTGGCAGCGGTCACGAGTTCGACTACCAGATTATGGTGAACTTCAACTACCTCTTTGGCCGCTCCGAAAAAGCGAGTCGGTCGAACCTCGCTGGCGTCCCGTCGACCATGTAAGACCGACAACGCGTAAGACCGATGAAGCGATCGGACAGCCAGCATCCCCGGCTTCCTGTCCGATCGCAGTTTTGTTTGACGCTCGTTCTCACAATCGATTGTCGTTGCTGACACCTAAGGGTTTGAGAACGGCAACTCGGCGAGTGCCGCGGGCAGACGCGAATCGAGATCGGCGGCGAGCATTCCCCGCATTTGTGGCAGTTGCAGCACTTCTTGAATTCGTTGCTCCAAATCGCGGAGCACTCGGGTCTTTGCGGGGTTGGCCCTCTCGAACGCGGCGAGCAACAGGGGATCTGACGGAGTGGCGTTGACCTTCCACACCGTGCGGAAGACCCCCAAGTGGGGATCGTCGGGCCAGCGTGAGACGGCCCCGGCCACGTCGAGGTCCTGCACGTCGAGAAACAACAAGTGCGCGCCGCGCAGTCGGCCCATTCGCGTGCTCAGAAAGTCGCTGTCGATATTGTCGCCGCCGCGGCGACTCAGGGCGACCGGCCCGCTGACCGGGCGCGTTAACAGAATGAATTTCCTGTGGTCGGCGCCATCGGGCACGGTTTGCTGCTCTTTCCCTACGAAATAGACGAACACCACGCCGTTGGGCGCTTCGCCCGGCGTTGCCGAGCCTGTGCGGAGGAAGCGCTGCTGTCGGCGATTGGCCTCGTGCCGAATGTGTTCCAGCACCGTGGCCAGAAATCCGCTGGTCGCCTTCGGACCGAAGAGTTCGTGCGTGCGAATCCGCAGGAAAGCCGTGGCGTTGGAAGTATAGTCCCCCTCAGGCTGCGCCGGGTTCAAGGGGGTGGCGGCCAGAGCCGAGAGAATGCGGCTACGCAGGCGGTGGACCTCTTCGGCGGAATTGACGGCACCCGACGGGGCCACAATCACGACGTCGAGCTGTTGACTTGCGTCGTGTCGGCCGCAGTCGACGATCAGATTGGCCCGCGATGAGGAATCGTCGGTCGGGGCCGGATAGCGCACTTCGATCAGGTTCTTCAGTTTGCGGTTCAGTACGAGCGAAGCTTTAAACGCGCGCACCGCAGCCGGACCGGCAGGATCGTTTTTGAGATCGACCAACTCTTGCATGAAGCCGTTCACCCAAATCTGGACCGGTTCTGCCGTGTCGGGTCGACGGATGAACTCCACGCGGCCCTCCAACGTCACGAGGGCGTCTGGGGCGGGGGTGATCGAGTGGGCGCTGCTCGTGTCGAGATCGGTCGCCAGCGCGATCTTCTGACCGGCCCGCGACATCAACGTGTCGATGTGAACCACCGCGGGCGCCGGAGGGCAGGAGAGGGCCCATTCGTGGTCGGCCCAAGCGCCCGCCGCGTCGCGGACTTTTGCGACGATGAGGTTGTTGGGCCCGTAGCGAAGCTTGCCGCGGGGATGTTCGACGGCGATTGGGATCGTGGAGGTTTGGCCCGGAGCCAGTGCCGTCAGGACTGACTGCGGAACAGAAATGGTTCGGCCATTCACCAAGACGTCGATCTGCGTCAGCGGCTTTTCGGCGCGGACATGCAACGTGATCGAGTCCAAGTCGATCGACGTAAGCATCTGATCCGAGCGCGGGCTGAGGAGGTCGATTTCCCGAACCGGATCACGGCCGCGAGCGCGCATCTCGCGCGCGATCGGCTCGCGACACGTCCCGTCTTCGTTCGACGTCGACAGCTCCAATCGATTGATTCCGGTCTTCAAGGAGACCTTGTCGATGGTGACATCCCACTTGTTCTGCCCGGCTTCTTGCACCCGCGGCTTGATGTCCAGCACGTCGCCATTGACGCGCAGGGCAAGGACAGGTTTGCCGCTCGATTCGATAACGGCGTGCAGCGAGGGCAGCACCAGGTCATTCAGTTCGGCGGGCAGATCGTCTGCGGAAAGAATTCGCGGGGGGTGGAGCGAGCGGATCTCGAGCGTTTGTGTCTCCGCTTTCGCGCCCCAACGATTGGCGACCTTCAATTTCAGCTTGTGTCGACGTCCCGGAGGAACATCCAGCGTGGCTGTCCACGGTTCGTGCTTCGCTGGATGATCGAAAGTCCGCAACGTTTCCTGTTTCGTGACGTCATCGAGAACCGCGACGATTTCAAAGGGCTCCGCGGTATCCGCTTTGCCGAAGTTAACGTCCGCGTCGATCCGAATCTTGGGCTGATTGCGGCCCTCGACCAGAACCACGGCATCCTCGGCATAACCATCGGAAGGTTCGAGTGTGCGGGCGCTCCACTTCGAAAGCTCTGGAAGTGCCGGGACATAATCGATCCGCAGCCGCGTGTCATTCGCCTTTGTTCCATCAACGGCTTCCGCATGGAGCGTGATTTCCCGCTGTCCGGGCTCGAGCGTGATCGCCTCGCGAAGCGCTCGCTCGTTCTTCGTGCCGGGCGCAAAGCCTGAGCCGGTTGGCAGGCGTCGGCCGTCGACCGCGACCTCGGCCACGCGCAAAGGCTGAGTCGCTCGGATTTCACCGACGAGGGTCAGGGCGGCTTGTTTGACGCGAATGGGCTGCGGAGCCTTCGCGAGATCGATTCGTTGGTCGCCAACAACAAGTTCCTTCATTGCGATCGTAATTTGCGCAGGAGCGAGGACGCATTCCACGTTTCGAGTTTCAACCTGCGCCTCTTGATGCGCGTCGGCGAGTTCTTCGACCGGTGCCGCTTTCCATTCGAGATGGTTGTAGCCCGGCTCCAATGTGAGCTGGGGGTTGAAGAGGAACTTCTCGTCACTGCTTTCAACGTTTTCTGAGAAACGAACTTTCCCACCGTTGTCGGAAACGGTGACGGTGATTCGCGTCTTTTCGCCGCGCGTCAGGAGTTCGACCGGGACCTGGACCTTACGCGAGGTGACTCGGGCGGCGCCTTGTGGATCGGGGAAGTGGATCTCGGGCGGCTTGGGCTGCAATCGCCAGAACGCCCTGACCGAGAGAATCCGCTCCGGCTGCTCGTCGGTCGTCAGTCGGGCCTGGATGCCAAAGCGGCCCCGCCGCGCGCTCATCGTAGGGGGGTCAATCGTCCATTCGCCCGTCGCGACCGGCTTCGCCGGATGCTCTTCCTCGTCTTTGTTTGGCCCCAGCGTTTGCCAGTTCACGGACTTGAAATGCACCAGCGAGGAGCCGCCGAGCGCCTGCAGGCGGATCTCTTTCAGCTCATTGGCGTCGTGGATCAGGTACTCGCCCTGTTCGTCCGGGTCGAGGAACTTCCCGTCTCCGTCTCCGAAGAGCAGTGTGAGTTTTGGCAGGGCGGGAGCCTGTCGGGGCGGCACCTTCCCGCTTTCGAACAGGGCTTTGAGTAAATCGCGCGTGAAATAAGTTTCGCGATAGGCCGAAACGTCCGCGACCCGGGTGGGCATCGAGGGGTCGCCCGTGTTGAAGTACCACGCCAAGTATTTCTCGGCAAGCGGGCTGCTGGAATCGAAAGCCCCCAAGGGGTGCCAACAGATCCACAGCGGTTCAGCGTCTTTCTTGAGGACACAATACAGCGAGCACAGCGGCTTGCGCTGATCGATTGCTTGGCCCACGGTCAGGGTGAAGGGACCGCGTTGGGTGCCAAGCTTTACCGTCGTCCCGGGTCGCAATTTATTGACCAACGAATACAGCTCGCGCGCCGATCCGATCGGGCGATCCTCGCTATTTTCCGGCCCAGCGCTCTGGATCACGTCTCCCGATCGCAGTGGACCGAACGAGGACGTTACGGAAAGAGCGCCCGCTTGGCCGCTCACCGCCAAGAACGATTCACCGTCGCGCAGCATCCCGCGGCGCCCGAGATAATCCCAGTTGGAGAGAGTCCAGACGCGCACGGTCCCGTCGGACCCCACCGAGGCGAGAAATCGTCCGTCGCGTGACAGGGCCAGATCATTGATCCGACCTCTGTGGCCGGCGAATTCTCGGATTCGCTCGCCGGTTTCGAGATTGTAGACGAGTAGAAATGGCTGATGATCGCACTCGACTGCCGCGATCAAGAGCGCGGGAGTTTCGGCGGACTTTTCGCGAATCGTGAAGGCCGAAGGAAGTGTCGGGTTGAACCCGGAATCATCGCACTGAATCGTGACCTTCTGCTCAGGTTGACCTGCGCGAGTGACTTTGACTGTCAGCGCCTGCTTCTGCGCCTCGACCGCGACTGAAGGAGAATCGGTCCCCACTCCGTCGAGGGTCCAGCCGCCGACTTCTTCGGACAGCTTGTGACCCTTGACGTCGACCACGACGTCGCCCGCTCCGAACTCGGCAATCCGTTGCCCGTATCGCGTCGGGCGCTCGCGCCGTAGTAACAGCCCGATTTCCGTGTCTTGCTTGTGGACGAAAGCCACGCTGCCGAACTGCTGGCCTTCACCCACTAAGACGGCACTCGGACCGCCTGCGTTCATTGAGGCGACGTCCACCGTTTCGATTCGTTTGGAGTCGTTGTGGGCGACGGCAATCTGGCCATGGCTCGAAGCCGCCAGGCACGCGATCGAGAGTCGATGCGGCTCGATCGGTTGAGAGAGCCAAGTCCCGCTGCCCAGATCTAGCAGTCGCACGGCATGCGGATAGACGGGTCCGCCCGCCGAGAAATCGAGCGTCAAGCAGGCTGCATAACGTCGATCGGTCTGAAACGCGGCCAGGGCGATGGGGACTTGGTTCGGCTCGGAGATGGAGACTTCCTGAACGAGACGAAGCGCCGCCGTATCGCTGACGTCCCATGCGGCGAGGCTGGCCTTGCCGGTTTGTTCGTCATAGTTGGTTGTCCAAACGGTGAAGGGCGTCGTCGGATCGCTCGCGGCCGCGATCGGCAAGCCGGCTCTCGTACGATCTTGAAATGTCACCTGCCGCGTTGCCGGCGTCCAAACTCTCAAGCCGCAACGCGAGTGCCATTGCACGAGCGCAACTCGAACAGTGGATAGATCCGCCCCGGTTCGCCACGCCGCCAACTGCGGCAGGGCCGGACGATTCTTCGCGGCCCCGCTCTCATCACGGAAGTCGGGATCAATTAGCGAGAGGGGCTTCCACTCGGTCGCCGGCGCGTTCGAATAGGGGAACTGTCGCATGGACGCGATCGGCGTCTCTTTGACGACATCCCACAGTTTCAATTCAATGATTGACGCCGCCCCGGGTTGTGGCACGAGGGCCGCCGAGACGAGGAGGGGCGGGAGCGAGGCCTCCTGCGACACGAATTGCAGGGCCAGGACCGCCCCGGCATGTCCGCGCAGCAACTTGGGCGATCGCGTGCGCGTATCGAAAACGTAAATCAGGCCTTCGTCGAGCCACATGTCCTGCGTCATTCCCGCCGCAGGGGATACGTAGGCGGTCAGATCGCGTTCGCCCGCCAGCCCGCGTTTCGCTCCTCGTCCGGCGACGGCGAGCCAGTTCCCGCTTCCCGAGACCGCCAAGGACTCGATGGTGCCGTCAGCCCCCGCGCCGATCGGGACATGAAAAGCGCTCTCCGGCTTTGGGTCAAACCGTCCGCCTGTGGCGTGCCAGAAGTTGACGACCTTGTCGCGGCCCCCCGCATACAAGTACGACCCGTCGGGACTAAATCCCAAGACGTTCACCGGCGTGAGCGGACCCGATTCGCGGATTTGCAGAACGGGAGACGGATCGCCGGGCGCAAGGTCGGCGGGCAGCGCTTGAGCCGAAGTTGCGAGAGCCGCGACGAGCAGGCTTCCCAGACGGACGACAGAGTTCCGCAATGTTGCGCTCATAGACCGGTTTACTCTTGGTTTGTCTGGCCGTGCGTCACTCAAAGACTCGCGGTGCTTCACTCAGGTTCGAAGAGGACTCGAAATCCGATGGTGTAATCGGCCTCGGATTTTGTCTGGGGAATTCCCTTAGCGTCGGAAAACTTGAGTGGTTCTTTCGCCTCGAAATTTTGCCCGACATAAACGACGGATTGATCCTTGGGAATCGGCATCGGCAGGGGGGCCGTGCGGGCGAGGCCTTGAAAATCGTCGACAAGTGCGTCGGCAGAGCACGTCCACTCGTATCCGTTTCCGGAAAGGTCGTTACACCCAAATGGCTCGTCCCGAGTGTCATCTTCTGACGAGCCGACGGGGACTGGCGAGTCTTTCCCGACTCCGGTCTTCTGTCCGGTTCCGTGGTAGGGGCCGGGTCGTGAATCTTTCGCAGTGCGATATCCCGCCGCGGACCACCATTCTTCGCTGCGAGGCAGGCGGCCGCTGGGCGGAACCAGCCAGCTGGCGAAGCAGGCTGCTGCATTTGGCGAGATATTTGTCACGGGCCATCTCTGACGCTCTTCCAACTTCGGCGATTTTGACGCGAACGTGCGCTCGCGTTCCTGCAGCGGGTGTTTGATCTCGGCGAGCGTCAGTCGCCACTTTTGCAAACCGACTTCCTCGGGTTTCTTCTCGGCCGCCTCGACGAATCGTTCGTAGAGCGCGTACCAGACTTTGTCTCTCAGGATGTAGAAGTGCTCCAAGCCGCTGCCCTGCAATTTCGGCATGTCGACTCGCAAGAAGACCACCTTCTGATCTTCTGGCAAACCGGGAACGCTCCGGATCAATTGCGGAGGCAGAAAAAAATCGCCTCGACTGACATAGTGCTCCCGAGGACCGGCCGCTTCAAAACCGGGCGGTTGCCAGACGGGTTTTTCGGGAGTGACTGCTTTCTCAGGGGCAGCTTGCGGTTTCGGGCGCGGGAGCACGGTCCAAATCGCAAGCGCCGCCATCGGGATCAGCAGGACGAGCAGTCCGACGACCAGTACGAGGGGGCTCCGGCGGCGAAGCGAGGCGGGGGCTTGGGACGGCCCCGCAGAACTCGGCGACGAGAGTGGACGCAGAGACCCGCTGCTGCCGGGTGTGAGGGTTCCGTGTCGCATCATCCATGAGTCGCCCGGGCGTGCGGTCCGGCTGACCCTCGCGGGATCGGCAATTGTCAGATAGCGCCGGCGAACTTCGGCGATCGATTGCGGCCGTTTCGCCGGCTCTTTTTCCAAGCACTGAAGAACAAGCTCTTCGATCGCGGGATCGATGGCGCGATCGGGAGCCGTTTTCGACAACGGGGGTGGGGGGTTGTTCGCAATCGCAAGGCACAGGTGGGCGAAGCCAGAGTGGGAACCGCTACTTGCCGGGAAAGGAACGCGGCCCGCAAGTAACTCGTAGAGCACGACACCAAACGTATAAATGTCGGTCGACGGAGTGACGTCCAGTTTGTCGAGCTGCTCGGGCGAACGATATTCCGGCGTACCTAGCCCGGCCAACGTCGCATTCAGCATGGTCGCTTTGGCGTCAATCTTCGAAGCGATCCCGAAATCGACCAGCACAAAACGCTTCAGCAGCTGTCCGCCGTCATCGCAATCGTTCGTGTCGACCAGCAAAACATTTTGCGGCTTCAGGTCGCGATGGATCACATTCTTGCCGTGGGCGCTCCGCAGTGCGGCACCAATTTCGTCCACGAATTTCGTGATCAGGTCGTCCGGCAGTCGTTGATGACACTGCTCCAGAATCTGATCGAGGCTCTGCCCCTCGAGATACTCCATGACGATAAAAGGGATGCCATCCTGCACCCCGTGGTCAAAAACTTTGACTACGCCCTGGTGGTCCAGCTGGCCGAGAAACCGCGCCTCGCGCTCGAATTGGGCCTCGGAAAAGACCGAGATCGCGAGCTTGATGGCCACGCGCCGCCCGTCAAATTTAAGATCGGCCGCCTGGTAAACCGCCCCATTGGCGCCGCAGCTCACATGCCGGATGAGCTTGTAGCGGTCCTGCAGAACCGTTCCGGCGAACTCACTCAATTCTCCGGGCGTGATTGAGCGCAGCGTCATCGCACGAACCGGTTCTCACTCGGGGTAGTCGGCGGAGTTGCCAGATCCAGGAGCATCTTAGTTGTTCACGACTGCCTGCCTCAAGCAGTCATAAACTTACCGCCAGGCCCAGTCCGCTTAAAGCACCGCCGCTTCGGGGAGCCCGAAGGGCTAGGACTACCGACACCCGCGCGTCGTCGGCCGGTATGTTCAGGAACGTCAGGGCACACAGGAGGAGGCTGCGGAACTGTTGACTCAGGGTTATCTCGCGAGCGATGGTCAACTCAAAGTCGACGCGACGCGAAGTTCAATCGAACTGATCGACCAGAAGATTGGCGTCCGGGCAGTCGCCGACCGATTCCGCGTAAAGCAGCTTGTGGGAGCGAGCCCTATTTCGGCAGCTTCAGTTTGATCTGATACTTGCTTTCCATTGCGCGGGCGACGTCGGTCGTTTCCTGGTAGAGCATGTTCCAAATTTGCTCGCGCTGACTGGCCGCCTTGTCACTCTGGGACTCTTGCTGTGAGCGAACCTGATCGACGTTGTCGTTGGTCGTCACCCATGTGGGGAAGTACAGCGGCCCGGACGAGGAAAAGCCGTACCACTGGTACGTCGTTGTCTCGTCGACGCGGATCGATCGTTCCAATTGATCGAGTTGGATAAGTTCGCCGTGCAGCGATTGGGCGAGCGCAACCAGCTCTTTGCTGACGTCGCGGCCCCAGCGAACCAAAGCTGGGTCAACAGCGACTGTCGAAAGGCCGGCGATCCTGCGCGCGTATTGTTCGTGCCAAAGCGCCGTCTTTTCGTACTCGGTGGCGTCGCGATTCTTGTGGAGCAGCGAATTCAACAGGTCGCACACTTTGTTGTAGTAGGCCGCCGACGCCAAAGCATTGGGCGCACGGTTTTCGGGATTGGCAGCCTCCTTGGGGGAGATGTGAGGCGACTGGACCAGTGTGAGGACTCGCCGCAGACCGACTTCGTCGAGAGGCATCTCGAAGGTGAGCGTGTTGCCAGCGACCTTGGTTTTCGCGGCGGCAATCACGCGCGGTCGGCCACCGACGTCGTCGAGCCATTGGGCGACGGCCTTCTCGATGGCACTAGCGTGCTTTCCGACTGGGAAATCGAAGTCGAGCTGCAATCGCGCGACGATCGTATCTGTGACCTGAATCGACAGCCGGGCCGTCTTGAGCGAGGAAAGCAGTTTGGCGACGCCTTCGATGTCATCTGTCGCGCGCAGTTTGGGAGAGCCGACGAACCAGCGAACGATGTACTGCGGATTGAGCATGTCCTTGAGGTCGACGACGATGGTGACTTGAGCACCGTCCTGCGTGTTGAGCGCTTCGACGAGGTCGGGGGCGAGGGGCGATGACTGCTTTTCGCCAAGTGAGCGCGCCCAATTCGCAGCAACCTGGCGGTTTGCCGGCTGAACCGCTCCGACCAGGCCGGTCGCCAGTTGGATGAAATAAACGTTGCGAGGCGACGCCACCGCTGCGTGTCCAGCGAGCTTTTCCAGCGGTGCCAATTCGTGCTTCGCGATGTCGCCAATGACCGAGGGTTGATCCATCACATAGAGCGAATAAGTGAGCGGCTGCCCCGACGTCATTGACCCGACCGTCGTGGCCTGAACAATTTCCTTGACCCAGGGAGGTCCGGAAAGAAGGCCCTCAGCGTACGCGCGACGTGCCTCGTCGAACCACTTGCCGCGCTTGCCGAGCGGACTGTTGACGAGTGCTCGCATCTTCACAATGGCCACGGCATTGCAGGAGCCGGGCACGAGACTCAGCGGCTTGGAATCGGCGGCCATTACGTTGAACGCCGACACCAAAACGGTGCCAATCAACGCAGCCCTAAACGAGGATTGACTCAACGATGTGCTCGATCGAAACAGGCATACGCAGTGAAGCAACGGCCGTTTGCGAAACATGTTGACTCTTTCCTGGTGTCTTTCTCAGAATGTTCGGGCACTCACCCGGGCGAATGCGTGCCGCCGATGGTCGTGCTCTTGGCGGCTCTCAGCTTGCGAATGGACCAAACCACTGCGATGAAAATCAGCGAACCGACGAAGGCCTCCACAACATTTTCGGAGGTCACGGTGACGGCCCCCACCACGCCCAGATTAATGTGCAGGACCCTGAACAGAAACCCGCCGACGAGCGCCCCCACGAGTCCGATGCCCAGGTTCAGCCATCGGCCGAAGCCGGCTCGGTGCCCTTTGACCACCATCCCGGCGAGGAACCCAGCCAGGGCTCCGACGATCAGCCACGTAATGACATCATCGATATCAATCTTCATGACCGCGCCTACATTGTCTCGGATGCGAATGATCGACACCGATTGCTATTGCGTGTTTTGATGCGAGGCAATCAGCAACACCACCGAGCGCGCGGCCGCCCGGTACCTCGGCCCCGGGACGGGCCTTGCCAGTTCCATAGAAACAATGTCCGCGGGCGAATCCAACGAGGTGTCGATCCAGCGCCGCCACTGAAGTGGAACGTCACCGCACACCGGCGGTAACTCGAAGTCGAGCGCCTCCCAATACGCGTTCAGAATCCAGTGGACGCTCAGTTGTCGTTCGCGGAACTCGAACGACAACGCGACGCTGTGCGAGTCCTCGCTCCAGTCGGGCTTGTCGAGTTCCATGCCATGCCAACCATGAACAGACTGCTTGATCAAGTCGTTCAAACTGACTCGATTTTCTTCATGATCCGTGGTCCGCACTGCTCGGCGAGCGACGAGCATCTTCGTGAAACGAAGGATGTCGGCATGTGTGTCGAGCAGATTCCAATCGAACCAGGTCATCTCCTCGTCGTGACAGTAGGCGTTGTTATTCCCATGCTGGGTTCGCCCGACCTCATCGCCCATCGAGAGCATCGGCGTGCCGAGTGAGAAGAGGGTCACAGTCAGGAAGTTCTTGACCTGCTGATTCCGCAACTTGCGGATTGCCGGATCCTCCGTGGGGCCTTCGACGCCGCAATTCCAGCTGCGATTGTCGTTGGCTCCGTCACGGTTATCTTCGCGATTGGATTCGTTGTGCTTGTCGTTGTACGAAACGAGGTCGTTGAGCGTGAAACCGTCGTGACAGGTCACAAAGTTGACGCTTTGCTCGGGATCACGCTGCTCATGCGAGTACAGTTGCGGACTGCCGATCATGCGGTCGGCAAAGCGCGCAAGCGCGCCGCGTTCGGCGCGCATAAAGTCTCGAGCGTCATCCCGGAAGCGACCGTTCCACTCCTTCCAACTATCCCCGAGAAAAGTGCCCACCTCGTAAAGCCCGGCTGCATCCCAGGCTTCCGCGATGAGCTTGGTTCCCGCCAGGACCGGATCGGTCTCGATGTCCCACAACACCGGCGGATTCGGCAGAACGTTGCCGTTCTCGTCGCGCGACAGAACCGCCGCGAGATCGAACCGGAAACCGTCGACATGCATCTGCTCGACCCAGTAGCGCAGACTGTCGACAATCATTCGGCGAACGATTGGGTGGTTGGCATTGAGCGTGTTGCCGCAACCCGAATAGTTCGAGTAGCGGCCTCGATCGGAATCGAGCATGTAGTACGCGATGTTATCGATTCCGCGAAATCCGAAGGTCGGCCCACGCTCATCGCCCTCGGCGGTGTGGTTGAACACCACATCCAGAATCACTTCGATGCCCGCTCGATGCAGCGCCTTCACCAGGTCACGAAACTCGTCGACTGGACCGAGCAAATCTTGCCGCGAGCTGTAGGCGGTATGCGGAGCGAAGAACGACACGGGCGCATAGCCCCAGTAGTTCACCAATCCGGGTGGACAGTCCTGGGCATCGAATTGGAAGACGGGGAGCAGCTCGACGGCCGTGATCCCGAGCTGTTGCAGGTACGGGATCTTCTCGATTAGTCCGGCGTAGGTGCCGCGTTTGGCGTTTGAAACTCCCGAGTTGGGATTGGCGGTGAACCCGCGGACGTGCATCTCGTAAATGATGGTGCGCGCAGACGGATGTCGGAGTGGAACATCGCCCTCCCAGTCGTAGGTCGATGGATCGATGACGAGGCTTTTCATCGCTGTCGCGATGTTGTCGCCCGCGTGCATTGCCGACTGGCGGGAATATCTCTTGGGGAAGACGACGCCGCGACCATACGGATCGAGCAAGAGCTTGGTCGCATCGAACCGAAGTCCGGCAGCGGGGGCCGACGGTCCGTCGACTCGATAAGCGTAAATCTGCCCGGACCGCACGCCCTCGACGAAGACATGCCAATAGTGATAGGTGTGGTTAGTGACCGGATCGAGGGGAATGATTCGCGAAGGCCGGTCATCGTCCGGGCTTTCGAAGAACAGCAGCTCGACGCGAGTGGCATCCCGCGAATACAAACTGAAATTCGCGCCTCCCTTGCAGAGAGTGGCGCCGATCGGACCACTTGTGCCTAGGGCCTTGGTTGCTGTCGCGGAAGCGTCGTCGCGCTGGCGCGGTCTGTCGAGCTTGGGACTCTGAATCCGCGGAGTGTTTGCCGTCACGAACTGCGCCTCGCATGACTCGATCAGCGAATGATTTGCCTCAAGAAGCAGCGACTCCGGCGGAATGGGATCCCCCGAATGCGCAAGCCGTCGGCACATCGCATGGCCTTCCATGTGCGACACTGCCAGCGATCCCGGCTTCCAGTTTCAATTCGACACCTCTGTCGTCAGACGTTGTCTCCTTCAGTCGACGTCGATCGGACAGTGGCTCGTGATCCCTGCATCCAGCGCCAGTTTCGGATTTCGGGCTGGTCGTCCCCGTGCTCGGAGATGTACTGCTTGTGGTCGATCAGCTTCTCGTGGATCGCCTGTTTGAAATAGGCCGCGCGCGACCCGAGCTGCGGCAGGCGATCGATCACGTCCTCGACCAGGTGGAATCGATCGAGGTCGTTGAGCACCACCATGTCGAATGGCGTCGTTGTCGTTCCCTCCTCTTTGTAGCCACGCACATGCAGGTTCCTGTGGTTCGTCCGCCGATACGTCAGTCGATGAATCAGCCAGGGATAGCCATGGAACGCGAAGATGATCGGCTTATCTTTGGTGAAGAGGACATCGAAATCGCGATCCGACAGGCCATGCGGATGCTCGCTCGACGGCTGCAGCTTCATCAGATCGACGACGTTGATGACTCGCACTTTCAGTTCCGGAATGTGTTTGCGCAACATCTCCACCGCGGCCAGAGTTTCCAGCGTCGGAACGTCGCCACAGCAGCCCATCACCACGTCGGGTTCGCCTCCTTTGTCGTTGCTGGCCCATTCCCAAATGCCGATTCCTTCGGTGCAGTGCTTGATGGCCTGATCCATGGTGAGCCACTGCGGGGCCGGCTGTTTACCCGCGACGACGACGTTGACGTAGTTGCGGCTGCGCAAGCAGTGATCGGTCACGGACAAGAGCGTATTGGCATCGGGAGGCAGATAGACCCGAACGACCTCGGCCTTCTTGTTGAGGACATGGTCGATGAAACCGGGATCCTGATGGCTGAAACCATTGTGATCCTGGCGCCAGACGTGCGAACTGAGCAGGTAATTGAACGACGCGATCGGGCGCCGCCACGGAATGTGGCCGCAGACCTTCAGCCACTTCGCGTGTTGATTGAACATCGAGTCGATGATGTGAATGAAGGCTTCATAGCAACTGAAGAAACCGTGGCGGCCGGTCAAAAGATAGCCCTCGAGCCACCCCTGGCATTGATGCTCACTGAGGACTTCCATGATCCGGCCATCCGGCGCGAGATGATCGTCCTCGGGATAGATCTCCGCCATGTAGCAGCGATTGGTGACTTCGAGGATGTCTTGCCAGCGGTTCGAATTGCTTTCGTCCGGACTGAACACGCGGAAGTTTTGACTGTCGAGATTCTGCTTCATGACGTCGCGTAGGAACTTGCCCATCACCCTCGTCGACTCGGCAGTCGCTGCCCCCGGGGTGGGTACGTCGACCGCATAAGCGCGGAAGTCGGGCATCTTGAGGTCGCGCAACAGCAGACCGCCGTTGGCGTGCGGGTTGTCGCTCATGCGGCGGTGATCGATTGGCGCCAACTCGGCGAGCTCGGATTTGAACCGACCCTTGGCATCGAACAGCTCGTCGGGGCGATAGCTCTTCATCCACTTTTCGAGGACCTTGATGTGATCAGGCTTGTCCATGTCGCTCATGGGCACTTGGTGGCTGCGCCAATAATCCTCGCACTTCTTGCCATCGATTTCCGCAGGGCACGTCCAACCTTTGGGCGTGCGGAAGACAATCATGGGCCAGGCGGGGCGTTTGAGATTTCCGTTGTCGCGCGCGTCGGCCCAGATCTCCTTGATCTCTCCGATCGCCGAATCAAGCTCCGCAGCCAGCTGTTGGTGCACGGCCTGCGGATCGTGTCCCTCGACGAAGTGCGGCTTGTACCCCTGTCCTTCGAAGAACTTTTGCAGCTCGTCCTTAGGAATTCGCGCGAGGAAGCAGGGGTTGGCGATCTTGTACCCGTTCAAGTGCAGGATCGGCAGGACGCACCCGTCGCGGGCCGGATTAATGAACTTGTTGCCGTGCCAGCCGGTGGCGAGCGGCCCTGTCTCGGCTTCGCCGTCGCCCACCACGCAAGCGACGATCAGATCCGGATTGTCGAACGCGGCTCCGTAGGCGTGACTGAGGGCGTAGCCGAGTTCGCCACCCTCGTGAATGCTACCGGGAGTTTCAGGCGCGACGTGGCTGGGAATGCCGCCCGGAAAGCTGAATTGCTTGAAGAGCTTCTTCATCCCCTCTGTGTCTTGCCCGATGTTCGGATAGACCTCGCTGTAGGTCCCCTCCAAGTAAGCGTGAGCGACGAGAGAGGGGCCTCCGTGTCCTGGCCCGATGACGTAGATCATGTTCAAGTCATCGCGTTTGATGACACGATTCAGGTGCACGTAGAGCATGTTAAGACCGGGAGACGTTCCCCAGTGACCGAGCAATCGCGGCTTGACGTGCTCCCGCTTGAGAGGCTCCTTCAGCAGCGGATTGTCGAGCAGGTAAATCTGGCCGACCGACAGATAATTGGAGGCCCGCCAATAGGCGTCCATTTTGCGAAGCTCGTCGGCCGAGAGCGGACCCGTCGCGGCCGTGTTTTGGCCATCGCCAGTCTTGCGATCTCTTTTTGTGGTTGTGGTGGTCGGCATCGAATCGCTCCTTCTTGGCTGCAGAAGAATTTGCGCTTTTTGAGGAATTACCGAATCTATGTTGTCATTGTGAATTTTGTTCGCTTGTCGCCGTGAAACCGGTCTCACTTGCTGAAGATCAGTCCGGGATCGTTTGGTTGGCCACCAACCATCTTGAATGAGAATTTGTCCGTTCCCTCTGCGTTGACCCTGCCAACCATTGTTCCGCCGTTGCTGTACTCCAATACGAGAGTCGTACCCGACAACTCGTATTTGCCTTCAAACGCTTGGGGTTTATTTGGACGAGCGACTTTCCAGGTGAAGCGGTTGTCCTGGCCCAAAGACAACTCCACTGTGCTGCCTCCCGTGGCTTGGGACTTCCAATTCCCGACGATGTCGCTGGGGGGCGTTCGCTTGGGCTCAGGCTCCGTCGTTGACGCCGCCGCGGTTGTAGCGGCACCCGAGCCACTCTCGGAAGGAGCGACCATCGTCAGCAACTGCCGCGAAACCTGATCATTCGGGGCCAGCCGGATGATTTCTTTGAGCTGTCGGGCTGCGGCATCCTGGTGACCGGCGGTCATGTACTGATAGGCGAGCACAAAACGTCCGTCTGGAGAGTCGGGGTTCTTTTGAACGTAATCCTCGAGCGCTCGAAGCTGTTGGGTGTAGACGTCGACATTCGGATAGAGGCCGCTCATGGTGGTCCAATCCCAGCCGGGACCAACCGAGAGGACCGCATAGAGTGTTCCGGCTGCCTCCTTGTATCTGTGCAACGCGAACAGACTGAGAGCGCGAAACTCGTGCAGTACCACATCGCTCGGCGTCTTCGCGAGTGCGGTATCGAGCGAGGAGAGTGAGCGGGCGTAGTCCCCGCTGTAGAAAGCGTTGCGCGCTAGATCGCTGTCCGAGGCTGCGGCGGTTGCTGCCGACGAATCAGGTTCGGGTAGGGCCGTCGTAGTGACGATCGGTTGCGAATAGTCGATCGCTGGGTACTCCGCCACGGTCGTCGTGTCGCAGTAGGGATTGGCGTAGTCGTAGTAGCCAGTGTCGTAATAAAGCGATCCGACGCCCCAACTCGTCAGGCCCCATGCCACCGCGCCGAGGCCCCAAGCGCCCCAATGGCCGTTCCAGTGCCCGTGATACCAGTCGTTGTGGGCGTTCTGCCAATAGTCGTGTCGGTTGCCGGCGTTCGGGAACCGATCACCGACTCCAGGTCGATTGCCGATTCCAGGTCGGTTGCCGACACCTCCTGGTCCACCGATGCCACCTGGCCGGTTTCCAACACCGCCCGGCCCACCGACGCCACCCGGGCCGCCGATGCCACCCGGGCCTCCGAGCCCGCCGATGCCACCTGGCCGATTTCCAATTCCGCCGGGGCCTCCAACACCGCCGGGTCGACCGGGACCACCGACGCCGCCCGGGCGATTTCCGATACCGCCGGGCCCGCCAACATTTGGTCTGTTGCCACCGCCGATGTTCCCGCCGCGCGCGGGCAATGTCGACGGTCGATTGCCGCCGCCCGTTCCGCCTCTCTGACCGCCACCAACAGCGCCGCCGCGTCCTCCACCTCCGGCGACTCCACCTCGGTACCCGCCACCACCACGTCCACCGCCACCACCGCCAACACGTCCACCCCCACCTCCACCGCCGCGTCCGCCACCGCCACCTCTCCCACCGCCGCGCCCAAAGACCCAGCCGTCGTTCGCCGGCACGGCCACCATCGCGAGGATCATCAAAGCCACAGGGATAATGCGTTTCACGGGGTGTCCCCCTTTGTTTCCTGAATTGTGCCGTCCGCCGGGCTGCGCGAACCGTCGTCAAACGGCGCCCTACTTCGACTGGGCTGCCTCCGGCGGTTTGCGGACAACTTTGATTTCCATTGGTGGCAAGACTTCGCCCGCGACAACCCGGTCTGTCGTTTGCCAGGTGTAGGAGTCTTTGCCAGTCGGTGTGTAGATGTTTGTCATCGAGGCCGTGGTCCCGTCTCGACGCACAGCGGTGGCTTTTACCCGCCACAGGTCCCCGTCGCGCGTCCAGAAGGACTCGCCGTAGCCCCCCTCGGAGTCGAACAGCCACGATTTGATTTGCTTCGTGAGCGGATCCCAGCCGATCCGCTGGGTCAGGTGCATGGCGTTGCTGCCCTGCACACGAATGTTGATGTCCGACAGCAGAAAATTCTTGTTGTCGCTCCACTTGCAGGAGGTGATCACGACCGAATCGGGGCTTTCATCGATCCAGTCGCCGATCAGCCATTCGAGGGGCTTGAGCCGTTCGGCGTTTGTAATCTCGCTCTCCTCGGTTTCACTCACAAAGGCCAAGAGCCATTTGCCGCTCCGCGATTTGACGTGCACCGCGCTGTAGCGGCTTACATTGGGTTCTTTCCCCGGGCTTGAGGTCACTTTCGCGCGGCCGGTTTCAATGGCGAGCGCCGATCCAATCATGCGAATGGAACCGACGTCAATCTGGATTCGACCTTGCGGAGCGTCGGCGAAGGTTGCCGCCGTTTTCCTTTCGATCGCCTCGCGTCCCTGTGTGGTTTCTCCCTCCTCATCGATCGTCTGCGCCTCCGACGCAAACAGGTTCGCGACGGCCTTCGCATCCCCCGCGTTGTACGCCTTTACGAATGCCTCCACGTTGGCACGGATGGCTGACTCGTCCTTGGAATCGTTCGAGGCCGGCTTGGCGGGCTTTTCTTGATCCTGCGCGAAGAGCGTCGACGACAAGACGATCAGAAGCACAAGGCTCGCGTTCTGAAGAAATCTCTGCATGTGCACCTCCACCGGATCAGTCGATGATCACCGCGCCCAAATGCCGCAGAACACGAAGCTGGCTCGCGCGTTTTCCCTATCGGTCGCTCAACGAAAGAACGCGTGCCACGATGACACCCCTCGGCGCCGCAAATGTTGCGGCGCCGAAGGATTCTTTCGGTGTCAGCAAAGGTCGGCCCCTTTTCGGCGGGCCGAGCGTTGCCTTATTGTTGTTGGAAATCTTTTGCGCGACGAATCGTCTGGCAAATTCCCTTGACCGTTTCTTTGTAGTAATCCTCGATTTTGGAATCGGCGACGAAAGCCCCACCGATGAATTGGCCGTCGCCGGCATCAAAAACTCCGGCCGCGAACACGACGTCCACGCCGGACTTCTTTCCCTTTCCCGTGCCGGTGATCAACTTGGCGCCGCCCTTCGTCTCACGCGGCTGATCGAATTTGACGTCCGTTAGATAGTTCTTTGCCAATCCCTCCTCGACCTTCTTGATTCCGGCTGCTTTGTCATCGACGCCTTTGAGGAGGACCAGCATCGAGTAGACCTGTCCATCGCCACTGACGGCCGAGATGTAGTTGGCGCCAGCTTTTTGGTTCCAGTCGGCAGGGAACGTAATCCCCACGACGGGCTTGTTCTCCTTGCGAATGACGGCTTCTACGCCGGGCTTCGTGGGAGCGCCGGCTGCGGTCGTGCCGAAGGTCTCCGGCGGCGCTTCGTAGAAGTTCGAGTGTTGGGCGTTCTGATAGTCTGCAGTATTTTGGTATTGAGCCCTCGCTTGCGTTTCCCGATTAACGGCGGCTCGGGTCGCCCCAGTTACAACGCCGATCTTGGCGCCTGTCGCCGCCCCTTCGCTCCCGCCAACCATCCCCCCGACGACGGCTCCGCGCATGCCCCCGCTAACTGCTCCGCCGCCCCTTCTCTGAGCCATCGCATGAGGAGCCAATGTCACCATCGCCAAAACAGCCACTCCGAGAATTCGCAACCTGGTCATCGTCAGTTCTCCTTCAACGGTTCCCCGACCTTTCGACCTTCGTCCACTGCACGAATTCATAAATTCGCCCACTCAGGATCCGAGCGTTCCTGCGCCCGTGGCACCGATGCTCCATCGGTCCGCTCCCGGCCTAGCCGAGCAAGAGCCGCCGAAGGCGAGCCCTGTGTAGCTCCGATGCCGGATGCAAGTCGTCGCTCCGATCGGATGCGATTCCTTCAAAGGGTGGTTGGGACCTCCAGCCTCCGGCCATCACCTTCCGAAGAGGCTGATTTCGGAGGCGCATGTGGCGTCTTGCGCTCCGTCCGTTCGACGTACCACCCAATGACGTAATAGAACACGGGTGTCAAAAAGATGCCGAATAGGGTCACGCCGAGCATGCCGGAGAAGACCGCCGTTCCCAGTGCACGGCGCATTTCGGCTCCTGCCCCGTGGGCAATCATCAACGGGACAACTCCCAGAATGAACGCGAACGACGTCATGATGATGGGGCGCAATCGGCTGCGACAGGCCTCGATGGTGGCCTCAAACCGCGACTTTCCAGCCTCTTGGCTGGCTTTGGCGAACACGACGATGAGGATTGCGTTCTTCGTGGCCAAGCCGACAAGCACAATGAACCCGACCTGCACAAAGATGTTGATGTCCGACTTGATGATGGCCACGCCGACGAGTGAGGCCAAGAGACACATCGGCACGACGAGAATGATCGCCAGGGGCAGCGTATAGTTCTCGTACTGAGCGGCCAGCACCAGATAGACCAGCACGACGGCTCCGGCAAACGCGATGTAAGCGGCGTACCCTTCCAAAAGCTGCAAATACGTCAGCTCGGTCCACTCGGAAGTCATGCTCGGCGGCAGCTCCTGTTTCGCCAGTCCGCCGATTCTCGAGATCACAGTCCCCGAGCTGACACCGGGTAGGGCGGACCCGTTGAGTGCGGCCGCAGTTCGCATGTTGTAGCGCGTGATCATTGTTGGACCGCCGACGTCTTCGACCGTGGCGACCGTTCCGAGCGGCAGCATTTCGCCATCCGCGTTGCGGACCTCGAGCTGCCGCACGTCTTCGGCTTTCAGACGAAAGGCTGCATCGGCCTGAAGGTTGACCTGCCAGGTGCGGCCAAAGCGATTGAAATCGTTGACGTAGAATCCGCCCATATAGACTTGCAGCGTGTTGAAGACGTCGTTGAGCGAGACGTTCATCGTCTTGCATTTGGTCCGGTCGATGTCGATATAGAGCTGCGGAGCGTTCGCGCGAAAGCTGCTGAAGAGGCCGGCAATTCCGGGCAGCTTCCTGCCCTTGTCGGCTAGGTTTTCCGACTGTCCTTGTAAGACGTCCAGCGGCGCGTCGCCCAGATCTTCCACCATCAGCTTGAATCCGCCGGCGTTCCCCAAACCGTCGACGGCCGGGGCGCCGAAGACCGCTACCTGCGCCTCGAGGATGTCGGCATAAAACTCTTTCTGCAGGTGGTGGGCGATCTCGCCACCACTGAGCTCGTGACCGTGGCGATGATCGAATTCATCGAGGATGATGAACATCGAGCCCAGATTGGACCCGACGGCGTTCAACACGAACGACTGCCCGGGAATGCCGATCGTGTGGATGACGCCCTTTGTGGCGAGGGCCCGCTCCTCGACGCGTTTGAGCGCGGCCACCGTTCGCTCGAGTGAGGCCGAATCAGGCAATTGCACGTCGACGATCAGATAGCCTTTGTCTTGCGGGGGGATGAATCCTGTCGGAATGTGCGTCATGCCGTAGTACGTGAGGCCAATCAGCCCGCCATAGATCAAGAGGACGATCACACATAGGCGCAGCGACATGCCCACAACGCGTCCGTAGACTCTCGCAACAAAATCGAACCCGAGATTGAACCATTTGAAGAATCGCGACAGCACGCGGTTCACGGTTCGCGAAATCAGATAGCCAACGATCGCGCCGGGAACGCATAACCCAGCCCAGACAAGCCACGCCTGCCAAGACGGCTGGCCCTCGGGATA
>DASRXU010000606.1:0-27452 GCA_035687365.1 Planctomycetaceae bacterium | reverse complement strand
GGGGGCGGCTTCGGCGGATATCGCGGGGGCGAAGGCGGCGAAGGATTTGGACAGCGCCAGTCGATCGGCTACCGCGGTGGCGATGCCGGCGGATTCGACAACGGCGTCCGCAATACAGGAAATTGGGGCGGCGACGCGGGTCGGTGGGGCAGCGGTGACCCTGTCAGTCGCGGGCAGCTCAATAATTTTCTCGGCTTGCCGACGGACGGAGGACTTGGTGCTGCGAGCGGCGCCATTGCGAACCGCGCCGGATCCTTCGCTAACCACCCGATTGCCTCGGGCGCAGCGGCGGGCGCTTACGGCACACATCCCTTCTCGCAAACCTGGGCCCACGCAAATGGACAGAACGTCCAGAACTGGGCCTCCAATCACCCGAATGCCACGGCGGCTTGGAATTCGGCCCGTAACTGGGCTTGGACTCCGACAGGAGTCGATGCGGGTTTGTGGGCCGCGTCGGCCTGGGATGCGGCCACCTGGCCAACGTTGGATAGCTGGCTCGGCTGGGACAACGCCACTTACTATCCCTACGACTACGGGCAGTACATCACGTACAACGGCGACAACGTTTACTACGGCTCTCAGCCGGCAGGAACGGCCCAGCAATACTATCAAGAGGCCAGCAACCTGGCGGCGACTGCACCCGTCACGCCGGCAAACACCAATCCCCAATGGTTGCCCCTGGGCGTGTTTGGACTCGTTCAGGGCGACAGCAAAACGCCGACACTCACGTTTCAGCTCGCCGTGGACAAAGAGGGGACCGTTCGCGGAAACTCGTCGAATCAGTACTCGGATGTATTGCCCATCCAGGGCGCCGTCGACAAGCGGACGCAGCGTGTCTGTTGGACTGTGGGAACCGATAAGACAACCGTGTACGACACGGGGCTAGCCAACTTGACGAAAAGTGAGTCACCGATCCTCGTGCACACCGGTGCAAAAATCACGCAACAAGAAATGCTGGTCCGCTTGAAACATCCGGCCGGCCAGTCGGGCAACGGTGCTGTCAGTACGGCAAACTAAGGGCAAGAGAACCGCGAGGCGTCGGCGCGCGTGCGATCCTCCAAGCCTGTCAGGCCGGTCCAACCAGCAAGCTCAATTTACTTCCGGAGATTTCCAAATGCTCAAACCATTCACCATGATCTGCCTTGCCACGGCCGCTGTCCCGCTGGCGGGGGCGTTCCTATTGGCTCAAGGAGCCGGCGAGCGAAGTCCCGTACGGTCTGCTCCCGTTGTGCTGGCGATGCAAGAGTCTCGCCCAGCCGGTGCAGAGGCGGCTCCGCGTGGACAGCTCGCCAACATCGGCTGGGTCGGAGTGATGCTCCAAGATAACAACGGCCATGGAGTCAAAGTGCAGGGAGTGTTTCCCGGTGGGCCGGCGGCCTTCGCCGGAGTGCGCGTGGGCGACGTGCTGGTCCGCATCGGCAGCACGGACGTCAATTCGACCCAGGACGCAGAGTCCGCAATTGAGCGCCTCGCGCCCCAGCAATCGTCTACGCTGAGCGTCGAGCGCGGCAAGAAGGCCACCGAGCTGAAGGTCACTGCGGGAAGTCTCGCCGAGTTTCGGCAGGACTACATTCGGGAAATGATGCGCCGCGATCCGCGCGATCCCAAGTACGGCACACACCATGGAGTCAGCGAAGCGGATATGTCAGCCGAGCTGGTCCGTCGGCTGTTCGAGCAGCACGAGCGGATGGAACGGGCGCTGCTTGAACTGACAAAAGAAGTGCACGGGCTGCGGAAACAGGTTGCCGCTCTTCAAAAGTGACACCTGAGTATCGAAGTCGGCCTGTCGCTCACACTTCTCTCCCGCACAAACAGAAAGACGAACTCTTATGACCCGTTTCCAAACTCTGATGGTCTTGGCGGTTGCCGCCGGATCGCTGTTCTTCCTGTCGAAAGGCTCGGCCCAGCAAGATACCGTTGGCGACCTTGGGCTGACCGTTCATCAACAGGACCTCGACTCCTTTTGGCTCGATAATCGCAACTGGGCCTGGTACGGCTACCGGTCCTACATCAAGGCTCCTACCCGATTTGCTCCCAGCCTTCCGACCTGGAATTCCGCCGCAGCCTCCACTTCAGGTGGATACTCGTTTGGCATTACCGAGCCGGCCGGCAACCAACCTTGGGAGGGGGGACCGACCCCGAAGTTCCAACTCGAAAAGAACGGAACGTGGCATTGATTCGGCAGCTCCCATTTCGACGAGGCTGCCACGAATCAACACCACCGGACGAAGCGCGGTGCCGCTCGTGATTCTGAAAGCAAAATCACGGCCCGCCGCCCGTCGGTGAAGTAGGGATCACCGGTCAGGTTGTGCCGTGGTTGGGCGGGATTGCATTCACCGACGCCATCGACGTAGCCGACCGCATCGATCCGTTCCGCCTCCATCAGGTCTTCCACCACATAGTCGCGGGACTCGTCGACGTCGGGATCGATCCGATGCGTCGTCAGGTTCCAGGTCTTGGTGGTAAAGCGAACGCCGATGTCCCGGCTGATTTGACCGATCCAGACGGGCTTGCCGTAAAATCGGATGTTCGTCAGCCATAGCCGCAGGTGCAGACGCTCGTTGATCGAGCGCCGGCTCCGCTGCAAGGCGACATCCTGCGTGCGCCCCAGCAGGTGCAGCGGGCTCACAGGCGAGTAGCGGTATTGCGAGCCCAGTAGAAACGATCGCGTCGTCTTCCAACAGGTCTTAAGCGTGATCGTTTCGCTCTCGTCCCAACGGGCGCTAAACGCGCTCAGAATGGTCGCAAATTCGCCGATGACGACGAGGTTCACCGGGTCTCCGGTGCGCGTCGCCGCGAGATTCGTCGTGGCCGGCGGCATCGCCGTCAGCCGCTCGACCAGCTTCGGCAGGTCGGCGTCTGTGATTTCGTTGCGCGGATAGATCGCGTCCAAATCGCGCGTCAGATAGTCCGCCGAGATTCCCGGCACCGGGATCGTGAACGTCAGATCCACGACGGGCTGCCCACCGGCCGTTCCGGTGGTCGGGTGAGCGGCCGCCAACGTGGCCACCTCGGGCGGGAGCGAGGCCAAATCGAATTGGGTGCTTGCGGCATGGAAACAAACCCGCACGACCTTGTTCCCAAAATCCAAATGCGTGAAGACAAATCCTTCGGCCGTGCCGCCGGCGGGCACGGGGCGCAGGCGAAATGCCTGGGCTTGGAAATGTTCATCCATGCGTCGATTGGCGCGGTAGGCGGAAATGAGCTTCGACGGAAGGAGCACCAACAGGTGCAGGAAAAAGACGAGTCCGATGATCCCGAACGCCGACAACCGCTTCACGATTGAAAAGTGGGAGACGCCCGCGGCTTCCAGCGGTGTGTAGTAGTTGCGATCGATGCTCACCAGCTGCAAGCGGAGCTGGGTTTGCGATCGGTTGACAACTCTTAGGAAGACGGGCTGAATTCCGTGTCTCGCGAGGGGAACGCCGAAGACACGCGCCGATTCTGCGGCGTCCAACACAGCGACGGTCACTTGGGCCAGCGGGCTCTCTTGCGATTGAGCCCGAGCCAGAAACGCCCGTTCCGCCGGGTCGGGATCGTAGGCGATCGTGAACAAACGCTGGAATAGTCGTCGTCCGGGAAAGGCCATCGTGGGAGATTCCGCCAGGGTCGCATCGCAATTCGTCGAGCTTCAGTCGCTCCAACCTCCAATTTGTCAGGCACCGATCGTATCGGCACAGTCGGGTGGTTACTATGCGTTCGTCACAGTTGATCCACCCGGCTCGATTCAAGTGCAAATATGGACTCGGGAATGAACACAAATGTGCGCGAGGAGCAAATTTGGCTGGCGGTCGGATCGCTGATGATCCTGGCCGTCGTCGCGCTGGCCGGTGCGCTGTTTTACACGCGGGCCGTGATGATTCCCTTTGTTATGGCGATCTTCATCACGACGGCCGTTTCGCCGATCGTCGATCGTCTCGTGGTCCGCCTCCATTTCCCTGGCTGGTTGGCCATCGTGGTCGCGCTGATCCTGGTCTTCGCGATCCTGGTCCTGCTGGGTGCGGCGCTCACAGTGACAGTGCAGACGATTATCCGCACGGCGGATGAGTATACGGCCCAGGTCGCCGACCTGACCAAGCGGGTGTTCGTCCAAATGCACGCGCACGGCGTGAAAGTCGAAGAGACAAAAGTGTCGGCCGAGCTGCAATCCTGGTTGCCGGGCATCATCACGACGGCCGCGGGAACCGTCACGTCACTTGTGTCCGACGGGATCTTGGTGCTGTTCTTCGTGATCTTCCTGCTCTCCGGTCGGGATCCGCATCAGCGGCAGACGGGCATTTATGCCGAAATCGAATCGGCGATCCGCGAATACATTGTCACCAAGACCGCCATTTCGGCCGTGGCCGGCCTGCTCGTCGGCACGATTCTGTGGGCGATGGGATTGCACATGGCTTTCTTGTTCGGGCTGCTGGCGTTCCTGTTGAATTACATCCCGAACGTCGGGCCGATCGTCGCCAGCCTGCTGCCGATCCCCATCGCGTTTGCCCAATTCGACAACCCTTGGATGGTGATTCCTGTGGTGGCTTTGCCGGGCACCGTGCACATGACGATCGGCAACTTTGTCGAACCGAAACTAATGGGGCGCGGCCTGGAGCTGCACCCCGTGGCCGTCCTCTTGGCACTCGCGTTCTTGGGGCTGTTGTGGGGGGTGATCGGCATGGTGCTCGCCGTGCCGATCGCGGCGATGTTTCGCATCGTTTTGAGCCGGTTCACAACGACTCGCGCTCTGGGCGAACTCCTGGCGGGGCGTTTGCCGGGCGCACAGCCTATCGGGCCGCTGCTCTAACGGGCTTGCACTTCGTTCGCACGCTCGACTGCTCACCGGTTCGACCAGCGGCTGTGATCTCCTAGCGAGATCCTTTCGCGGCGACGCGATCGTCCGAGCGCCGCAGGTACAACGTGACGTTGCCGGGCGACGCCACGGGTCGGTATTGCTCGCTCATCGTCCGCTTCAGGAACTGCACGGCCTCGTTGTTTGCGTCGCGGATGGCATCGTTCGCGATCACGCAAGCAAACGGGCGATTTTGTGTGATGTCCTCGATGAATTGGTGCCGCCACTCGGCGGCTGGGGGAAACGGCGGTTTGGCCATCAGCAGGACGACCGGCGTGTGGAATCGCGTTGCGTTGCGAATACCAGTCTCGTTGTTGATCACGTTCGCCAGGCTCCAGACCAGAATCGTTTGGTCGCGATCGGGGACTTTCGCTTGCGCGTCGCGAATCTTGGTCGCGAGCACATTGGCGTCCCAAACGCTCAACTCATCGCCGGCTGGGAAACGAGAATAATAGTCCTTGTCGCTCATTCTCCCGACGAGGTGCAACAAGGGCGGACCATAAAAAGTGCGGATACGACTGGCGATTCCAAACAGAAAACCGGCGAGCAAAAGTCCCGCGACGGCCCGCCGCAATACGGGACCGGACATCAGCATGCGAGTGAAGGCAGCCACGCTCAACAGCGCCAAGAGCGAGAGGCAAATGTACAAGCCCGATCCGTGATACATGAGCCCTTGGCCTTGCCACAGGACGCTGATCACGGAAACCACGGCGAACAGCACCAATACTCGGTAAGCATGCCAGCTGGCCGTTCGGTGGTTCTCCGCACTGGGCTTCTCCGCACTGGCAAACCATAACGGAGAGACCACGGCGAGCGCGCTGACCCACCACCAAGGTCCAACGACCCAAGACACGATCGCCCCCAGGCGACCGACTAAACTCATCCGTGCTCGCGCATACGCCTGGGTGTGATATTGGATCCCCACCTCCCAGAATTGCCGCAAAGGCGTTCCCTCTCCGGCGAGGGCCATCATCGCCAGTAGCAACACGCACCCGGTCGTCACAATGGCGGCAGCGGCCTGCTTGCCAAACATCCGCCAGTCGACGCGCTCGGATCGGCTCAAGAGAGGAGCAAGCAGCAGGACGGGCAGGGCTAGGCCGTATGGAGGCTTGATTAACGCCGCGAACGCGACGCAGATTCCCGTTGCGATTTGCCAGCGCCAATTGGCACTGCTGCGAGCTTTCCAATCGAACACGGCGGCCAGCAGCATCAAATGCATGGCCACGAAATCGCGTTGTCCGGTCAGCCAGGCTCCCGCGTAAAACAGCACCGGATAGAAAGCGATGAAGATCAGGGCCGTCAACGAATCGAAGGTTTGCCGAAAAAACCAGGCGACGCCGACCACGGTCGCCAACATGATCAACGCGTCGGCGATCCGCCACGCATAAGTCGTGTTGCCGAAGGCGGCAATCGCTCCCATGTGCATCCAGACCGCGCCCGGCCAATTGCACGTCAAAATGTCGACGTAAGGCCGCTCACCTTCCAGCGCACGCCAAGCCGCATAGTTGAGTTCCATCTGATCCGGATTGGGAGGGATCTGAGAATAGAGCACGCCACAACTGAGGGGGACCAAGGCAACGGCGATCAACAGCGCTATCCCAGAACGCGAGCGGGCCAAAGCCAACGGAGACTCCTTTTCGTGCGTGGCACCGTGTGCCGAATTTGTCAGATATCCTAACGATCAGATTTTAGCGGAGTTTGCACGGTCACGGACTCGCAGCCCGCTCTTGAGTTCCCGGACGCAATGTTCAACCCGCTTCAGAGTCTCGTTCGTTCCTGTATGTTGCCTAAAAACAACGTAGCGGAAGCGCTTTTCGCGAAGTCCCGGCTTGTTTCGGGAATCGTACGGCCTAGATTTGAATTCGAGTCGCGGACAATCCGCGACGCCGAACGAAAACATTACGACGCTGCAACATATATGCCGGCGCAATCACAACTTCAAGGTCTGGTCGACTCGATCGACCGTGATCGACTCGCGGATCCGCCCGTCGAGCTGCTGCAGTTCGCGAAGGAAGAAACGTTCCAACAACAAGGCGGGCAAGAGCGACGACGTTTCCGCCGCTACTCGCTCATCACGAATGTGATCGTCGTTCCTCTGGACGAGGATCATTGCCCGGTCGGCGCTCCCTTCGTGGCGCTTTCGAGCGGAATGTCGGTCGACGGATTGCGCCTGATTCACACGCAACCCGCTCCCAGTAAACATTTATTCATTGAAATCGACGGCCAGCCGGTACAATTCGTGCTCTCGGTGCTGCGAAACCGGGCGATCGGTTCGTGCTTTGAGATTGCAGGCCGGCTGACCAAACCCGCCGCACTGAGGCTCGGAGGCGAAATCGCCAGCGGCGCGCCGGATCGCTCGCTCCCGACCCAAGACGACCTTCTGCACTGGGCGGGCGTGACCGCCGCCGTGCAGTTGCTCAGCGCCGCGCGCAACGGTTGCGGTTGCTAGTTCAGCGAAGCACGGCGCTCACTCAGTGCGACGTTCGATTTGCTGGATTCGGAACGTGCTTTCCCGCAACGAGTCGTAAATCGGCGCATTGCCCAAAAGGGTCGGCACCAGCATCGCCGCAAAGCACGCCGAGAGCATCGGCAAGAGCAGCGTAAAATTCCCCGTCATTTCGGTGACGAGGATGATTCCAGTCAGCGGCGCTCGCACGACGGCCGTGAAGAACGCGGCCATCCCGACCACTGCGAGGGCTTTCGGATCTGGGACGACCTCAGGTGTCCAACGTTGGCACAACATCCCGAACGCCAGCCCACTCTGAGCGCCGAGCACGAGCAGGGGCGCAAACAGGCCGCCCGGCGTTCGCGCCGCATAAGAAATGGGCCCTAGCGCAAACCGCAACGCGAACACGGGCAATAGCCATTGCAGCAACTGGCCGTGAGCGAGCGTGCGCTGTGTGATCGGGTCACCGCCCCCCACGAGGCCGGGGCCGAACCAGGCGATCAATCCGACCAAGGCACCGATGACGGCGCCGCGCAGTTCCACGGGCCAACGACTCAGTCGCTCCGTCGCGGAGAGAGCGCCCAAGATCGAGTTGTTGTACGCGACGCCCAACAATCCGGCGAGAACTCCCAGCGCGAGATGCAGCGGGACGTTCGCGATACCAAGATAGGGCTGCAACTCGACGGCAAAATCGGGCTGTTGCCCTAAAAACAAGCGGCTGACCGCAATCGCCCCGGCTGAGGCGCCGAACGTGGCAACCGTGATTCGCGTGTCGAAACGACGCACGAGTTCTTCCAGCACGAACACGGCGCCTCCGATCGGTGCGTTGAATGCGGTGGCCAGGCCGGCTCCCGCTCCGGCCGCCAGAAGCACGAGGCAATCGGGCAGTTCGCGGCGAAACGCGCGGCCTATGTAGTGGGCAATGGTGGATCCCATTTGCACGCTGGGCCCTTCACGGCCCAGCGCCAGTCCGCATCCGATGGCCAACAGTCCGCCGACGAATTTGATCGGAACAAGCGAAAACGGCGCTTGCGGAAGTTCCTCTCTCAGCACCGCCTCGACGTGAGGAATACCACTCCCGGACGCGTACGGGGAAAGGCGATGAACAAGCCACGCCGCAATAGCAACCGCGGCGGCAACGGAGGTGACCACCAGCACCAAGCCCGCCAGGTTGTAGCCGTGAGCCCACGTGATTGCTGCGAAACGAAAGCGGTCGGCCTGCTCGAGCGCTAGACGAAAAGCCGCGCCGACAAGTCCCGCGGCGGTGCCGGCGACAAAGGACAGGATGGCGAGCGCCGGCAGGCTCTGCGGTGTCTGTGCAGACTCAATGGCCCCCTGCGGTTGTGTACTCATTCGCGCCTTCCCGGTCGAAACAATCGCTTCCTTGCTCAATCCGTCCACGGATTAATTCAACGATTACACGGCTGCCGCCTGCTGGCGTAATCGCAGGAGTGTCGCGTTGTATTCTGCCTGTCCCAAACCCAGCATCGCATAAAACACTGGAGGCAAAAGCAGCAGACCGAGCGTATAGGCCACTCCCTTACCGAAGTTCTTCGCGACCTCGAACGTCACGATCGTGTAAATCACGAGGTTGAGGTAGGGGACGAAAAGCCAAACCGCCCACCAACCGGGTTTGCCAGCCAGGCGCATCAACAGCACGAGGTTGTAGATCGGGATCAAGCTGCCCCAACCGGGCAGACCGGCCTTGGCGTAGGCCTTCCATACCCCCGCGCAGACCGCGACGGTAGCGGACAGCGAGATGAGAAGGATGACAGTCCCTCGCACGGAGTAGGAGTGAGTTGAAGAAACCGGTTGTTCGCCGTCTTCGTCGGCGGGAGCTTCGTCGGCCGATCTAGCGGAAGCAAGCGTCGGTGCCGTAGCCTTTAGGTAGGTCGTGAGAAATTCGTCGGGTTTGGCGCCATCCGCGGTGCGTGCCAGTAACAACTGGTCGTTACTTCGCACGAACAGTCCGCTGTGCACGTGGCCGGCGAATTTGTATTTGTAGCGAGTCTCATTTCCCGCAACTCGTACCAGCTCGTCGTTGAACGCCGTACCGACGCGAGTGAATATCGCTTGGCATTCCGCGCGCGTTGCTCGAAACACAAAGAACTCGATCGAAGTCGTCCCGGACTTGTACGTCGCCGACGAGCCCGGGAGATCGATGCGGAACTCGGGAATCGCGGTATTTTCGCCGCGGCCGGCAAGTACGAACGATCCCACACGAGCGGGAAAGAGGTCGCCTGATGCGGATCCCTTTCCCGGCGGCCGCCAGGAGCGAACCAGCTCGTCCAATTGCTCGCTACTTTTAATGGTGGTCCCAATCTCAGCAACCACGGTTCCAAGCCCTTGGGAGAGCGGCTCGCCCATTCCCAAGACATGTGGGAACCACTCGAGAATTACGAACGGTCCACCGCAACAAAAAAGCATGCAGGCCAAGATCGAACCGAGCACGATCCGCGGCACAAGGGACTTCTCTTCGGCCGCGGCCTGCGTCTGCTGGCCCAATGTGAAACGCTCGAGATCGTCAGCCAGCGCGGCGGCCGAAGAATAGCGGCGAGACGGATCCTTTTGCAGACATTTGAGGCAGATCTTTTCTAAATCGCGCGGTGCCCGTCGATTGAGGTGCCGCACGGAGGTCGGCGGCGATTGGAGCACGGCCAACAGCGTGTCGCGCACGGTAGGGCCGCGAAAGGGAGGCCGGCCCGTGAGCAGCTCGTAGAGAATCGCCCCGAGAGAATAGACGTCGGTCGGTGGTCCCAGCTGCGCGGGGTCTGCGTCGATTTGCTCGGGCGGCATGTAACTGGGTGTGCCCAGCACCTCGCCGATCGCAGTCAGCGACGACTCAGTGATTGCGCCGCCTGCGGCAGCCGACGGAAGGTCTCTCGCGCCGATTCGTTTGGCAATTCCAAAGTCTGTGATGCGCGGTTGATCGAACGAGTCGATCAGAATGTTGGACGGCTTCAGGTCGCGGTGCAGGATGCCGTGCCGATGAGCGAAATGGATGGCTTCGGCGATCGACTTGAGATAAGTGACCGCCTGGGTGACAGGCAGCGGTCCGCGGTCGACAAAGGACGCGAGGTTCCTGCCCTCGACGTAATCCATCGAGAAGTAATGCTGACCCTCGTACTGCCCGACCTCGTGAATCGCGACGATGTTGGGATGTTGCAGGTTGGCCGCCGCACGGGCCTCGGTGTAAAACCGCTCGACATCCGCCTCGGAGGCGAACTGGCCCGCGAGGATCGTCTTGAGCGCGACAATTCGATCGAGGCTGAGTTGCCGCGCCTTGTAGACAACGCCCATGCCGCCTCGAGCAATTTCGTCGAGGATCTCGTAGTCGCCGAAGTAGCGGTGTGCGGCCCCCAGTTGCAAGCCGTGTGGCTCGGTGACCCGCGGCGCCAGCGTCGGCTCGAAGGCGCTACTGGGGACAAAATGTTCAGTCGCGTCAGTCCCCGCCGTCTGCGAGCAGCGGGAGCATAGTCCCGGCGCGGCATCCGCCGGCAGCTCGGCCTGACATCGTGGGCAAAGCCGAGCCTGGGGCAACGGGCGATCTTGCGGGGACATTCCGTCATCTTACTGGAGGCCGTTGCCCACAGTAACGATCTCTTCCACGATCTTCCGACGGTTTCCCCGGCGGACTCTACCGTCGGCCCTTTTCGCGCCGTATTTCCGGCTGAACTGGGACGACAATAGCGATCCCGAAGGGAACCTAACCAGGCATGAGCGCATCGCAACCTCCACGCCACATTCTTCGTCGCCTCGGCGCGTTGCTGGGAGGCATGGTCGCGATTGTGGTTTTGTCGATCGGCACGGACGTGGCACTGCAGGTCGCGGGAGTTTTCCCAGACCTGATCAAGCCCGGCCTGTTTAGCAGCCCACTGCTGTTGCTCGCCACCGCCTATCGCAGCGTTTACAACCTCGTCGGCGGTTACCTCACCGCGCGCTGGGCACCGGATCGTCCGATGGCACATGCCTTGGTGCTGGGCGCCATCGGCGTCGTCTTGTCGATCGCCGGCGCCGTGACCATGTGGAACGTGGGGCCCAATTGGTATCCGCTTGCGCTCGTGGTCCTCGCGATGCCCTGCGCGTGGGCAGGCGGCAAGCTTTACGTCACGCGGTTACACGCGTGATGCAAGCACTCGCCGCCCCCGCAGTCGCTGCCTCCACTCGAGCGGCAGGCTCATCAGTCAACCGTTTGTGGCCGACCGCTCACCATACCTCGACCCGATCCTGCGGATCTCGGTACATCGTGTCGCCCGGCTTGATGCCGAAGGCGTCGTAAAACGCCTGGATGTTGGACACAGGCACGGTCGCCCGAACGAGCGGCGGCGAGTGAGGATCGGTCCGCAGCCGCAACCGCTGCTCGGCGTCGCGCGACGTGCCACGCCAAACTTGCGCAAAACCGATGAAGAACCGCTGCGGCCCAGTGAAGCCGTCGATCACCGGTGCCGGTTGGCCGTGCAACGACTTCTGATACGCCGAGTACGCAATCGCGATGCCGCCCAGATCGGCCAGGTTCTCGCCCAACGTCAGGCGGCCGTTGACGTGCAGATTCTCCAACGGCACGCATGCGTTGTATTGCTTCACCAGCTTGTCGGTCTTGGCGTTGAAGTGTGCGCGATCTTCCGACGTCCACCAGTTCCGCAGGTTGCCGTCCAGATCGTAGCGGCTTCCTTGGTCGTCGAAGCCGTGCGTGATTTCATGTCCGATCACGGCGCCAATCGCCCCATAGTTGACCGCATCGTCGGCCGACGCATTAAAGAACGGAGGCTGCAGAATCCCCGCGGGGAAAACGATCTCGTTCATCGACGGATTGTAATAGGCGTTGACGGTCGGCGGCGTCATGCCCCACTCGGTGCGATCGACCGGTTTGCCCAGCTTTGACAAGCGGTAGCGAATCTCGAAGACCTCGGCCCGCATCACGTTTTCGGCGTATGAGTCGTCGTGAATATCCAACGCGGAGTAGTCGCGCCATTTATCCGGGTAGCCGATCTTGGGCGTAATGGCCGCGAGCTTGTCGAGCGCGTGCTTTTTCGTTTCCGACCCCATCCAGTCACGCGACTGCAACCGGTCGCGATAGGCAAACATCAGGTTTTTCACCAACTCGTCCATCCGCTCTTTGGCGGCCGGCTTGAAGTACTTTTCGACGTACAAGCGCCCCAGCGCTTCGCCCATCATGCCGTCGACCGCTTCGACCGCTCGCTTCCAGCGCGGTTGCATCTGCTTGACGCCGCGCAGCACGCCACTTGAGAAGCGGAAATCCTCGTTCTCGAACTTGGAACTGAGGAATGCAGCCTTCGAGCTGACGAGGTGCCAACGCAGATAAGTCTGCCAGTCGGCAGTCGAAACCGACGTGAGCATTTCGTTGAGCCGCGTGAAAAACTCGGGTTGGCCCACAATCACGTCGGCGGGTTCGGCGACGGCAGCCGTCTGAAAATAGAGGCCCCAATCGAGTTGAGGAGTCAGAGCGGCCAACTTGCCGAACGTGAGTTTGTTGTACTGTTTCTCGCGATCGCGAAGTTGCACCGGCGTGCGCGACGCCTCGGCCAGCTTGGTCTCGATCGTCAGCACCGTCTCGGCGCCTGTTGCGGCGGCCTGCGGAGATACCCCGACCAGCTCGAGCATTTTGGCGACGTGCTCGCGGTACTGATCGCGAATCTTCTTGGAATCGTCAGTGGTGCCCAGATAGTAGTCGCGCTCGGGAAGTCCCAAGCCCCCTTGATAGGCATACACCGCGTACACGGTGCTTTGCTTCTCATCTTGCCGCACTCCCATCCGAAACAGGGCCGGAGTGCCGGCCAATTGCAGGCGGGCCACCGCGGCGAGCAATTCCTTCGGATTGGAAATCTTTGCAATTTGCTCGAGCGCACCGGTCAACGGCTTCGCGCCGGCCTCTTCGAGTTTGGCCTCATCCATCGCCGTCTTGTAAAAATCGCGCAGCTTGCGACTGTCAGCGTCGAGCGGCTGCGTCGACTTGACCAGTCCCTCGAGAATTTCGTGGAGGGCCGCCAGATTGTCATCACGCAGCTTCGGGAAGGCGCCCCATCGGCTGTATTCGGGCGGGATGGGGTTGTGCTTGATCCAGTTGCCGTTCACGTACAGAAAGAAATTGTCACCCGGCTTCACGGAGGAATCGAATGTTGATTGATCGATCCCGCTGCTGAGTCCGTTTTCACCCGCGCGGCAAGAGCCAGAATCGAGGCAATGACCGGCGTTCGACAAAAGGAGCGAACAGAACGCAAAGGTCAGCAGACGGCAAAATCTTCCGGATCGCATGAATTCCTCACATCGTGATGGATATAGACTCAAAATCGCCGGCGCAGTCCATTGCAGGGTACGCATGGCGGTTCGATTTGGGCTAACAAATGGGTTACCAAGTGGCGGCCAAGGGAGATCTCGGATCGCCCCCTGGAATGTCTACGGCATAATAGCCACGATCGCCGGATTTGTGGTAGGGATTGGTGTCTGGAGTTCATGGCTGGGCGAAATGCAGCCCGGCGAAAACCTTGCAATCGATCTGAATTCCCGCCCGACTGCGGCGACGCAACCAGGCGTCGGCCCGGTCCAATTTGACCGCGTGGACCTCGATCTTTTCCCCTTCGATGCCGCCACCCGTGCCCACTTTCTTCAACCCCCTGGCACGGAAGAAGGAGACGACTTCGGTGGTCAAGCCGGGAGATGTCGGAGCATGCGCGAGCAGCGTCAGCCGCCGGGCGTCGTAGCCGGTCTCTTCGATCAATTCTCGCCGTGCCGCAGTAACAAGCTCCTCGGTCCCCGGGCCATCGCCCGCGAGGCCGGCCGGCAGGTCGATCACGGATCCGGCGACGGCCGGTCGGAACTGCTCGGTCAGGATCAGTTCGCCGTCTGCAGTAACCGCAACGATCGCCACCACGCCGGTCGCCCGCACGCGCTCGACGAATTCCCAGCCATTGGCGTGGACCAATCGCAGAAAGCGTCCCGCTCCGAGAACGACTCGTTTCTCCTTGCCGCGTTTGTTCGCCATTCGCCCCATCTTGGTGTTGTCTCTTGGTGCTGTCTTTTTGAAGTCGAAGTCCACTTATATCGCCGGCGCAAGTCGAGCGTCAGTGTTATCATCTGAGACAAGCAGCGCGCCGCCGCGCCGCTTCGAGCCAGCGTTTTGAACACCGTCTCCTAGAGAGTGCATGCCCAATTACATCGCTTTGCTTCGCGCAATCAACGTCGGCGGCCACAACAAAGTCGCGATGGCCGATCTCCGCGAACTGGTCGCCAGCTTGGGTTTTGCCGGCGCGACGACCTGGCTTCAAAGCGGCAACCTGATCTTCAACGGCGGGCGAAAAACAAACACCGTCCTCGAAACCCTGCTCGAGCGTGAAACGGCCAAACGCTTGAGAGTTACGGTTGACTACTTCATCCGCAACGCGGCTGAGCTGGCAAAGGTCGTCGCCGCCAATCCGTTCCCCGAGGAAGCCGTAGACGACCCGAGCCATCACGTCGTCGTGTTTCTGAAAACAGCCGTCACCGCCAAAGCCGTGAAGGAACTTCAAGACTCGATCCAGGGACAGGAAGTCGTCCGCGGCGAAGGGAAACACGTTTATATCATCTACCCCGCGGGCATCGGGACTTCGAAGGTCACCGGAACGCTGATCGAGAGAAAACTCGGCACACGCGGCACGGCCCGCAACTGGAACACCGTGCTCAAGCTGCTGACGCTTGCGGGTGAACCGCGCAACTAAAGGTCACTTGGCCCGGGCATCACTTTGCCAAGTGCCGAAACCAGCTCTGGGCGTAGTCGGGATCCTCAATCGTTCCCAAACCTTGGCCGACTTGTAACGGTCGAAATGTGTCGAGCATCACTGCCAGCTCGTCGGTCCGCTTCTTGCCGATCGATTCCTCGACCTTG
Source organism: Planctomycetaceae bacterium (assembly GCA_035687365.1). Classification (GTDB taxonomy): domain Bacteria; phylum Planctomycetota; class Planctomycetia; order Planctomycetales; family Planctomycetaceae; genus DASPSM01. The sequence continues at coordinate 12,296 of DASRXU010000606.1, read as the reverse complement.
CCGGGATGTGGCCCATGCGGCAATCCGCCCGGATGCAGCGTTAGCGAGCCGAAATTGATTCCCTTGCGGCTCATGAATTCGCTGTTGGCGTAGTAGATCACTTCGTCGCTGTTGACGTTCGAGTGATTGTACGGGGCCGGCACCGCGTCGGGATGAAAGTCGAACAGCCGCGGCACAAACGAGCAAACGACGAATCCGTCTCCCTGAAACGTCTGGTGCACCGGCGGCGGCTGGTGCAAGCTGCCGACGATCGGTTCGAAATCGTGGATCGAGAGAATCCACGGATAGTAATGCCCGTCCCAACCGACAACGTCGAACGGATGATGGTCGAGGATCGTCTCCGTCAGTGCGTCATTCTGTTTGACGACCACGGCGAACTTGCCCGGCTCATCGTGGAAGTTGAGCGTCGTCGGCCGGCGCACGTCCCGTTCGCAATAGGGACTGTGCTCGAGATATTGCCCGACCTCGTTGACGTACCGCGACGGAGGCCGAACCTGACCCGCACTCTCGATCACCAGCATCCGCGGCGGTTTGTCGCCGATCCGCCAGCGGTGAGTGATGCCGCGGGGAATGATCACATAATCGCCCGGCTGATAGGCCATTTCCCCCATCAGCGTTTCCAGGACGCCGCTCCCCTCGGCGACGTAAATCAGTTCGTCCCCCTGAGCGTTGCGGTAGAAGAATTCGTCGGTCGCCGTCGGCTGGACGTAAGACATCGCCACGTCGGCATTGAAGAGCAGGGGGGCTCGGTCGAGCGTCGCACTTTTCTGCTGCAGCAGCTTGTGCGTCTCGAAGTGCCGCATCCGCAAAGTCGGGTCGGCATCCTGCGGCCACTCGAGCTTTTTTAACAGACGTGACGACACGATGGCTGTCGGCGGACGGCGGTGATAAAGCAACGACTCAGGGCCGGAAAAACCGCGGCTCCCCATCACGTGCTCGTGATACAGGCTGCCGTCCGGCTGTCGAAAAACCGTGTGCCGCTTCCGCGGCAACTCGCCCAAACGATGATACGACGGCATAAGTCACCTGATGCGAGGCCAAACCTCCCGAGCCAAGTTTTTCGGGAGGCGAAGCTTTCGCTGAGCTACATTTATTCTGTGTGCCACTGCTGAGCTCGCTCAGCAGTGTCTCAAGGCGACGTGATTGGGTGGCACTGGCGGCTTGCCCGCCAGTGGATTGTGCATCAACTCGAAAAGACACTGGCGGACTAGCCGCCAGTGCCACCCGACACCCAAATTATAGGTTCCCGCGAGCCGCTTGTTCGCGTTCGATCGCTTCGAACAGGGCCTTGAAATTCCCCTTCCCGAACGCGTCCGAACCTTGCCGTTGGATGATCTCGAAGAACAAAGTCGGCCGATCTTCGACCGGCTTCGTGAAGATCTGTAGCAGGTAACCCTTCTCGTCGCAGTCGACGAGAATCCCCAAGTCCTTGATCGCCTGGTGATCTTCCCGCACTTCGCCCACGCGCTCCCAAAGATCCTCGTAGTAGGAACTCGGAACCATTAGGAATTCGACGCCGTTGTCTTTGAGCACCGAGATCGTGTGGATGATGTCGCGCGTAGTGATCGCGACGTGCTGCACGCCGGCCCCGCCGTTGTAGTCGAGGTACTCCTGAATCTGGCTCTTGCGTTTGCCCGGCGCCGGCTCGTTGATCGGGAACTTGATCACGTCGTTCGGATGGGCCATCACCTGGCTGCGCAGGGCCGAAAACTCCGTCGAAATGTCCTTGTCGTCGAACGACATGAACTGATGGAAGCCGAGCACCTTGTTGTAGAAGGTGCCGCAATCGTTCATCTTTCCGTCTTCGACGTTCCCCACGATGTGGTCGATCCGCTCGAGCCCTGCTCCTGGTGACGGTCGGCGGCGGATCTGGTAACCGGGCAAAAACGGCCCGGTGTAGTCGGCCGTCGAAATCAGCGAGTGCAGTGTGTCGCCATAAGTCCGAATCTTCGCCCGGCGAATGCGACCAAACTGATCGCTACGGTCGTACGGCTCCAGCGACGCATGCGCCCCCCGCTGCACGGCCTCCTTAAACGACGAATCAACGTCGTCGACCAGGAACGCGATATCCAGCACGCCGTCCCCGTGCCGCTGCAAATGGTCGGCCATCGGATCGCTCGGCGACAGCGGCGTGCTCACAACCAGGCGAATGTCCCCCTGGTATAGCACGTACGAGGCCTGGTCCTTCAACCCGGTTTCCGGACCGGCATACGCTAGCTGCGAAAACCCAAACGCGTGCCGATAGAAATACGCCGCCTGCTTGGCATTACCGACCAACAGCTCGACGTGATGAATCGCCTTCAACGGCAAATGCTCGCCCGTCATAGTCGCACCTCCTGGCCGAATTCTACCGGCAGGGGCGCGCCCCTGCACCTGATGCGGTTCCGGCTGGGATTTGCGAACGCGGGCTCGCCGCGGCGGGGCCGTACTTGTTCACGCGCTCAGGCGAGCGGCCAGTTCCTCGGCAGCATCGAACCTGCGGCAGAGAAAGGATTTGGCCGAAGTTGGTGCAAGACGTGACCCGGCGAGACACATTCCGCCCAAAACGCATGGGAATCCGGGACGCAAAACGGCACGCCTAAACGTATGGCGTTTGGTGCAATTTCAAGTAGCAAAAACGCCGGATATATCGGATTTGCCGAGGCCCGAATTGGCTGCCGGTGGCGCGCCCGGAACCTTGTCCCCAGCCGGGCCGCTCGGGACTCGGATTTACCTCGTTATTTCATCAAATTCCGTTTCGCGCAAGGTAGGCTTGCGCGCGCGACCACCGCGACGACACCGAATTCATTCTTTGAAACGGTGGCTCTGTCGTTTCTCGCTCCCCGGATTCCGCTCAGGTGGGTCGTCCATCGCTACGGTTGGATTTTGGTACCATGCGAACACTTCGAAAACCCTCCACGCCTGAGTGGTTGGTCTGCCTCGGCGCCGTTGCCGTCGGAGCCGTCATCTTGGGCGTCTCTCTGTCCGGCGGCCTGTCGCGCAGCACACCGGAAGACGAATTGGCATCTGCAGACGGAGTGCCCACCAACGTCAGAGAGTTCCGCACTGTCCGGGCACATTTCGTCAGCTTCACCGTCGGCGGCTATTCCATGGAATACGACGGCGCTGCCCCGAAGTTCCAGGAAGTGCTCACAGCGGTTCAAAGCAACCGGCCGATTCGGGTTTGGGTGTCGAAGAAAAATGAGGCACTCATCCCCATTGGCAGCCAGGTCACCCTCTACAAGCTGCGCGCAATGAACAGGCCGATTCTCTCTTACTCAGAGGTGGTCGGTCAGCGCGCCAAGGGTCGCATCGCCGGTACCATCATCGGCTGCGCCCTCATGGGCCTCGGCGCCTTGGTGACGTTTGTTTGTCTCAAGAGGCAGCGCCGCTACGTCGCCTCGGTAAGCCCCGTACCTGTCAAAGGACGGCCCGAGCTGGCTCCGGCCGGCGTGGTAAACGCCTTGTGACGGTGAGGCGGCCGGTCTTTGATTCTCGGCCGCACTTCACGGGGCTCAGACGTAATCCGTCACCCGAGATCCCGGGGTGACACCTTGGGCCATTGTCCCGGGGGGCTATTGTCTGTCGCTCCGCTGGGGGCTCGCAGAAGACGAAAATGGGCCGGCTCGGGAAGGCCTCCTGCGCTCCGACCTGGGCCAAAAGAATGCCCGTTGGGCCTCTAGACAAAGAACGGGTGCCATACCCACAGCTCGGAGGCCCTCGGCGAAAACTTTATCGACAAGAATCCGAAGAGACCTCCGAACTACCTCGTGCCGCACACATTGAGTCAGCGAACCGACCTTATTCTGGAAAACAGCACGAGAACCACTCATGAACATTGTTGATGCCCAGCGCGAAAATCGGTTCCGTTTTTCGGGCGGGTTCTACGGCCAGGCAGTCTCTGGCGTGATCTGGCTTGTCTCGGCTGGCATTGCCTCGTGGGGCAGCCCGCGAACGGCGATCTTGGCCTTGCTGGCAAGTGGATTTTTCATCTTTCCAATCACCGAGTTGTGCGTTCGCACCATCGGTACTCGGGCGAAGCTGGATCGCAGGAACTTAATGCCACAACTGGGCATGCAGGTGGCCTTAGTCCTGCCCTTCTCCATGCCTCTGCTGTTGCCGGTCAGCCTCTATAACCTGAATTGGTTTTACCCCGCGCTGATGATCCTGCTCGGGGCACACTATCTGCCTTTCGTATTCCTGTACGGCATGCGGATGTTCGCATTGCTGGCGGCATGCCTGTTGGGAGGCGGCGTGATCATCGCCATGTACTTGTCGAGCGGCTTCACCATCGGCGCCTGGTACACAGGCACGCTCCTGCTGATCTTTGCGGCCGTGGGCAAATCACTGGTCGACCGAGAACGTACGAGAAACCCCGCCCAACCGCCTCCAGCCGCAGTCAGTGCCTAGCGCCTCTCAGTTGACCCGGCCTCCGCAATGACGGGCGCAACAAAGCAATACAGCGTCCACCCATCGTGCCGCGGTAGTTGCAAACTGACGCAAGGCCCGTGGCCGTGAGCATGGCGTACCCGGCGCCGAGTGAGCTGCAGTATCGATTCTGAATTTGAGCCCCGGCAAGGGGCGTCAGACATTAGCCCAGGGTGTTCAACCCTGGGTAACGCGCGACCGCAGAAAAATCTCCGAAGCCCCGGCAGGGGCGACAGAGTCTCCTTTTCCCAAACGGGAGCTCCCGGTGGCTCACCATTTCTCCCAGTGTTTCGCGCGCGCGTTTCGCAGAATAGATGAAGGCCCGACCGTGTTGCTTGCGCACGACCTGGCCCTTTTCGGCCATAGTGTTCGTGACACTCATCACCGACGTGTAGGCCCGCTTGCGGCGCGCGGCCAGCACTTTCAGCACATCTCGCACTGTGCTCGGTCCACCATCCCAAAGCACCTTCAAAATCTCCAATTCACCTTCCGTTGGAGTTTTGGGTACGCGGAACGCCCGGAGAACCTGGCGAGGTAGTCCCGGCTTGGGAAACCTCGCCGCTCGCCCTTTTTCCGTAACTGCTATTTGCTCAGCTCCGGGATTGGCCGGCCGCCGTCGGTGATGATCGATTGGGGTCTGCCTTTCAGATCGGTCCACTGAGAGTTGAGGTCGATGCCCAGGTGGCGGTATACCGTGGCCCCCAGGTCGGACGGCGTTACGCGTCCATCCTTGACCTCACCACCCTTGGCATCTGTGCTGCCCACTACCTGACCATGAGTCAGCCCGCCGCCGGCCACCAGCATCGACATGCAGTTGGACCAGTGTTCGCGGCCGCCCGTGCCCCTTTGTGAGAAAATCGGCGACCGCCCAAACTCACCCAGCGCCAGCACCAGGGTACCGTCGAGCAGGCCGCGTGCTTCCAGGTCTCTTACCAGGGCGTACAGCGCTTGATCCAGTCGTGGCAGCAGCGGCTTCAGCCCTTTGATGAGTCCTCCCCAAACGACGTCGTCGCCGTGATTATCAAAGTAGCCGAATATGGGGCTAAGGGTTACAAACGTCACCCCGGCCTCGACGAGCCGCCGCGCAAGGAGCATCTTTTCGCCGAAACTGTTGCGGCCGTAGGTTTCGCGGACCCGGTCGGGCTCCAGGTCGAGCCGGAACGCCTGCCGCGCCTTACCAGAGAGGACCATTTCCAGAGCCTGTCGGCGGTAATGCTCCATCCGGGCCATTCTGTCGCTGGCGTCCAAATCGCGCCGTAGCCGGTCGAACTCCTCGTAAAGTGCCGCCCGCTCCTGGGCCCGGGCCACCTTCACGCCGGGCGGCAGCGTAAGTCGGCCAGCAAGTGCGGCAGCGTCGGCCGCCTCGTAGGCGCCTCCCAACGGCCCGGCACCCAGGACGTCGGCGAAAAAGAGGTTCAGGTCTGCCATGCCGACGAAGGCCGGCATTTCCGGATCGTTCGACCCGCGGAACCGGGCTGCCACCGAACCCATCGACGGGTGTGTGCCGAAGTGGGGGTCGGTCTTGCTGCGTTGGGCCAGGGGGTTGCCCGCCTGCATGGGTGCGGGAAAGTGGTCGAGGCTGGCTCGGCAATCGACCGATCGGACCAGCGCCAGCCGGTCCGCGATGGTGGCCTGCCGCGGAAAGTATTCGGAGATGCGGACCCCGGGAACCTTGGTGGCGATGGACCCGAACGGCCCGCGCACTTCGCTGGGTGCGTCGGGCTTGGGATCCCAGGTATCGAGCTGACTGGGCCCACCAGACAGCCAGATCAGGATCACCGCCTTGCGGTCAGAGTGGTCTGCAACGGCCCCCTGCGCCCGGCAGCGCAGCATGTCTGGCATCGACAGCCCGGCCACCCCCGCGAGTCCCGTCTGCAGGAACCAGCGCCGTGAGCCGACTCGAATCAGGTCGGAGGCGGCTGGTTGTAGGGGAGAGTGACAGACGGCGGCGGTGTGCTCGGTATTGTGGCGGCCGGTGTGGGATGTCGTTGTCATCATTCCCCTTCCTGGACGACGCACTCTGAATTGGACAACGCACCATTTGCGACATTATCCCCCGGAGCACCAGCCCGCGCCCAGGCGGACGGGCCGGCCCAGTCCGAGTGCGGTGGTTCCGTTCACAGCAGCACAGCACTTTTGGGTCGGTCGGCCGCATCAACCGCAGAAAACTCGCTGACAACTCATGCCAGCCAACGTTCCTTTCGAGCCCATCCGACAAAAGACCGGAAAACGGAATGGATTTCCGTCACGCACAGTCGCCGGCTAAAGCGGGTCTCTTTGGATCAAGGGATTTAACGATCCTCGATGCGGTAAAGCGACGCGCGGGTGCGGATCAACAGGGCACGGTCAACGACACCGGGTGTCGCGAGGCATTGCTCATTGAGCCTGTTCTTGGCCACCTGAGTGTATTGCTTCGGGTCCGCATTGAAGATCACGGTGTCCCCGTCTTCGCTGAGGACGTAGATCCTGCCCGCCGCTAACAAGGGCGATGCAGCGTACATTCCGCCAATTCGGTGGGTCCAACGAGGCTTTCCCGTCCGAGCATCGAGGCATGTTGCGATCCCATTGTCGTCAACGAGATACAGACTGTCGTTGACTAACATGGGCGACGGACACTTGGGAATCGATCGCTTTTGTGTCCAAGCGACATGCGATTCTGTGACATCGCCGTGCCCATCCGGGCGGACGGCCATCAACAGCGAATGGCCCGCCGCGAGATAGACCAACCCGTTTCCATACACCGGGCGGCTGACGGTCGAAAATCCACCGTAAGTCACTTTCCAAAGGTCGGCACCCGTATTGGGATCGTACGCGTTTGCATCCGAAGCGCCGGAGCTGACGATCTGTTTTTTGCCGCTGACGTCGATGACCAGCGGCGTCGAGAAAGCTTGTCGCTGCCCGGAGGAAGGCTGCCGGTTTGTCTTCCACCGGATCTCACCGGTCGCTGCGTCGAGGCCGACCACAAACTGATTGTCGGATCCATCGCAACTGATAAACAGTATGCCGTTCACGAGAACAGGGGATCCCGCTCCGCCAGCCGCCGGCTCATATTTCAGCTCGCGGGTGTTCCATACGGTTTCGCCATCCAACGTTAAGCATGCGGTGCCGTGCGGACCAAAGTGGACATAAATCCGATCTCCATCAACCACTGGCGTGGGCGTGGCGTAGGAGTTCTTGCTGTGGATCGCCATCACCGCGGGATCGAGGTGACCGAAAACCGTAGCATCCCATTCAATAACGCCCGAAGCAGCGTCGAGTCCCAAGGCATGCAGCTCGTGATTTTGCCCGGTCTGCACGGCCGTCGTCAGAAAGATGCGATCGCCCGCTGTGACGGGGGAGGACCAGCCTTTGCCTGGAATTGGGATTTTCCAAGTAACGTTTTCGGTTTGGCTCCAATGGACGGGCAGGCCACTGGCCGAGGAATGCCCTTGTCCCGTCGGCCCACGGAATTCGGACCAGTCTTGTTCCGGTTTTGGCGTTTTTCCCGTCGACTCCCTGTTTGTCGTCGACGCTCGGTCCGTCGACGCCAGGGTCACCGGCGTGGTCGAAGAGCGCCGTGGATGCGACTTGAAATGTCGGACATTTCCCTCACCGACTACGGCGGCGGTTTCGGCCACCGCCAGGGTCGTCTCCGGCCGGAAGTGCCGAATCACGCGCCCCACTCCCAGGCCGCCAATCGCCACCAACACACAAGTCGCAAGTGTGAGCCCGACACAGACGACCGCGAATCTCAGCCGCGAGCGCCCCCGGGCACCGGTGGCCAATGCGTCAGCAGTCCGACGGAGACGCAAGAAATTGCCGGGCAATCAGTGTTCTCCCTCAACGGCTCGGGCGACGCGAGCCGGTCATAGACGTCGCAGAATTCGGTGAACAGCGTGGGTAAATGGATTTTTGCGGAGCCGCGGCGCCGCTACAGCAGGATTTCTCGCGGAATGCGGCCACCGACGTCCGTGAGACGGTAATCACGTCCCGCATACCGATAAGTGAGGTTGCGGTGGTCGATTCCCAGTAAATGCAGGATGGTCGCGTGATAGTCGCGGACGTGCAGTTTGTCGGAGATAACACGATAGCCAATTTCGTCAGTCGCGCCGTACACAAAGCCGCCCTTTACGCCTCCGCCCACGAGCAGACAGGTGAAGGCATCCGACCAATGTCCGCGCCCCTTGGTGTTCTCGTTCCAGGGTGTGCGCCCGAACTCGGTGCAAATCGCGACCACCGTGTCCTCCAGCAGAGATCGGCGTTTAAGATCCTTGATGAGACCGGCCAATGGTTGATCTACGGCCCGAGCTCTTGGGACATGCCTCATAATGTCAAAATGAGAATCCCAATTTGAGTCAGAATCGGTGCCACTTTCGATTAGCTCCACCGTGCGGACTCCGCGTTCGATCAACCGACGAGCCATCAGGCATTGCCAGGCGAACGACTTGTTGTCATTGTCCTGCACGCCGTAGAGACTCAGCGTGTCCTCCGTCTCTTCCGTCAAATCGAAGAGTTCCGGTGCGATGTGCATGAGTCCTCGCGCGGTGTCAAAGCTCTTCTCCCGCGCCTGCAGATTGAGGTCGCCGGGACGCGCGGACGCGAACAGTTCGTTGGCATCATGCAGCATTTGCCGTTCTAGGTCGTGCAACGAGAGGTTCGGGGCCGGTGAGGTGAGATTGGGAATCGGATTGCGTCCTGGATAGAGCCGCACCCCCTGATGCTCTGGCGGCAGAAAATTGCTGTCCCACACCTGGGCGCCGCCGTACGGATCTTCTCCACAGAAGACGAAGTAGGACGGCAAATTGGGGTTGAGCGATGGCAAACCGTAGCTCAGCCAGGACCCGATACTTGGCAAAGGGATCCGTTCCGAGCCATTGTGCATCATCAGCACCGATTGAACGTGCTGCGCGGTCGTGGAATACATGCTCCGCAAAACACACAGGTCGTCGGCAACGGTCGAAAGATAAGGAAAAAGATTGCTGATGCAGATTCCGGACTCACCTTGCGGGGAGAAGTCAAACGGCGATCCCAACAATCGAAGCGTCTTGAGAGTCGGTAGCGGTAGGACATCACCGCCAAACCGGCCGTCATTCGCAGAAAGCTTGGGCTTCGGATCAAACGTGTCGACGTGCGAAACGCCGCCGGTCAGGAACACAAAAATCAGCTGCTTGCCCTTCGGGCCGCCGGCGGCCGCAACTGGCGCGACCGGACCCCCACCGTTGACTTGCGCGGCGTGGTTCAACCAGGTGTAGATTCCGGCGCCGCCGGCAAGCGCTGCCAATCCGCAGCCGGCTGATTCCAAGAATTTGCGCCTGCCCGTGCGAGGTTGTCGAGTGACGAGGTGCTCTTCCGTCCAGATCGGAAGAGACGGATCATTCAGCATAAAAGAACTCATGGGACGCGAGGAGCGTGCGGGCGTAACTCACCCAGGCTTGTGCCTCCGCTTCGGAGGGCTGCAGTCCGGCGTCGATTGCCTGAACATTATACCGCTCCACATAGGCGCGCGCCTTCTCGATTTCGTCCGAACGCGCGCGGCGGGAAAACGCCAATTCATGCGCCAGATCGACGCGAGTCGTCACGTCGTCCGAGGCCTGGCGCAATCGACGGGCAAAGGTTCCCGCAATGTCACGCATCACATCGCTATTCATCAGGAACAACGCCTGTTGGGGAACGGTCGAACTGACGCGCACGTCGGTCCCGCTGATCGCGTCCGGCTCATCAAAGCTTCCAAGGAATGGATGCCGGCGCAACCGATGTGTCAACAGGTAAACGCTACGGTGATGGCTTTGGTCGCTGCCGATGAAGGGATGATGCTGCGTATAGCGCCAGCTGGCGACATCCGGAAACGGGTAGGGCTTCGGGCGGCCGAGTTGGAGCGTTCCGCTGACCGACAGCATCGAGTCCCGGATCGCTTCGGCGTCGAGCCGCTGCCGCTGGAACCGCCACAACCAGAGATCTCCGGCGTCAATGGCCTCACGAGCGACATCGGCCGTCGCGGCAAGTTGGTAAACCTTCGACGCGAGAATCTGGCGGTGCAGCCATTTGATCGACCAGCCATGTTCGACAAACGAAGCCGCCAACCAATCGAGCAGCTCTGGATGCGTCGGCGGGCTCCCCCGAAGTCCGAAATAAGATGACGTTTCGACGAGGCCACGGCCGAAATGGTACTGCCAAATGCGGTTTACCATGACCCTGGCCGTCAGCGGGTTGCGTCGAGAGGTCAGCCAATCGGCCAATTGCAGCCGCCCGCTTTCTCCTGGACCGGGTGAGGGCGCATCGACACCGGGAAGAAAATGCGGAGCACCGCGGGGCACCTTGTCGCCCAATTTGTCGGGCTCACCATGAAGGTGGACGTTCGCGTCGCCAATGTTTCCTTCGCAAGCTGCATAGGCGACGGGAAGCGCAGGCGGCGACCCGACGCGCTGCATGTCGAAAAGACGCTGTTGAAGTTGGGCCAGCCTCGCACGGGCCACGTGGTTCTCGGGGTCCGTTTTTTCCAGCTTCCCAATTTCAAATTGCGTCTGAGCAACGTCGGACTCGAACGCTCGCACAATCGCAGCCGCCTGGGCACGCGGCAAGAGGGGGACAAACGCCTTCCGATTGAGTCGGAATATCACAAAGAACTCCGATCCCGGATAGGGGTACTGCGTGCTGTTGAAAATTCCGTAGAGCCGGTAGTAATCACGCGTCGGAATCGGATCGACCTTGTGATCGTGACACCGCGCGCAACGCAGTGTCATTGCCAGATAGGTCCTACCCACCGTCTCGATGGTGTCCTCCAGCGTCAGGTGCCAAGCTTCATAGGGCATTACGGCATAGCGGCGCGACTGGGCCAAAAAACCGGTTGCGATTACTCCCTCGGCATATTTGTCGGAAGGACCGCGCTGGGCCAGTAAATCGCCCGCAACTTGCTGGCGAACGAACTCGTCATAGGGCTTGTCTGAGTTGAATGACTGAATGATGTAGTCGCGATAAAGGTGCGCTTCCGGAACTGGATAGTCCGCGTTGTCTCCTGCGGTGTCGGCATAGCGCACCAAGTCCATCCAGTGCCGGCCCCATCGCTCGCCGTACAGAGGGGAAGCCAAAAGCCGCTCGGCTTGTCTGGCCGTGGCGTCCGGTGATTCGTCGGCCTGAAATGCCTCGACTTCTTGCAGGGTCGGGGGTAGACCAATGAGGTCGAATGACATGCGGCGCAACAGAGTCCGCTTGTCGGCCGGAACTGTCGGCTTGAGCCGGTGAATTTGCATGGCCGCGCGAATGAAACGGTCAATCGGTGTGGCAGACCACCCGCTCGGATCATCCGGGGGGTGTGTTTTTCGCACGGGTCGAAAAGCCCAATGCAGCTCTTTCGCCCGGGCATCCGTAACGATTCGCACGTCCTTCTTCGGCCAAACGGCGCCGTCGCGAACCCACCGCTCAAAGTCCGCGACGATTCGATCCGCCATCTTCGCGTCCGGCGGCATTTTGAGATTGTCGGACTTGTATCGGATCGCCTCGATTAGGAGGCTCTTCTCCGGATATCGCGGGACGACCGCCGTGCCAGACTCGCCACCCTTCAGTAAACTGTCGCGGGAGGCAACGTTGAGTGAACCACTTGTCTTTTCCCCTCCGTGGCATTTCAAGCATTTGCTCAATAGGACGGGTCGGATGTTCGACTCAAAGAACGCTTCATCGACGTCGGAAGCCTTGGCGCCAGCCACAGTCTGCGCAGCGAGAAGCCCTGCCAGAATAATGGCAAGCACCCGATTGAATCGCACGCGAAGGACCAGCTTTTTGAACCCGAACAGCATCAACCCCAGACTACTCGAAGAACGCCTGAGTCGCAAGAATTTGGCGACGCTGAGCTGCAACAAAGGGCTTCTGGGGAAAGGAGTTAAGGCTGGGGAGGACCCACGGCCGGGAGGTCCGTC
>DASRXU010000605.1:0-2921 GCA_035687365.1 Planctomycetaceae bacterium | reverse complement strand
CCCGCCCGCGAAGTCGGCGGTTCCGGCGAAGTCGGTTGCCGACTTCCTATTGAAAGACACCACGGGCAAGGCGATCGCCCTGCACGACTACAAAGACAAGTCGGCCGTCGTCCTCGTCTTTATGGGAGTCGACTGTCCCATCTCGAACCTGTACCTCAAGGATCTGGCGGACCTGCAGGCCCGCTACGGCAAACAGAGCGTACAGATCGTCGGCATACAATCCAACGCCGGCACCACTCAGGACCGGGCTGCCAAGCACGCTCGCGAATACAAAGTGGCCTTCCCCGTGCTGCTCGATCCCGGTCAGCGCGTGGCGACCGAGTTGGGAGCGAAGCGCACGGCTGAGATCTTCCTCCTCGACGGCCATCGCCAGGTCCGTTACCACGGCGCTTTGGATGATCGCTACGGCTACACCTTCAAGCGCGACGTTCCCCAACGGCACGACTTGGAAGAAGCTCTGAAGGAAATGATCACGGGCAAGCCCGTCTCCGTCGCCGAAACGACGCCTCGTGGCTGCCTGATCACGCGCGACGAACGGTCCGCGTCGTTGACTGGTGTGACCTACGCCAAGCAGATTTCGCGAATTCTTCAGCGCCGCTGCGAAGAGTGTCACCGCGCGGGCGAAGTCGCCCCGTTCACGCTACAAAGCTACGACGACGCAGTCGAACATTCGGCCATGATGAAAGAAGTCGTGTTGCAACGCCGGATGCCGCCTTGGCACGCCGATCCCCGATACGGTCACTTCTCAAACGACCGCCGCATGGAGCAGGAAGAAATCGACCAGCTTCTGGCCTGGATCGATGCGGGAACGCCGCTGGGTGAAAAGAAAGATCTGCCTGCCCAACGCACCTGGACGACGGGCTGGCAAATCGACAAGCCCGATTTCGTCTTTGAATTGCCTAACGAAGTGAAAGTGCCGGCTACGGGTTCGGTCGACTATCGCTACTACACGGTGAAGACCAATCTGAAAGAGGACATCTGGATTCAAGCGGCCGAGGCCCGTCCGGGAACTCCGGCCGTTGTCCATCACATCATCGTGTTCTGCCGCAATCCGAAAGATGACGATGACGATGGGGAGGGGATCGGCGGGCAGCACGTGTGTGGCACCGCCCCGGGCGATCCGCCCCTCGTCCTGCCCCCCGGCGTGGCCCGCCGCATTCCGGCCGGCGCTGAGCTGATCTTCCAAATGCACTATACACCCAACGGGAAGGCGACGACCGATCGCTCGAAGGTCGGCTTTGTGCTCTACAAGGGCAAGGATAAACCCGAGCACTTTTCCCACACACAGCCGGTGATGAACATGCGGATCCGCATTCCGGCCGGCGATGCGAACTACAAACTCGAGTCGTCGTACAAATTCCCGCGGGACGCAAAGATCTATCAGTTGATGCCGCACATGCACCTGCGCGGCAAGGATTTTCTCTACGAACTCAAACGTCCGGATGGTCAAACCCAAGTTCTGCTCTCGGTGCCGCAATTTGACTTCAACTGGCAGAACACGTATCGCCTGGTTCAGCCGGTCGATGTGCCGAAGGGTTCGACGCTCCGTTGCGTGGCCCACTTCGATAACTCGAAGGACAATCCGGCCAATCCGAATCCCAAGAAGATCGTCCGTTGGGGCGATCAGACCTGGGAAGAAATGATGATCGGCTGGATGACGCTGGCTTGGAACGACGACAAGCCGGCGGTGCACGCGAACGGTCCCAAGACCGACAAGCCGGCAACGACGCCGTCCAAGGACACCGAAAGGAAAACGACCAAGGCTGCGCCAGCCAAGCAAAAGGTGGCCGGACTCTAGTCGATCGCGCCTTCTGAAATTGCTAACAACCGCCGCCGAGCGCCCTTCGCTCGGCGGTGGTATCTTTTCGCTGGCCGCTTGATCGAGATGCGATCGCCGATTATTCCTGAGGAGCCATCAATGGCATCTCGCCGCCACCAACGAAGTGCAGCCGGCGGATGCGGATGATCTTCCACTCGCCGCCTTCGCGCTGCCACGAGAGTTCCCATCGCGTGGCACCATGGATCTCCTGGCTGTTGAAATTTGCGGTCGCGCTCGCCCGGAAAGTCGAAGTCGCTCGCGATTCGGCCGAGGTCAGTTGCACCGAGAGATCGGTGACCCGAATGCTGCCGACGATGTGCACTGTCCTCGCCGCGCCCTGGACGATTGCCTTGTCTTGCTCGTCGTGGGGCGAAAAGAACTCACCGCAGCGCGCCGCGTCACCCGACTCGAACGCGTGGGCCAGCGCGTAGACGTTGTTCTCGACGCGCTCGGATTCAGTGACGATCAGCCGCTCGACGACAATCACCAGTCCCCCCAGAGCGAGGACAACCAAAGCGATATAGAGCTGTTTTGGCTGCCGTTGCAGATACCATTGCGCGAAGAACGCGGCTGCGACGACCGAACAAATCAGAAAGGGGGGCCAGGGCGTTTCGGTGAACCACATCGGCGCATGCCTCCGCTCGGAAATGTAGGGGCGCACTCACACGCGGACAAGAGGATCGTCACGCGCGACCCGAGTATAGGGCCGCACTCTCCTAGTGACGGCCCGCACGCGGAAATTTGTCCGCAGATTCTGAAAATCCGCTGAGCGAGCGCAATCGGTGGCGGAAGCATGCAGCGACCGAGCTGGATTAGCAATCGTTGCCGCTGGCAGGAGCCGTGACGGAATCGTTGACGATCAATTCGCCAACTGAGCGGTTTTGTGCAGCGAAATCACTCGGAACGGTCGGCGAATAATTTCCTCGTTGCCGATCTTCAGAACGAGCGAGTAATCGCCGCCGGGGATCGCGTCGCCAATCACGTAGTCGAAAATGGTTCGCATCGAGTCGACCGAGACAGCGCTACCGGTCGTGTCGATCACGCGACGATCGGCATCCTGCATTTCACAGGTGAGCCACAGATCCTCGTGCGGAGGAATCAG
>DASRXU010000604.1:0-16183 GCA_035687365.1 Planctomycetaceae bacterium | reverse complement strand
AGATCCTGGGCCTCGACCGCAAAGGTCACCTGGGTGCCGGGGCCGACGCCGACGTGACGATCTACAATCCCGATGCCGATATCCAGCGGATGTTCGAGCTACCGCGCTACGTGATTCACGCGGGCGAGGTCATCGTGGAAGACGGCGAGCTTCGCAGCACCAGAAATGGCCGACTTTTTCACGTCGCTCCGACTTATGATGAATCAGCCGTCGCTCACATCCGAGAGTGGTTCGAGCGGTATTACACGATCCAGTTCCGCAATTATCCTGTGGAAGAGCATTACTTGCGGGAACATGAAGTGGTTCCCGCGACCCGATTCGAATGAGCAAATTCCATGAGCCGCATTGAAGATCTGAATCGTGTCCTGAAGACCGGGATCGTCGCCATCCTGCGCTCGCCTTCGAGCGACCACTTGGCGAACGTGGCCCGCGCGTTGCTCGAAGGGGGCATTGACGTGATAGAAGTCACGTTCACCGTCCCCGGCGCGCTCGAGATTCTGGCCGCGGTCAAGAAGGATCTCGGCAACCGGGTCCTGCTGGGGGCGGGAACGGTCCTGGATCCGGAGACGGCACGGGCCGCGTTGTTGGCGGGCGCAGAGTTTATCGTTTCACCGTCGGTTAACCTGGATGTCATCCGCTTGTGCCACCGATACGACAAAGTCGTGATGCCAGGGGCTTTCACGCCGACGGAGATTCTCGCCGCTTGGGAAGCCGGGGCGGACGTGGTCAAAGTCTTCCCCTCGGACTGCGTGGGCCCGGGCTATCTCAAAGCGCTCCGCGGCCCCTTCCCCCAAATCCGGCTGATGCCGACCGGCGGAGTGAATCTCGAAACGCTGCCCGCGTTCATTAAGGCGGGCGCCTGTGCGGTCGGGGTCGGTGGCTCACTCGTCGAACCGCAGGCCATCCGTGAAGGCAACTTTGGCCGCCTGCGCGACCTGGCGGCTCAGTACGTGCAGGCCCTCAGCACGGCTCGCGGCGGCTCCCAAACTTGAGTCGATTTCCCGCCAATCGCCAAAATTGGCGCTCTCAAGGGGCGGAGTTCGAGTTAAAAATCCGCAAAGTCGGCGGATTCGTTCCAGTCGCTTCAGGTTTGTTGTCGATCTAACGCCCCAGGCGGGGATCATTCTGCGCACTGCGCCCCTCCAACTCACTCTCACTCGGAAATAGATTCTCTCGGAGCAGATCGGCATGGCCCGGCTCGGCCCCATGTGGCAAATCGCTCTCGTCGTCTGCATCCTCTCGTCGGCTTGCGACTCGCGCGGAGACACCTCGCAGATCGCCGGACCGGACGCTCAGTCCCCCGCTGGCGGTGTGGCTTGGTTCCACGACCTCTACGAAGCCCACAAAGTCTCGGCCGCAACGGGGCGCCCGATGCTGATTCTGTTTGGCGCCAAATGGTGTCACTATTGCCGCGAGCTCGAGAGCACGACGCTGAAGAATCCCGAACTCGTCGCCTACATCTCGAACAATTTCGTGCCCGTCCATCTCGATGCTGACAAAGACGGCCGCGTCGCGCAGATTCTCAAAGCCAAACCGATCCCCTGCACCGTCGTGCTCAGCCCAGAGGCCGATCTCATGGGGCGCAGCTTCGGCTACCAGGATGTCCAGCATTACTCGGCGGAGCTCGAGAAGATGCGACAGCGTTACGTAAAGTTGGCCCACCACGGCAAGTGAAACGCCTTCAGACGAGCTGGGTGAATCGCACGATCGCCGGCATCGTTCTGGCGACCTTCTTTTCTGATTGCAGCCACGAACTGAGCACGGCCGTACTGCCGCTCTATCTGGCTACGCTCGGCCATGGGCCAGAGGCCCTGGCTGTCATCGAAGGAGTGGCCGACTTTCTGGTCAGCCTCTCCAAGCTCGGTGGCGGGGTCCTCGGCCACGTCGTGCGTCGCAAGCAGCCCTTCGTCGCGGCCGGCTATCTGATTACGGCCGCCGCCAGCGGAGCGCTCGGTCTCGTGACGAGTGTGACCGGCTTGGTGACGCTGCGCAGCACGGCCTGGATTGCGCGCGGTTATCGCGGTCCGCTGCGAGATGCGATTCTGAGCGACGCCGTCGAGCCGACGCACTACGGCCGCGCGTTCGGCCTCGAACGCACGGGCGACATGCTCGGCGCGGTCATCGGTCCGCTCGCGGCGACTCTGCTCGTGTGGGCTGGATTCGCATTTCGCTCGGTACTGCTATTCGCATTCGTCCCGGGGCTATTTGCCGCCGCGGCGATTTGGTTTCTCGTGCGGGAAAGAACTCCAGACGTCCCGGTCGAAGCTTTGGCCGTCGAAGCAAAGAAACGCGGGGGCAAGTTCCCGCGCGTCTTTTTCCTGTTCTTGGGCGGCGTATTCTGTTTTGGCCTGGGCGACTTTTCGAGGGCGTTTTTGATTTGGCTGGCCGCCCAGGCGCTAGGGGAGCAGGGTCCACACTCGCCGGGAACGATTTCGATCGCCGTCCTCTTGTATGCGGCCCACAACGCGATCAGCGGGCTGGTCGCTTATCCCGTCGGCTCGGTGGCGGACCGAATTCCCAAGCGTCGCGTCCTGCTGGCCGGTTATGCTTTGGGTGTGGGCACAAATCTCCTCTTGGCGATTTGGAGCGGATGGTTGCCAGGACTCGTAGTCGCGATTTTGCTTTCGGGAGTTTACATCGCAGTCGAGCAGACGCTGGAAAAGGCCGTGATCGCCGAATTGCTGCCGAGTCGAAAACGCAGCCTGGGCTTTGGGGTCTTGGCGTGCACGAACGCGGTCGGCGATTTGCTTTCGAGTTTGTCGGTCGGTTGGTTCTTATCACAGGCTCAACCGGGTGTCGCGTTTGGGTTGGCGGCGGCTGCGGGCGCCGCTGGAGTGGCCTGGTTGGCTTATCTGTCTCGCAAGCTTCCCTGATCAATTCCGACGAAGGTCGCCGTTCCGCGGACTTCCCCTGAAGCAAAACCGGTATGCAAATCTTCAATCCGTTCGACCATCAGTACTGGGTACAAATCGGCGTCGCCGTGCTCTGCGGCGGAATGATCGGAATCGAGCGAGAGCTCCGCGGCAAACCGACCGGCATGCGAACCTGCATCCTCATCGTGATGGGCACAGCCATCTTCGTGAAGCTGGGCGCCGTCATGGGAAATGAACGCGGCGACGCGACGCGCGTGCTCGGGCAAGTGGTGACGGGAATTGGCTTTCTCGGTGCGGGCGTCATCATGGCTCGGGGAGACGTGATCATTGGCGTGACGACGGCCGCTGTCGTGTGGGTGCTGGCGGCCATCGGCGCGCTCATTGGAGCGGGAGAGTTTGCCTGCGCCATTTCGACGGCTATTGTTACGGTGGTCTGCCTGACGGTGTTCGACTACATCGAACGCTGGATTCAGAAGCACCGTTGACGGGCCGCCGCCCTCTCGCTAGATTAGGGTACATTTGTACACACTGCAGTTTCGCGGCTGCGCTGTGACAATCTCCCCCTAATTCTCTTGGTGTTCCCACTTAGGAGCTTACTTATGTCGATCAGCCAAGCGTTGCTGCCGGAATTCGATCAGGAAATGGCGAACACGCGGAAAGTCTTGGATCGGATTCCCGAAGACAAGCTCGATTGGAAGGCTCACCCGAAGTCGAACACGATCGGCTGGGTGAGCAAGCACCTGGCCGACTTGCCCAGCTGGGCCACCGAGACGATGAAGCACGAATCTTTGGACGTCGCACCTCCGGGTGGCGAACCGTTCAAGTTGCCCGAGGCCAAAACGAAGCAGGCCATTCTCGAATTGTTCGACAAGAACGTCGCTAGCGCCCGTGCGGCCATCAACGCTGCCTCCGACGCCGACTACATGAAAACCTGGACGCTGCTCAAGGGCGGGCAAAAGATCTTCGCCATGCCTCGCGTCGCCGTCGTCCGCAGCATGGTGCTGAACCACAGCATCCACCACCGCGGGCACTTGTGCGTGTATCTGCGACTCAACAACGTGCCAGTGCCGGCGCTCTATGGTCCGTCGGGCGACGAGGGAAGCTTCTAGCGATCTTCCACGGACAAAATTTGGATTCGGGGTGGCACTGGCGGCTTGTCCGCCAGTGGGCCTTTAGCCGCGAATCAAGACACTGGCGGACGAGCCGCCAGTGCCACCCACATTTTGGACTAGTAGATGCCCTGAGCGCCGTCACCCCAACTCGTCCGATGATTGAATCGGATGCTGGGCGAGCAGTCGCTTGGCGATGATCAAGTGCTGCAGTTCGTTGGTGCCGCCGCCAATCATTAAGAGTGGCGCGTCGCGATAGTAGCGTTCGACCGGAAGATCGGTCGAATAGCCGGCGCCGCCGTGGATGCGGAGCGACTCGAGCGCGACGGCTTGTGCTGTTTCGGTGGCGAAGAGTTTGGCCATCGCCGCTTCCAGGTCGCACCGCTCTCCGCGGTCCTTTTTCTCGGCCGCGGAATAAACGAGCAGCCGCGACGCCTCGATGCGAGTGGCCATCTCGGCCAGCTTGATCTGAATGGTTTGATGCTCGCAGATCGGCTTGCCGAAGGTTTGGCGCTTTTGCGAATAGGCGAGCGCGTCCTCAAACGCGGCACGTGCGACTCCGACACCGCGGGCAGCCACGTTGATCCGCTCGCTTTCGAGCCCCGTCATGATTTGTTTGAAGCCTTCGCCTTCGACCCCACCGATCAAGTTTTTGGCGGGGACAAAAAAATTCTCGAACGCCAACTCGCAATTCTCGACGCCGCGATAGCCGAGCGTGTCGATCTCGCGGACCACGCGAAATCCGGGCCCTTTCTCTATGATGAAAGCCGAGATCCCCCTGTGCGGTGGGGCGGCATGCGGAGCGGTCTTGGCGGCCAGCACAAAAGTGTCGCCCCGTTTGCCGTTCGTGATCCACATCTTCGAGCCGTTGATTAGATAGCCGTCCCCCTGGCGCGTGGCGATAGTTTGCAGTCGTTTCACGTCGGTGCCAGCGTCCGCCTCGGTAAGGGCCAAACCGCCGCGTCGCGCTCCGGAGGCCAGCCCGGGGAGAAAGTCGCGTTGTTGTTCATCGGTGCCGAAGCGATGGATGATGTCGCAAATCACCGAGTGTGTGCCGAGCGGACCGACCACGCTCATCCAGCCGCGGGCCAGTTCTTCGATGATTCGGGCGAAGGTCGTATAGTCCAGGCCGAGTCCGCCGAAGTCACGAGGCACGTTGCAGCCGAACAGTCCGAGCCGCTTGAAACCCTCGACGATTTGGGCCGGATATTCGTCCGCGTGCTCGAGGCGGGTCGCAACGGGTAGAATCTCGTCGCGCACAAATTGCCGGACGCGCTCGACGAGTTGCTCGTTGGCTTTCGGATGAGAGGTCATACTCGCACGGGACCTTTCCCCGACCGGGGGCTGCGATTCGCACGGGAGGAACTGCCCGCGTAGTTTACACCCGCCAGGTAGTTAGTGTTCAGTCTGCCGCCAAATGTCAAAATGGGTGCCATGCCCACGGCTCGGCGTGGGCATGCATCGCCGGACATGCCCACCCAAAGCCGTGGGCATGGCACCCGACAGATTTCCAGAGACCGAATACGAGAACACTGCGACGAACAGTTGGCAGATTTGATAAGGCGCTGTGATGAACGGTTCTAGCTCGTCAGACGCAGCCACGACTGGTGGCGAACGAAACGTGTACGAACAACTCGGCGTGCGAACAATGATCAACGCGGCCGGCACGCTGACGAATCTCGGCGGATCGTTGATGCCGCCCGAAGTGCTGGCCGCGCTCGCATCGGCGGCGCAGCATTTTGTCGACATGGAACAGCTGCAGGACCGCATCGGCGAGCGAATTGCCGCGATCATCGGCGTGGAAGCGGCACTGGTGACGTCGGGCGCGGCCGGGGCGATGTTGCTGGCCACCGCGGCCGCCATCACCCGTGGCGACCAAGAACGGATTGCCCGTTTGCCCAACACGTCGGGCATGAAAAACGAAGTTATCACCCAAAAGTCCCATCACACCGGCTATGACCATCAAGTCACGAATTGCGGCGTCAAGTTGATCGACGTCGAGACGCGGGACGAACTGGAGCAAGCCATCAACGAACGAACTGTGATGATGCTGTTTTACAACCTGCTGGAGCCCGACGGAAAAATCAAAAAGGAGGAGTGGATCGAAGTCGCGCGCCGGCGCGGTATTCCAACCTTGGTCGATGCCGCCGCCGATGTGCCGCCACTCGAGGCCCTGTTGCGTTACAACAAACTGGGATTCGACATGGTTGCGTTCAGCGGGGGCAAAGCCCTCTCGGGCCCAAGCAACACAGGCCTGCTCTTAGGTCGACGAGAATTGATCGAAGCCGCCAAACTCAACACGAGTCCCCACTGCGGCACCATCGGCCGGATGCTCAAAGTCAGCAAGGAAGATATGGTCGCGCTGTGGGCCGCGGTCGAGCGTTATGTCCGGCTCGACCACGAGGCGGAGCGACGCGAATGGGAACGCCGCGTGAGCGAAATCGAAAAATCGCTTGCTGGAATTCCGACGGTCACAACTCAGCAGGTTGTGCCACCGATTGCCAACCACGTGCCCCATCTGCTCGTTTTTTGGGACGAAAGCCGCATTCGCATCGACCGCGATCAGGTCACGAAACAGATGGCCGCAGGGCATCCGTCGATCGCGCTGGGCCGGGTGAGCGGCACGGGAGATCGCGGGCTTTTGATCTCGGTCTTTCAGCTCAAACCCGGGGAGGAACAGGTGGTCGCACGCCGACTCTGCGAGATCCTCAGAGAAGCCGCGTCGTGACCGCGGGGCTCGCAGGTTCACTCGGGCGGCTCGATCTTCACAATCTGATCAAAGTGAGTCAGTTCGAGCACTTCGCGGACATCTGTGGAAGGATGGCGGATTGAAACCGCGACGCCCCGCTTGGTGATTGAAGCGATCACCCCCAGAAACCCGCTCGGCACCATCACAACGCCCTGCATGTCGAAGGCCAATTCGCGGCAGCCCGTGCGGTCGATTAATTCGCCGATCTCGTTCAGATAGCGTCCGAGCACATGCTCCGGCGGCAGATCGCGACCGCCAAAGCCAATCACCACGACAGGCTCAGTCGCAAGCACTTGCAGTCGGCTCGACAAGTCGGACATCCCCGGCGCCGGGGATCTGGATGCGGAAGCGCGTCGAGCAGACTCGCTCGTGCTGCTGGCGATCCTCAGCGCCTCGACGGCTTGTTCCCGTGAAGGAAAGACCGGCCAGAGCACGTTGAGCTTGGCCTTGCGGAGAATTTCCTCTCCCAGCGGCGACACATTACACAGCGCCATGCCCGCTCCGCACTCGCGCGCGTGCTTCCAAGCCATGCACAGCGTATCGAGCAAGAGCGAACCGAAGTATTCGACATTCGCAAAATCGACCACGACGGCGCGCACGTCCGGATGGCGAATCTCTTCGACGAGTGCGGCCCGATCGACCGAAAACTCGGGCCCGGCCAAACTCCGCACATTCCCGCCGGGGAAAGCAATGAGCGTCTCACCGGTCCGCTCGGTCGCGAAGAACTTGGAGGGATTGGTGCTCATGGCAACTCCTGGCACGGCCGATTCATCTGAGCCGAACTGATTCCGCGGGGAAAAGCCCTTGATGACTTGTCTTCGCGATGCGGCGTTGTCTTTCACTCAGGCGGCGGCTCAGGCCCCAGCTTCGGCTTCGCCGTCGACCATTTGTAGGGAAGCACGTCCGGCACGACGCTGACACCGGTCGTGAATTTGAACGGTTGGGGACCGCCGCTGTCATAGGTCATCTCGACGAAGAAGGCCGTGTACCCCTGTTGCGGCTTGGGCACCCGCGCTGTGTAGACACCGTTGGAGTCCGGCTGCAAGGAGGTCGCTCGCCAGGCCGGGCCGATTACGTCGAGGCGAAAATCGCGAGCCTTCGGATTCGTCGCCTGCCAAAGTCGGACCTCGCGCGGTCGCGTCTCGGAAGTGACCGTCAGCGAACCGCCGGCCTCCTTCTTCCAAGAGTATTTCGGCCGCGGGTGGCCATCGAGCACGGCCTGATAAAACGCTTGCAGGCTCAGTTGAGCGTCGCTGCCTTTGAGGTTGTGCTTGGCGTTTGGGACATAGCGAAGGTGGACTTCGGGCGGCAAGTCTTCGTAATAGAACTGCCAGTTATCGGGGAGAAAGAACTGATCGCCGGACGCATTGATCAGGAATTTGGGAATCTTCAGCCGCTCGCGCTCTCGATAGTTGTACGGGTCCTCGATGGAGAGCACCTTCTGGTACTCGGGCGTGCCGACGCGGTAGGGAAAGAGTCCGTGGTGCACATAGTCCTTCAGCGCCGCGGAAAAGAACCCGTAAACTTCGAAGTGATGTCGCGTGATCTTTTCCGAGTTGAGGGCATCGATCACCAAAGGAATGATGGCGACGACGCGAGGATCGGTCGCACCGATCAGCCAGGTCGTCCAACCACGCTTTGAGCCGCCGGCCACGACGAACTTGTCGATCTTGAGCCCGCCTCCTTCGGCACTGGCGCAGAATTCCTGCAGGCAATCCATGGCCCGCACGCCGCTCTTGACCATCGCCAACCTGACGAGCCATTCTTCGTCGCCCGTGATGATGAACTTCACGCGGCTGTAGGCGACGAGATCGTCTTCCGATCGGCCGTGTTTCTTCGAGTCCGCAAATGCCAGAGGCTGGCTTGGGACATTGCTGATCTCGGCGACGACCGAGTTGGTTTCATTGGCCAGGTTCCAGACTCGGGAACTGGCGACAGTGGGCTGCGAGTCCTGGTGGCTTCCCCCGCCGATGAAGAGAAATGCCGTCCCGGAACGCGCGCGATCGGGGCGCACGATCGTGAGCCAGTGCTTCCAAACAGGCTTATCCACTTCGTCTGCACTGCGCCAGGTCTGGCTGGTCAGCGCAACGACAATCGTCGTGCATTCCGCTTTGGAATAGTGATCCTTCGAAACGACCTTCCACGCATAACTCGGATCGGGCTTGGCCAGATAGCGATCCAGAGCAGTCTCGGCACCGTGGAGGAGAGAGGGCGACGAGAGGATCAAGAGAGCGAACGTCGCGCGAATTTCCAGGCCTTCGCGGAAGATTGATCGTCGACGATTCGGCATGCCGCCTCTCCGATTTTTAACCTATGCTGCGCGGCCCGGGCTTCCGAGCCATCTTATCAAGGCCCAAGACGATCTTCCGCTAAATCGCGATTTTCGCTACCGTCCGGCCCGTTTTGGCCGAACGGAATCGGCCGAGTTTGCGCGGACTGCGATTGGAGTGAAGGAGAGTCGGAGATGAAGTCGCGTCGTTTCGTGGGACTTACGCTGGCGAGCGGAGCCATCCTGGTTCTGGTGCTCACGCTGTGGGGACCGTGGGCCTCAGCCCAAGATCTCCAGAATCAATCGAGCTCGACGAACGGGGCTCCGGAACTTCTCCCCGCTCCGAGTCTCCCCGATCAGCAGGGCGCGCCAGGCGCTGCCGAAGGCAGTCCGCCGGCCGATCCCAACACCGAAGTACTGACGCGAGGAGCCGTTCACGAGGCCTTCGCGACTCCCGTGGTCTTTAACGCCGCACCGGGTCCGGTCGTCGCGCAGAAGCCGCCGGAAGCCGTCGATGAAATGCCGCCCGAGCAGAAGCCGGCCGGCGATCACGTCGCGTGGATTCCCGGCTATTGGACCTGGGAAGCCGATCAGACCAAGTTCATTTGGACCAGTGGAATCTGGCGATCGGTGCCCGCGGGCGTCGAATGGGTGCCCGGTTACTGGTCTCAAGTCGATGGCGGCGCTCAATTCGTCTCGGGCTACTGGCGTAAAACGGCCGAGCAAGAAGTCACCTACATGCCGCAAAAGCCGCCCGACACGCTCGAAAACGGGCCGGTCGGAACGGCGCCCTCGGCCAACGTGACTTGGATCCCCGGCTGCTGGCTCTGGCGCGGCAATCATTACGCCTGGCGCGCCGGCTTTTGGGCTCCCTGCAACCCCGATTGGATTTGGATTCCGGCCCACTACGTCTGGTCGCCGTCTGGCTACCTCTTCGTCGAAGGGCATTGGGACTACGCGATGCAGAATCGCGGAGTGATTTTCGCGCCGGTTGTCTTCCGACCGGGGCTGGTGTTTGGCGCCGGCTACGTTTACACGCCCGCGGTCGCGATGGATTTCACAGCTTGCCAAGGCTGCCTCTTCTGTCGCCCCGGTTGCTACTGCTACGGCGATTACTACGGACCGGCCTACGTCGGGATCGGCATCTATCCCTGGTTCGAATGGCATCATCGCTACGGTTACGATCCGTGCTTCGCCTATTGCAGTTGGCACTACGGCCCGGCCTGGCGTGAACGTTGCGTCGTCGATTTCCGGTTCCGAATCGGGCATCCCGAAGCTCGTCCGCCGCACACTTACGCTTTGATGGTTCGCGGAGGAGGCTGGGGAGGCCCCGCACTTGCCTTGCACATCAACGTCATGGCGGCCCGTGGCGGCGGCATGCGATTCGAGCGAGTCGCGGCGGTTCGTCGGGCCGAGATCCATCGAGCGGTGCACGAACAGCACGTGGCCAATGAGCGTCGGGCCGCGAATGAGCGAGCGAACGCAGGTCGTGGCGGTGCGCCGTTCAAATCGGCCGCACCTCATTCGACGCTGCAAGCGAGCGCTCATGCCGCCGCCGAACGCAACGCTGCCGCCGGGGGTCACCAGAACAGCAGCAACGCACACACCAATCCGGGCAACTCGCGCAGCACGAGTCAAACCTCGCGTCAGCAGCAACAGCAGCGACGCGCGCCGCCGAAGCCGACTCGGGGCAAGGCCCCACAAGCGGGTGGGTCCTCGTCGGAACGGCGCTAAGAACTAAGACGCGACAGACTTGGCGAGCGTCGACGCGCCGGTCTCGGCGAGCGGCGGGTGTCAGCCCGCCGGTTCTTCGCACGCGTCCGTTCTTCCGTCGTAAGAAAAAAGAACCGGCCAGCTAGCACTGGCCGCTCGCCTTGTTGTTCGTGTCTTAGCGGCTAGTTGCGGCTCGGCCGTTGGCCGTTGAGCCGCTGCCGCAGATACGACGCGCGAGCAACATTGCGTTCGGCCGACTTGAGATGTTCGTGACGCAGTTTCTGCAAGTGGGCGGGCTGGGTGTAGATGAACAGCTCGTTCACCGTCGGAATCTGCAGGTCGTCGATCAGCCCCAGGTTGATACCCATGCGCACGCTCGACAGCAGGAGCATTGTCTCCTCTGAGCTGATCGACTGCGCGCTCTTCAAGGTGCCGTAGGCACGCGACACTTTGTCGTGCAGTCCCTGCCGGTTGTTTTTGACGAGTTCGTCACGCACCCGGCGTTCGTACGAAATGATGTTGGGGACTACGTCCCGAATCTCATTGATCAACTGCTCTTCGCTCTTACCAAGCGTGATTTGGTTGGAGATCTGATAAAAGTCTCCCATCGCCTGGCTACCCTCGCCGTATAAGCCGCGCACCGCCAGGCTGATCTTTTGCAGGGCTTGGAAGACCTTCTTGATTTCGTTGGTGAGGACGAGCGCCGGAAGATGCAGCATCACGCTGACGCGAATGCCCGTGCCGACATTGGTCGGGCACGCCGTCAGATATCCTAACTGGTCGCTGAAGGCGTAGGTGACGTACTCTTCGACCGCGTCATCGAGCTTGTTGATCGCGGTCCAACATTCGTCCAGGGCCAGCCCACTTCGCAGCACCTGCATGCGAACGTGATCTTCCTCATTGATCATCAGGCTCAGGTTCTCTTCGTCCCCGATCCCCACGCCTCGCGAACCATGGGCCTCGGCGTGCTCCCGGCTGATCAACTGACGTTCGACGAGAAATTGGCGATCGAGGGCCTCGAGTCGGGCCACGTCGACGTAGCTGAGCTTCGTGCCGATGCGAAGCTCGTCGAGATGCGTGCGGAGCAGGACCTCGATCTGTGTCTTCGCGTCGTCGTCGGCCCGGTTGGGGAACGCAAACTGGGCGAGGTTCCGAGCCAGCCGAATCCGGCTGGAAATCACGATATCGGAATCGGGGCCACTGCCCCGCAGCCACTCGCCGCTGGTATGCGTCAGGCTGTCAATTTCCAAGTTCGATTCCCTCCGTCGTCACCGCGCTCCGGCGTCCATTCCCACGTGAGCGCAATCGCTCTCATCACACGGCCTTCTCGCCACACAAGAGGTGTCCGCTTTCAGCAGGCGGCCGCGCACACCGTCCCGAGCGGACATTCACCGACAACCCCGTCACGAGCGCGACTTGGACTCGAATTCCTTCTCAAGAGATTGGATCTCATCGCGAATTCGAGCGGCTGTTTCGTACTCTTCCTCGTCGATGGCCGACCGCAACTCGCTCCGCAACTTGATGAGCCGGTACTGAAGTTGGCTGGCGTGCGGCGCCCGCTTGGGGAACTTGCCCGTGTGCTGAGTTTCGTTGTGAATGTTTTCCAACAGCGGCTTGAGTTCTTTGGCAAACGCAATGTAGTCGTGCGGGCAGCCCAGCCGCCCCTGGCTGCGAAACTCGCGAAACGTGATACCGCAGTTCGGACAAACTAGATGATCGTATTCTTCGCTGACGCTCTCTCCCTCTTTCTGCACGCTCGGCTCGGGCGCTTCGCCATTCTCATCCTGCTCCTGGTTGAGGTACTGCTGGGCGCAGCTCTCACAAAGGTGCAGTTCCTGGACAGCTCCCGACC
This sequence comes from Planctomycetaceae bacterium, assembly GCA_035687365.1. GTDB lineage: Bacteria > Planctomycetota > Planctomycetia > Planctomycetales > Planctomycetaceae > DASPSM01. The sequence goes on along the minus strand of DASRXU010000604.1, from coordinate 3,618 downwards.
GGATTTCCGTGATGTGCAATGTCGCCGGCTTCGAGCAACGCTTGCATTTTGTCATGAGGGACACGACCACGCAGTGCGAACGACAAATCGGGCAAAAAGGTGGGTCAAGCGCGATCAATTCTAGCGGTGGGAGGGGGGCTGTCAAGCTACGGATCTCGCCGTCTTTTCGACGTAACGGCAAGCGGTTATTATGGATCGGCACACGCGTTCGAGGCGATCAGCGTCACTCGTCAACCTCCCAATTCCAAGGGATCCGACAGGAGAAAGGACGCCGTTCGCCCTCGATTGACGGCTGTTTTTTGATCAGTCACGAACGAGCGAAGGGGTTTGCGCCGCTACTCAAACTCTGAACTTTGGCGCCAACGAACCATTCTATGCAGGTCAGCCCTACGTTCGACGAATTCGCGGCAGCGTCCGCCGAGGGACGCGTGGTTCCCGTTTATCGGGAACTCTTCGGCGACAGCCTGACACCCGTCGAAGCTTATCGGCGGATCGCTCGTGGCAACTCGTCGTTTCTGTTCGAGAGCGTCGTGGGCGGAGAAAAAATTGGGCGCTATAGCTTCCTGGGCGCCGATCCGTTCCTGCGAATCGAGGCGTTCGGGCAAGACGTTGTGGTCACTGAAGGGGACCGTTCGGATCGGTTTGAGTCTCGCGATCCATTGCGGGATCTGGAGCGTTTGCTGGCGAAATATCAGGCACGCCACATCCCTGGCTTGCCGCGCTTTTGCGGTGGCGCGGTGGGCTACGCAGGGTACGACGTGGTCCGCTACTCGGAACACTTACCCAACGCGCCCGAGGACGACCGCAAGATCCCGGACATGGCTTTTGCCTTCTACGATCGCATGGTTATCTTCGATCAGATCCGCAAGACGATCCTGGTCGTCGCCAATGCGCAACCTAAGCCCGACAACCTACGGGAGGCGTACGAGCGAGCAGCCGCCCGGGTCAATGAACTCTGTCGACAGTTGGAGTCGCCGTCACCCGAATTGCATTTGCGCGACGTGCGGCTGAGCGATGAAGCCGGGCCCGAATGGAAGTCGAACGTCACCCGAACTCAGTTCGAGTCAGCCGTCGACAAATGCAAAGAATACATTCGCGCCGGCGACATCTTTCAGGTGGTGCTCAGCCAACGTTGGGACCGCAAAACACCGGCGGGGCCGCTCGAAATCTATCGCGCGCTGCGAGTGATCAATCCCAGCCCGTTTATGTTCCTGCTGCAAAGCCCCGGCGTGAACCTCGTGGGCAGCTCTCCCGAAATCATGGTGCGGGTCGAAGACGGCATCGTGACTGTGCGGCCGTTGGCGGGCACTCGGCGTCGCGGGCGGGACGAAGCGGAAGATCGGCGACTGGCCGAGGAGCTCCTGGCCGACCCCAAGGAACGGGCCGAGCACGTGATGCTCATCGATCTAGCGCGGAACGATGTGGGCCGAGTCGCGAAGTTTGGCTCGGTCGAACTCAGCGACGTAATGGTCGTCGAGCGGTACAGCCACGTGATGCACATCACGTCAAACGTACAAGGACGACTGACGGCGGGGACGACAGCGCTCGACGCATTGCGGGCGGGGTTGCCGGCGGGCACGGTGTCGGGTGCTCCCAAGGTCCGAGCCATGCAGATCATCGACGAGGCGGAGCACAATCGCCGCGGCCCCTATGCGGGGGCCGTTGGTTACGTCGATTTCACCGGCAACATGGACACCTGCATCGCCTTACGAACGCTGGTCCTCTTGGGCGACCGGGCGTACATTCAGGCAGGTGCGGGAATCGTGGCAGACAGCGTTCCCGCCGACGAGTACGAAGAAACGCTAAATAAAGCAAAGGGCCTTATTAAGGCCGTCGAGCTGGCCGAACGGCAATTGGCGGCGAACCCATAGGCGGCCGGTCCGATCAGAGCGCGCTTCTGACGAGTCGCTCCAGCCCAGATGAACAGAGGGCCCGCCCGGCTCGCCTTACTCCCAAATTGGTCGGCGCGCAAAAAAACGAGAGAGTTCCACCGCAGGCAGAAGCGTCGCACACGCTCGTTGACCCGCCGTCGAACCCTCTCAGCATATTCGCGAGGCCGCGAACTACTTCTTCTCGACCGTGGTCGTCGTCGAGGCCTTCGTTTCGGTCTTCCCACCCTTGGGCTTCGCCTCGTCGCCACAGCCGACGATCATCAGGGTGAAACAGAGAGTCAAGAGCATTGCGGTGAACTTTTTCATCGATCATTACCTCAAAAGTTGGTGAAACCCGTGGCCCGTCCACCGAGGGTATGCCCGCGCGGACGGAACAGGAAACACGGCGGAATCCGCCGGAACGCGAAGAATTCACTGAATTTGTGCGAGGGCGACTCGGACGAATAAAAAAAGAGAGTTCTACTGCAGGTTAGAGCGTCGCACACGCTCGTTGACCCGCCGTCGAACCCTCTTGGCATATTCGCGAGGGCGCGAATTACTTCAGACTGCGAGGCCGCGAACTACTTCGCCGCCGGCTTCGAGGTTTCAGTCGTCTTGGTCTCGACCTTCTTCGTCGTCTTCGCCTCGTCGCCGCAGCCGACGATCATCAGGGTGAAACAGAGAGTCAACAGCATCGCGGTGAGCTTCTTCATGGACGATTTCCTAACGTATTTAAGTCCCCACTTTTCCCGCCCCCCCAAGGAACGGGCTAAATTGAAGTGGTCCATTCCATCAACTGAGACCCTCTCCAGCAACCGATTATTCCCCCTCTGCGAAAAAATTCCGCAAGTCCGGAAAACCCACCAAACTTCGGGCTGGGCCAGCTTGAGTCGGCGCGCAAAGCACCTCCTGTCGCGACCACTTTCGTGAATTCCCAGGGGCTTTCACCTAGGGAATACCTGTACATCCGCCGTGTCCGCGCTCGAGGGCGATTTGCCGGGATTAATTCGGGCAAGTCGCGCCGCGCAGCCGTTAGTCGCCGTACTTTGGGGGTTTGGGCAGTTTTTGCCCGCATATTCCACACAGTCGTCAAAATCGATTCAACTCGCGCGACCGATCTTACCGAAACTTTCAGAATAGCTGCTACAGCCGGCACTACCGGTAGGTCTCTACGTCGCAAGATCGGGAAGATCGATGAAAACGATTGCAAGAACCGCTCTGCTCGGCTTGCTCGTTAGCGCGAGTCTCCAGACACTGGCCTGGGCGGACGATCCCAATCCCCCTGCGGCGAATGTCTTTGCTCCGAACCCCACGGCGGGTTCGACTCCATCGGGGAAGGTCTCCCTGGATGCGGCACCAGCCCCATCACCGTCTCGAGTCCAGCCGACCGCGGGGCACGTCACCTTCGATTCACAACCCGCCGACGCTTCCACGCCGCCCACAATCCAAAACGGCCAAACTGTCGCACCCAACTCGCAAGCACCGGGACAAGTCGCCTACGACTCGATGCCCGGCCAAGCGACTTGGAACAACCCGTTCGGCGTCGGTGACGGGCCGTTCGGTCCGACCTTCTTCTTGAACGGCAACTTCGGTCGCGGCGTCGGTTGGGACGGCAGTTCGTACCAGGCCGACTTGTACTACCCGTGGCACGTCGTGCCCGGCCAGAGCGCGGTGTTCGGGGTTCTGCAAGGCGGAGTCGACGACTACGGCCGTTGCTATACCACCGGCGGCATCGGCTATCGCGAGT
>DASRXU010000603.1:0-12428 GCA_035687365.1 Planctomycetaceae bacterium | reverse complement strand
AATTGCTGACGCCCAGGGCCGCGCCGTGCGAATGGCAGGCACACTCACCGATATCACCGATCGAAAATCTTTTGAGGCCGAGCTCAAGCGGTTCGCGGCCGAAGTTGAGGAATCGAGAAGACGAATCGAGGCACAATCGGTAGCTTTGGTTGAGCAGGCCGCCGAGCTCGAGGTCGCGCGCCGCCGAGCTGAGCAAGCGAGCCAGTCGAAGAGCGAATTCTTGGCGAATATGAGCCACGAAATCCGCACGCCGATGACAGCGATCCTCGGCTTCGCGGATCTGCTCCTGCTCGAAGAAGGGATCGAAAACGCGTCGGCCGAAAAGGTCAATTCATTAGAGACCATCAAGCGGAACGGAGAACACTTGTTGGAGATCCTCAACGACATTCTCGATCTGTCAAAGATCGAGGCGAGTTCGCTGAGGATCGAACGCATCCGCTTTTCGCCGGCGAAAATTGTGGCTGACGTAATCGCGCTGATGAAGGTGCGCGCTGATGCTCGACGGCTCGAATTGAAATCGGTCTACCCCGGGCCGATCCCCGAAACAATCGAAAGTGACCCGACGCGGCTCCGACAGATCTTGATCAACCTCGTGGGCAACGCACTAAAGTTCACCGAAACGGGCGGGGTCCAGATTAGTGTTCGCTATCTGCCGGATCCGCATAGGGTCGGAAGCGGGCGTCTGGAATTCGCCGTACGCGATACGGGCATCGGGATGAGCTGCGACGAGCTAGCCCGGTTGTTCCGCCCCTTCACCCAAGCTGACGCTTCGACCACGCGTCGATTTGGAGGAACAGGCCTCGGGCTAACGATCAGCAAGCGTTTCGCAGACCTTCTGGGAGGGGACCTCGTCGCGGAGAGTGAGGCAGGTCGGGGCTCGACGTTTACGGTGACTGTCGCCATCGGGACGCTCGACGGCGTCCCGTTGTCTCAACCGACAACTGACTCAGGAGTGCCTCGTTCACCGGTCCCGAGGGGAAACAGCACGGCAAAACGGTTGTCGTGCCGGGTGTTGGTTGCCGAGGATGGCATCGACAATCAGCGACTGCTTTCCTTTCTCCTTCGAAAGGCGGGGGCCGAAGTCGAAGTTGTCGATAACGGCCTGGCCGCGATGGAGCGGGCTCTTGCCGCGCAACAGGAGGGCAAGCCGTTCGCCGTCATTCTGATGGACATGCAAATGCCGATCATGGACGGCTACACCAGCACCTCGAAGCTGCGGTCCGCGGGCTATTCCGGCGCGATTATTGCCCTCACCGCGCACACCATGGCTGGCGATCGCGAACGATGTCTTGCCGCGGGCTGTGACGACTACGCGACTAAACCAATTCACGGCGCAAAGCTGATCTCGCTGATCCTCTCGTCGCAGAACGCGACGGCCGGTTGACGAACGCGCCGCGCATCGCGGCTGCCAAGCGTCGAATTGCGGGCACGCGCTCACCAGGCGGTTGCTTTACTTCCGCGAGCCAAAGGCCGCGTTCAAGCGTCGATATCGAGGGCATTACCCCGATCTCCAGACGCGTCGGCGGCGTGGCTGCGGCCGCGTGGGATCGGAACCACGTCGGAACCATCGGCCGCAGTCTCGGTGGAATCAAGCGGCTCAAGTGGACGACGCAGATACATCTGGCGGCCGTCGGCGTCCCGATCGCTGGAGAACTCCGCATCGGCGACGTCCTCGGGAGGTTGCGCTAACGTCGCATCCCGATCGATTTGCGCGCGGTGGTCGGCCGACGCGGCGTCACCCTGATCGGCGACGGCTTCTGGATGCGAGCTTCCGACGATGGAGCCCGCCAAATTCATTCCCGCCGCGGTGAGTCCGCCGATCGTGCTCATGACAGTTGCCGGGCGTGTCTGATCAAGTCCATCTGAAACTTTAGTGAAACCGCAAATCTGGGCCCTTTTTCTTTCTTCGACTGCAATGTGCCGGCAACCTTTATCTGTTCTGGGAATTCTCTGTCGATTTTCCAAAAAACTCAGCCCGGGCGTGAATGTCGACCCAAGGATCGCGAAACTAGGAAAACCGGGGAGGTCTGACTCGCCTCGAAAATCGAGGCCGCTGTTACAATGGGTCACGTCTCGTGGGCAGCAAAGCCATCATTCGTGACACCAGCTATTTGAGACGCCACCTATGACCGGGACGTTGGAGAGGCTCTTGCAGCAAGCGGCCCTGCTGGTCGCGGGTCTGCTGCTCGTCGCCGGTTCGGCCTGGGCTGCTGGGACAGCCCTTTTCAATGGGCTCGACCTAGCCGGCTGGGAACCGATCGGCAAGCAGGCGGCCGAGGATTGGCTGGTGCGCGACGGCTGCCTTGTCTGTCGGGGCGCCCATCATTCCTGGCTGCGCTCGAATCAAGAGTACGGTGACTTCCGGCTCGTGCTGGACTATCAGGTCTCCGAGGGGGCAAACAGTGGTGTGTACGTGCACGTGCCGGCGGATGGCAATCACCACCGAGAACACGCGTCGCTGCCTGCCGCGGGATTCGAGATTCAAATCTTGGATGACCATGCGCCGCGCTACAAAGGACTCAAAGACTACCAATTTAGTGCGTCGCTCTACGACATCGCGGGTGCCGCTCCCCGGTTATCGAAGCCAGCCGGCGCCTGGAACACACTCGAGATTCAATGTCTGGGCAGGCACGTAATCGTCATCCACAACGGCGTGCGTGTTGTGGACGCCAAGCCCGATAGGTTTCCGCTGCTGGCACTACGGAACACGCGCGGCTACCTCGGCCTGCAGAGCCACAACGGAATCGTGAAATTCCGCAACATTCGAGTCGAGTCTCTCACCAAGTGAACTCGGCCTCGCAGCGAAGCCTTGGTGATAGAGCATTCGCCGTTCGGGCCGGCCGCGATTCAAAACCCCCAGTTCCCAAATCAGCCGGGTGCTCCTGCAGACCATGAGCAATTTCGTTCACACGTATGACCAGGCGATTGAATTTCTCCTGGGCCGTATCAATTACGAGCGGGTGACCGGGATCGCCTTCTCAAGCGACGATCAAAAGTTGAGCCGGATGCGGCGGCTGCTCGAGCAGACCGGCAACCCCCATGAAGGGTTGAAGGTGATCCACATCGCCGGGACCAAAGGCAAAGGCTCGACGTCGGCGATGGCCGCTTCAATATTGACCGCGGCCGGTCAGAAAACGGGACTCTTCACATCGCCGCACGTGTCTGCGTTCGAGGAGCGAATGGTCGTGGATGGAGCCTCCCCCTCGCCCGGCCACTTAGTCGATCTGGTCAACCGCCTCATTGAGCCAATCGAGCACATGGATCGGGCGCCCGAGGGCCCGGGGCCCACATACTTCGAGCTGGCGACCGCCATCGCCTGGCTCTACTTCCGCGACTGTGCCGTTGATCTGGCCGTGCTGGAAGTCGGGCTGGGGGGACGTCTGGACGCCACCAACGTCTGCGAGCCGCACGTCTCCGTCATTACCAACATCAGTCGGGACCACACCAACGTACTTGGCAACTCGACGGCGGAAATCGCGCGCGAGAAGGCCGGGATCGTCAAAGCGGGGGTCCCTGTGATCAGCGGCGTCGATTCTGGCCCCGCGGGCGACGTCATTGAAGCTGTCTGCCTCCGGCACCAAAGTCCGCTTTATCGACTCGGTCGGGAACTCTTGTGGCGTCCACACCGCAATGACGACTCAATCGCGGACGATCCCAATGACGGCACCGCGGGGCGAGGAATCGACGTAGACACTCCCTGGGGCAAGTGGGCCGGGCTGAGGGTCCCCCTGCTCGGCCATCATCAATCGGACAATGCCGCTTTGGCCGTCGCCGCCGCGACCTTGCTGCGCCAAGAGGGCTTACGGATTCCTGATGCGGCCGTCGCACGTGGACTGTCGGAGGTGCGCTGGCCGGCGCGAATCGAAGTTCTCGGCACTCGGCCGACGATCGTCGTCGATGCAGCGCACAATTGGGCGGCGACCGCCGCGCTCTTGCGCACAATCCAGCACGACTTCCCCGGCGTGTCGCGAAAGATCCTGATCTTCGCAGCCACTCGGGACAAAGATGTGGCGGGGATGTTGCGGCAATTACTCCCGGGCTTCGACAGCGTCGTGCTGACGCAATATCACACGAATCCTCGAGGAGTGCCGATCAACGAACTGGCCGCGATGGTGCAAGCGACCGCCGGTTATGTGTGCCACGTGGCTACGGACGCCGCGGCGGCCTGGTCGCTTGCCTCTCGCCTCGCCACTAACGAGGATCTCATTTGCGTGACCGGATCGTTCTTCGTCGCAGCCGAGCTGAGAAAACTGATTCTCGATGGGTCCGAGCGCCAGACGCTGGACAGATCCCAACAAAGCGCCACTGTCTACTCGGAACAGCCAAGTCACGCGCCGCTTTGACGACGACTACTTGAGCTCCCTGCCGCCACCACGACCAGGCATACCCGGACTTCGCCCGCCCCGTTTCTTTTTGCTGCCCCCAGGGCTACCCCCAAAGCCTCCGATGCCTAGCTTGCCGCCCTTGTCATCATCCTGATTTGTCAGGTCTCCATATTGCTCGTTCTGAACGGCGTATCGCTGCTTCGCGATTTGGTGGTCCTCTTCCTGGTCGAGGCCATCGATCATACGTAGTGCGCCATTCTCATCGACGAAGACGAGCACGTCGGGCACCATACTGCCCCCCTTCCGGTCTTTGTCCACGGCCGATTTTTTCTCCTTCGGCTCGCTCTTATCTTTGGTATCCGACGAGGCAATCTCGCTGATCAAGTCGCGGTGCAAACCGGGCTCAAGCGAAAAGCCGGGGGCGATATCGACCAAAGCGTCGTTCGTGGAAAACGGAACCCTCTCCGTATCCGCAGTGTCCAAGGCAGGGTTCAACACGCGTGCGGGTTTCAGTCCACCGATCAGCTGTCCGATTTGAGCGGTAATTTTCTGATTGACCACGGTTCCCGTGCTGGCAAACCACTGATAAAGATCGACCTCGGCGTTGGGAAGCGAAGATCGCCCCGGCCGCGCGTCGGCCCGAGCGACAAAAAATTTGGCGTCCTCGGGAACATAAACCGGTCGAGTCGGCTCGCTGTATTCCGTGTCTAGAGTTTCGTTTTCGAGCAGCGAAGGATCGCTCACTTGTTCCGCGTGCAGATTGTGAAACGGATTCTCGACCACCAATTTGACGCGATAGCGATAGATTTTCCCCGGCTCGACATTGAAGTCGACATAACGGAACAGCAAGAGGTGATCTTGCGGGGTGGCGTGCTTGGCAATGTAATCCTTCAACTTGTCGTTAATAGCCTCCTCTGTCGGCCGATCCTTGGGGGCTTTGGCCAAGTCATCGAGAATTTGCTGCTCGATGGGTTTGCTGTTCTCATCCACCTCAGCCGCCGCACCACGTTTGCGGGGGGGCTTACGAGTGTTGCTCGTGAACTCGGCGAAGCCGTGTTTGTCGATCTTGTCGTCTTTGGTTTTCTTCTCGGCCTGCAGCTTTTCGATGACCTTGCGCTGGTACTCCAGCTGTGTCTGCACTTCTTCCGGAGAGAGTGCGAACTCCTTGACCGCGGGATGAGTGGCCAGCCGGCCCCATTCCCCGATCAACCGAACGGGCAACGGCATGCAGATATGATTGTCGATGATGCCGTCGGAGACGGTTTCCGCCGAAAAGCTGTAGACGTCGTTATGGAACATCTCGAGGGTTGCTTCACGGTTGACCGGTTCCCACGGACCGCTCCACGGCTCCGGTCCCGGTTTGGCAACTTGCCGCTCAAGCTTGAAATCGCGGAATTGGATGTTTTCCTGCGCTTCGTGACGAGTCACCGCATTGCCCATCGCGTGCATCATCTCGGCAACTTGCTCGCGGAGTGGGAACACGCCACGCACGGACACGATGTGGTATCCGCGTCCAACCGGTTTCTCTTTCTCCCGCTTGGCGGCTCTCTCCTCCGCAGCGGCGTCGTCCTCGCCCGCCTTCTTGCGTTTTCGGCCTCGGCGTTTCCCTTTGTTTTCGACGCGCTCGCCGGGATCTTTACCTTTCCTTCCGCCGCCGCTCATGCCCCCCATTCCGCCGCGTTTTCCGCCGCCAAACCCCATTCCACCGCCGAAGCCCTTCAAACCACCGCCTTCGCCGCCGCCGGTTCGTTTAAGGTCGTCGGGAACATCAGATTTCTCTTCAGGCTCCTGCTCCTTCTTGTCATTTTTCTTGGCCTTATCAGGCTTTTCTTCCTTCTTCATTTTCTTGAAGCCGTCGTTCAATCGAGGGATCTTCGGATCCATTTCCAAGTCGACGACCTGAGCGTCTGCCAGGAGATCTTTGACGGCCAGCCACTTCGGTCTGCTAATCAGAGTGCGATCCGGGTGATAGGGCTTATTCAACGGAATCGGAAGAATCCACGGGCTGAATTCCAACGGAGTCAGCAAGGCGGTAGCCCGTCCGTGCAAGTCCGCGCCGGTTTTCAGCAGATCGACCTCACCCTTCGGCCAAGCCTGCTTTTTGATCTTATCTTCGGCACCGACAGCCCGCTCGACTAACTCCGGGGGAGATTCGGCGATCGGCTGTTTCCATCGCGTTGACCACAAAACAAACGCCAACAACAATCCGATGATGGCAATCGCCAGCTTCTCACCGTGATCAATGCCGAGTTGTTTGTAATCGAGGGTCTTGAGATTTGGGACGGCAAGCTTCATGGCTCTCTCGCATCCGAGCAAATTGTCGAAAGACTGACGTTCTCTTGGACACCGTCTCGCCTAGGTCTTGGTCGGCTGCCCTGGCTTCGGAGCCGTGGGACTCGGTTTGGCAGGCGCCGTCGAAGTATTGGCTTTCGGCGCGGTAGACGACCCGGCAGCCGGATTCGGGGCTTTGCCGGGTGCCAAATTATTCTGTGACGAAGCCGCGGAAGTCGAAACTGCGGGAGCGGCGGGTTTGGCGCTCGCGGGCGGAGTTGTCGTTCCGGGTGCCGCCTTTGTGGCAGTCGGCGCGGGGACCGGAGCGGCGACCTTACCCGGCGCGGTTGACGGCGCCGCGGCTGGCGCGGCCGGCTCGTTATAGAAGATGAAAACGCCGGCGACCATCACCTCCGCGAGATTCACTTGATTCATCGCGAGGTTCACGCGCTCCTCGGCGAGTTTTATTTTCTTTTGGTCGGCTTCATTTTCCGCAGCGATCGCCGCCGACTGCCGATTCTTCTTAAACTCGTATGGCTTATGCTCAACCTGATAGATCTCGACCGGGAACGGACTTTCGGTGAGTGCCGTTATCAGCTTGGGGATTTCCTGATGATCCATGACCAGGCGCAAGACGAAACCTCGTGCGCGCCATTTTCCGCCGGGGTCGCTCTTCACATAGGGCGTTCCACCGGGAGCATCGCCGGCACTTTGACCCTTCTTATTGTTATTGGCCCCCCCCATCCCTTGGGAAGACGTCTCCTCAGAAGAACCGAAGACATCGTCCGATTCGATCATGGGGAGCGCTTTGGCGCCGTATTCGGACTCCCCTCCTCCCCTCCTCGTGCCAAAATCAAGGCTCAGAGAGACCGGCGCCCCGCCAGGCCCCGTAGCATTTTTTGTTTCTTTCTTTTTACGGCGATCTGTCAGGTCGGCCTGACTGCCGCCGCGGAGCGTGGCCGAAATCAGTCTCTTGATACGAGCGTCGTCGATGTTCACCGAGCCTTCGTTAACGCGCGCCACGGCTTTCATCAGGCAGTGCAACATCCATAAATCCTCTTGCGCCTCCCACATCTCCTGAGCCGACATATTTTGCCGTTGCAGCCAGACCTCAGCCGGGGCCCGCGTGATCAGTACTCCGACATTGGGTTCCGAGCACAAGACCTTTCCGTCGTTCGCCTGCATATCGAATGGCTTAATAACTTCGTAGACATCGTTCCTCCACATATCGACATACCGCGACGCGAACAGTCGCCTCGCTCTCACGAAAGCCGCGGGATTGACCGCCGTCTCACCGCGATACTTGACCTGGGCCTCATCCAAGGCCGCGCGGACGAGCGGATGCCAGGTCATCACCGGGCGTTGATGATCGTAAAGGTACTTGTGCGTGTGATCGACGACGCTCGCCAATTTGACATTCACATCCTTTGCGCCCTTGATCCAGTCGTCGTTGGCGGCTTTTGAGATGTCTTTCAGGGTGTCCAATGACTTCACCTTGCCCTGGATCGCTTTCGTGCGTATGTCCGTCTGCGTCCCCATGTCTCCCGTGCTTACCCACCAGCCGATGGGCGGGAGCAATACGGCCAGCGCGCTCAAGATCCAGAATTTATGTTCCAAGACAACTTTCAATTGGTCCATGATTCTGCGACGTCCTTCCGAGACAGTCTCTTGGGAGACTGGACTTTGACGTTGATCTCTAGCCCGTCCGACGAACCTATTTCTTCGTGGGCGGGCTCGCTAGGGGAGCACCTGATTTTGATGGCGCTACCGCGGACCCGGGAGCGGCGACCGCTACGGCAGCTACGGGCGGAGGGGCAGCGGGCCGAAGCTCCGGCCTCCACACGAACTGCACTTCAAAGTGGTTGACTTCCATATCTTTGGCTTTTGGGACCTTGAGATCCACCTCACCCTCTTCGAGGGGCGTCTCCTTCTTGATCTCGAATCCCAATCCACCGATCCCTCCACCCTCCTCCATGCCGCGCGCGCCACCTCCAAACCCCGCGGCGAACCCCTTGCCCTTACCCTTTCCCTTACTCATGCCACCGCCTCCCCCCCAACTGGGACCGCCAGTCTTGTTTGCCGATTGGGGAGTAACCCGGCCCAGGGGATCCGCTCGGACTATTTGTGGATTGGGGCAGGACGAAATCGTGGCGTACGAAATGCCGATCTTGCGAACGCCGACTTCCCCGGATCCTTCGTGCGCCGGGACAACCCACTGCTGCAGTTGCTTGACGAAATGGTCATAGAGCCAACCGGCGCCGCGGCCGCTGATCTCGAGGTCTGGGTGTTTTTCGTCCCGCCCAGTCCCCAGAAGCTCGTCGTGCATGTGCTCACCGCGCAGTGTCACTACGAATCCCGCACCGGTCAGTGGCGTCTTCTTGTCGTTTTCGTCCAATCTATCCTTTGCGTTCTGGCTCAGCTTGCTGTACCAGTCCGCAAGATCCGGTTGCCATCGGGCCTGCAACGAGAAAATGCGGACTCGATTTTGCAAGCGGACATCGGGCACTTCCTGCTTGTCGTCCGGCAAGCACTCGTCGACTGCCTTATAGAGTTCCAGCCAATTATCTCGACCGCTGACACCCTCCAGCAGCGAGGTCCCTTCGCCGCTCTTTGTATCATTCGCGTCGCGAACCGCTTTGTATTCTTGCTTCAATTTGGTTGAGGCACTCACAACACTGGTGATTTTGTCCTCGGCCGGCTTGAACCGATCGCCCACAGACTGGTACACACGCGCATACCCAAAGGCCGACGCCGCCACTCCCATGAGCAAGACCGCGGCTGCCGCGACGGCCCATGGCTTCTTGCGGGCAATGGTCCGTGCCGTTGTGATTTCTTTGGGCAGCAGCGAGGTGCGCATCCGCGTCTGTTTGAGTGCTTGCAGGGCAACTCCATAACAGACGGGAAAACTGAGGATGTTTTCCTCGAACAGGGCGGCGTCTTTGAACGAGTCGGTCGTGATCGCGTCGAACGAGTCGACCCGCTCGACCTCATATTGCAGGTTCTGCTGCAAGAACTTCTGCAAGCCGGCCAGTTTGAAGCCGTTCCCCAGCCCAACCACTTTGGAGATCTTCGCTTCGCGATTGACGCTCGAGAAATAGCCGATCGAGCGCTGAATTTCGGAGACGTAGTCGTTGAAGACCGGACGCAAGGCTTGAAAGACCGATCGCGGATCGGGCGACTTGGTCGCGTTGCACTTCAGATGCTCGGCCTTCGCAAAGGTGAGCTTCATCTCCTTGGTCAGCGCCCGCGTGAAGTGGTTACCACCGATGGGAACGTTGCGAATCCAAATCTTCTGGCCGTTCGAGACCAACAGCGTGGTGTTGTCGGCCCCCATGTCGAGCAGGATCGTGTACGAATCCATCGCCACTGCCTCGTCTCCGAGGCGGATGCCCAACTGGTCAAAGCTTAAGAAGTTGTAGAGCGCCAGGGGCGCGATCTGAATCAGCTCGACTTCCAATTGGGCGTTCGTGAATGGCCGCAGTTGGTTGTTGACTTGGTCGCGTTTCATCGCGAAGAGACCAACCTCGGCTTCCAGCAAAAAGCCGCTCTCCTCGGTCCCCTTCCCCAGCGTCTGGTAGTCCCAGACCACATCCTCGAGCGCGAAGGGGATCTGTTGCCGCGCTTCGTACTTGACGATCTCGCTGACTTTGCTCGCCTCGACCGGCGGCAACTGAATAAAACGGGCCAGGGCTGACTGGCCTGGCACGCTGATCGCAAGGAGATCGTTCTCGATCTCGTTCTGCTTGAGAAACTTCTCAAGCGCCTGGGCGATCAACTCTTCCGGAATAGCGTCCGGCTGACTGAGAATTTTGGGATGGGGGATGTAGTCAAAGGCCGTGGCGACGACCTGTTCGGTGGCGTCGTTGATCTCGAGCCGGATCGCCTTCAGGCCGGCTTGTCCAATATCGACACCCCAAGCTCCGGGTTTACCTGGCATTCGGTCCTCTATGAATGTGGTGCCCGCAATTCAGAGAAATTTCAGTATTCCTAACCCCGCCCGCGTCGAGAAGTTGGGGAAAGTTAGCGAAACCGTTCCTGCAATGGTGGCGGACTTCAGAAATGTCGAGATTTCATTATACGGTGCCCGACCACCCGAGCGCAAGCCTTGGCCTAGTCAAATTTTCGGTGGCGGTTCCTCGGCCTGCGGCCGTTGCGTGTCGGAGACCTTTCAGGGCACTCCGTTCAAGTTGGACGTCTGGGCGGCTTCAAAAAGTTCCCAAGATCCGTCAAATTCGTTGCGGGCTCATCGGCAGCTGAGCTAATTGCGGCTTTCTCGACGCCAAGATGGCTCAATCGACGGGCCGAACGCCCACCCGGCGCCCCCGACCGAAGATAACCTGAATCATCCGACATGAATTACAATGACGTCGTGATCCTGCTGCCCGGCCACGGGCTCGACGATTTGCCCGTCGATTTGCCCGACGAAAAGGCTGCCGGGCTGCTCAATGCCTTTGCCGTCGCTTGGCACCCGCTGATCCTGAGCCTGAGCAAGTCCCTCGCTCGAGACCATCGAGCCGACGATCCGCCGGCGCCGTTGGGCGACTCCCTCATTATTATCCCGACCGCATCGGAGGAGCTGGTCCCGGTGGGGTGGATCGAGCAGGCACGTTCCGCCGGGGCGACGGTGGTCGTCGGACTCACCGACCGCGGTGCTCTCGCCCAGGCGGTTCTCGCTCCGCTCAGTCCCCCCAGCGTTCTAGACCAAGACTTGGTCGCCGACTTCTACGCTTTAGGAATCGGCAAGGTGATGGTGGAACTGCTCAGCCGGCGGATGCACCACTTTGAGGGATTTGACGACGGACATCTGGGTCGGGAAGCAATCGCTGCCGCTGAAACAGCAGTCGCCGGGGACGTCGAGGCCGCCAGAAGCCACCTCAAGAATTGCTTCGACGTACTAACCGAAGCTCGCGAGCGGTTTTACCCGGTGGAATTCTATCTGATCGATCTCTGCTTGCTCATTCCGCGGTTGGCGGACGCACACTTGGAGCAAGCCGTCGCGTCTGCGACGCCGATGAGCGTGCTCTTGAACGGGGCCGATCTCGAAACCATCTCTCGCGAACATCCAGCCATCATTGAGCAGTTCCGCGAAGCCCTCGGCACCGGCCGCCTGGAAATCGTGGGAGGCGAATGGGCCGAGCGGCCGATCCCGCTGATTCCCGTGAACTCGCTGCTGCGAGATTTCAAACGCGGGTCCGATACGTTTCAGCGAGTACTGGGCAGTGTCCCATCGATCTGGGGGCGCCGCCGATACGGAATGACGACACTCTTGCCCATGATCTTGGATCGATTTGGCTTTCGTGGAGCGCTGCACGTAGCGCTCGATGATGGACTTTACCCCGACACTGAGGAGAGCCGAATCCGATGGGAGGGGTGCGATGGCACGGCCCTCGAGGCGACGACCCGGATACCACTGGCAGTCGATAGCGCGGCAAGCTACCTCCGCTTTCCGTCGCGGCTCGCCGAATCGATGCAGCAGGATCAGACGGCGGCCATCGTGTGGGCCCGGTGGCCAGAGGTGAGTAAGCCGTTCTGGCAAGATTTCGAGCGAATCCACAATCACGGCGCGGTGTTGGGCCGATTCGTCACGTTTCGTCAGTTTTTCGATCAGGCCGACGACGCGGGCCGGCACGCGCGATTTCAGGAGTCGGAATACCTCTCGCCGTTTCTCCTTCAAGCGGTCGCTCGTGAAGAACGCGATCCGATCAGTCGCTTCCGACGCCACTTTGTTCGACGATCAAAATTCGACGCGGCACTAAGTCACCAGGCCCTCTCAGCGATCCTCGGCGAGCGGCCGATCGGATCGGCCGAGATACAGTCGCTTGAGGACGACCT
>DASRXU010000602.1:0-9778 GCA_035687365.1 Planctomycetaceae bacterium | reverse complement strand
CTCGGGCGTTTTCGCACCGGCGTCGTGATAAATCAGTTCGTGCACGACAGTGCCGTCGATATCGTCGGCTCCGAAGCTGAGCGCGATCTGTGCCGTCTTCTCGCCCAACATGATCCAGTACGCCTTCACGTGGTCGAAGTTGTCGAGCATCAGCCGGCCGAGCGCGACGACTTTAAGGTCCATCATTCCGCTCGCCTTCGGGATGTGCGAGAGGCCCGTGTTCTCGGGATGAAAAGCCAGCGGGATGAACGTCTGGAACCCGCCGGTTTCATCCTGTAGCTCGCGCAGCCGGCACAAATGATCGATGCGATGCCGCGCCTGCTCGATGTGGCCGTAGAGCATCGTGGCATTGGACCGCAAGCCAAGCGAATGCGCCTCGCGATGAATGTCGAACCAATGGCTCGCGTCGGCTTTGTGTTCGCAGATCTTGTCGCGGACCTCGGGATGAAAAATCTCCGCGCCGCCCCCTGGCAGACTGCCGAGCCCCGCGTCGACCAATTGCTCCAGCACCCAACGGACCGGCTTCTTGGTGATGTAGCTGAACCAGTGAATCTCGACAGGCGTCCAGGCCTTGATGTGCAGTTCGGGATTCGTCTCGTGAATCACGCGGACGACGTTGAGATACCAATCGAAGGGCTTCAGGTGATGTAACCCGCCGACGACGTGCACCTCGGTCGCCCCCGCCCGCTTGGCTTCAAGCGCCCGCTCGCGAATCATCTCTTCGGTGAAGTCGTACGCCTTGGCGGCCTTGAGATCGGCCCGAAAGGCGCAGAACGTGCAGCGGTAGACGCAGACGTTCGTCGGGTTCAAGTGGACGTTCGTGTTGTAGTAAGCGAAGTTACCGTTCTTGCGTTCGCGAACGACGTTGGCGAGCCGGCCTAAGGTCAAAATGTCGACCTGCTCGTCGAGAAACACTCCCTCGTCGAACGACAGGCGTTCGCCGGCCTCGACTTTGTCGGTGATCGTCGCAAGGGTTCGTTCGCGATCCACGCCTGGCTCCGCAGTTTTTCTCGGCAAATCAGACAAATCTCAGTGTCGCCGGTATTTTAGTCCCCCCGGCCGGACGCGGCCACCTTGGTCGAGCAAGGTGGAACCGGCGGGCTGACACCCGCCGCTCGCCCGACCGCCATGCAGGCACGAATTATTGTCTCGTTGGCGACGAGCCCACGTCGGACAGAACTGCCTCCAGTTCGCGTTTGAGCTCTGCTCCGTGCGAGTTGGGGGCCGCGCGAATCACACCTTGCTCATCAATAATCACGGTAAATTCCAACAGGTTCGGCTCCCTTTCCCCGAATGCTTGGGCGATCTTGTTCGGCCAATCGGTCGCGACGCTGAAGCGATAGCCTTTGCTGGTGACCCATTTTTGAAGCACCCCAGGGCGCGCGGCAGCACCGATAGCGCTGTCGACAACACACACTCGTACGCCGCGTCTTTCGTACTGCGCGGCAAGCTTCGAGAGTCGGAACAAATCTCTTGTATTGACCACGCTGCCTGTCTGCTGCCCGTAGCAAAGGACGATTGCTTTCACGTCGGGTCCGTGGCGCAACTTGAGCCGCCGCCCGTCGATGAGTGGGATTGAGATGTCCGGCACCGTTTTTCGCACTTCGATTGGGGAAGAAGGCCTCGGAGACGCCCTAAAGTCGGGAGTGTTGACGTAACCCTTTGGCGGACTGAACGCGAAATCGGCGGCCTTGGCCATGCACGGAAAGCTCCAACCCGTGAACCGCTGAGTCACGCTGCCCGAATTGCTCTCAGCGTAATTGGCAGTCATAAACTTGACGATTTGAGTCGTATCAGTTTTCACCTGGAGAACCAACGGCTCGCGGTCGGCCGCGATCCAGATCTCCCAATTGCAAACGTCCTGACTGCAAGCGATGTGATGCACCAGCTGATCGCCAAGACGCTCTTTTCCGACGTAGGTCACCGTGTTGACGTCCCTCATCAGTACCGCGAAGGGATCATCGTCCAAAAGGGTGAGGACTAGCGGGCGCTCCCCCGGCATCATTCCGATCATTCCGTCCGAGACCTCGTATTCGAGCTGTTCAGCCAACGAATCGGGCGCCTTGGATTCACGGAATACGCCGTCTGGCGATTCCTTGCTCGGAGCGGGCTTCGCGGGGTTGGGGCCGCAATAGATCCACATCTTGCTGCCGTCGCACGCTAACCCCATTTGCCCATTGTCCACTTCAACCCGAAACGCGAGCCGGTTTGGCCACTGCGCCACGATCGTTGCGTTCATCGTCGTTGTCGTTTCCTTGTCGGCTTTGAAGCGATCCACAATCTCGCAACGGACCTCGAGACACCGGGTTTTCCGGTAAAAGTCAACCATTTTTCGCACAATGGCGGTCGGATCGGGATGCGCTGCGGCCGGCTCTTGGCGCACTGCGGCACTTGCTGGGGTCTGTGCAATCACCTTGTGGGCGACCGGCTCAAGGCACGAACACACAAGGACCAACGCAAAGAAATTCCAGCTTAGGTGCATCGAAGGCACTCCCTTACATTCGCTCGTGGACTTCGGCCCAGCGCCGCGGTTTAGCTCACCCGGCAGATCGGGTCAATCCTTCTAAGCGCTCGATCGCGACCTTGCCGCCTGATGCGCACCCGCTCAGCGAAGCGTGTGCGTCCAGACGTCCAGCGTTCCTACCACGAACAGGCCGATGCTGATCACCGCGTTCACGTTGAAGAAGGCCATGTTCACGCGGGTCAGGTCGTCGGGCCGCACGAGGAAGTGCTCGTACGCCAAAAGTATCGCGACGGCCACCACGCCGACTGCGAAGAGCGGGCCCAGTCCGGCCGTCCACCAGAGGCCGGCCAGACAAACGACAGTCAACAGGTGACTGAAGGCCGCCAGCTTGAGTGCCGGACCGACGCCGAGCCGCGCGGGGATGCTGCGGAGACGCACCGAGCGATCGAAATCGACGTCCTGACAGGCGTAGATCACGTCGAATCCGCCAACCCAAAAGAAGACGGCCAAACCCAATAGCACGGGCGGCCAGGCGATTCCGCCGGTAATCGCGATCCAGGCGGCGATCGGAGAAAGCATCAGTGCCGCCCCGAGCCAGAAATGCGCCAGCGAGGTCCAGCGCTTGGCGTACGAGTAGCCCAGCAGAAATGCGAGCACGGGCAGCGACAAAATCAGCGGCAGCCGATTCGGGAAGAAAAGCAGTGTCGAGGCTACGAACCCGATTGCGCAGCACGCCGTAAACAGGCTCACGGCAGTCACGCTCAACAAACCCGCCGGAAGATGACGCCCCGCCGTGCGGGGATTCTGCGCGTCAATGCGACGATCAGCCAGACGATTGAAGGCCATCGAGGCCGAGCGAGCGAACACCATGCAGAGCAAGAGACCGGCGATGTCGCGCCAGCGAAAAACAACGTCCGGCTGCTGCCACGCGAGAACGGCCGAGAACAGGGCAAACGGCAGCGCGAAGACCGTGTGGCTGAAGCGGATCAATTCGAGGAATTGCCGCACAGACGCGAGGGGACTTGCACCGCCCGTCCTCACTTGCGGATCAGCCCCTTGTTTTGTTCGACGTATCGATCCCATTGCCGTTTGCAGGCTTTCCGCTCGGAACTCTTCATGCCCGCGCGATACCGCAGAGTCTGTCCTCGGGTTAGTTCGCTGATCTGTTGGATGGCGAGGACGCGGATGGGGAGTTTGTCGCTATCGAGCCACTCAACCAGTTGCTTTGAGGTCTCCAAGCTGCGGGCGTCCTCGTCGTTGTAACCCCATAACAGTCGCAACACAATGTCCTCGACTGTCGGTACATAAACGGTGCTCAGCTCCTTTTGCAGCAAGGTCACGTTGTTCGGCGACAACGGGAGCCAGGCTCGCAACCCTTTGGCCGCGGCATCGACCGCCTCATCGTGCTGAACCTGGGCCAGCACTTCGACCAGCGTTGGGTATTGGCGCGTCAAAGCCAGTGTTTTGGCGGCCAATTCGGAGATTTTCGGATTCTTATCGCTCTTGGCGACTGTGCCGATCGACAGCGAGATCGGCTGATCGGCCAAGAAGCCCTCGCCAAAGTCATGCGCAATGCGGGTCTGAGACGGCGGGATGCGATGCGTCTCAGGCGTCAGCCAGCCGGCGATCGGCCCCTTGCCGCGAAATGATGTACCGGACAAATCGGTGGCGACGGCCAAGTCGCCCGGCTTCAGGGAAATCCAAGTGCCGGCGACCAGCGTTCCCTGGCGCCCCTTGGCTTCGGTGAAACGGGCTTCGCCGGAAACCACGTACAATCCGCCGCGGTACGAGACTTCTTTGGCGTCTTGTCCCGGCCGGTTCGGATACAGCGGCGTGATGTCGATGCCACACTGCGTCTCTGGACGCAGAAATTCGAGCTGCCATTGTTCGCGACTCACCACGACCGTAATGACGAGCGGCTTATATGGGCCGGTGTTCGGAGCACCGCTACGCAGCACGATTTTTCCTTCGCGAACTTCGATGCCGAAGCGGGATGCTCCGGCCGGCGCTAACAGGCGGGCGGAGCTGCCGCCGATGATCCACATCCGGCAAAGACCATCGCCAATGTCGAGTTGGCTGTCGAAGGGATCGGGCGCGGCCAACAAGTCGGCCCGCCGCTCGCCCGCCATGGGAACAGGAGGAGTCGGCGCGACGAGTTCGTTGGCGGGATCCCCTTTCTGCGCTCGCGCGTCCTCGGCGGGAGCGGGCAGTTTCAGACTCGGACGCTCCAGCACAAACCAGTCGTCGCGGTTCGGGTCATACCCGAGCAAGACACCGGCTTTCGACACCAGTTTCACATCGAGCGGAGCTTCGGGAGTGGTCTTTTCGGGTTTCGCCGATTCCGGAGTCATCGGCGCGGTCGGTTTCGGATCCAATCCGGGAATGCCGGGTACCGGAGGCGCGGGAGTCGCTCGGCCGATTTTTGCATTGCTCGTCGACGCCACCTGCGGTGCGGGTGCCGCCTTGGATGTTGCGTCGCTCGGACTCTTCGCAGGAACCACGGTCGGCGATTGGGGAGGACTCGTCGACGAGGGGACGGCCGGTAGAGGTCCCGCGGGGGTGGCAGCCACCGGTATCTTTGGCGACGCGGAGGCACCAGTGTCTGCCGAGTCTGGCGGCGACCCCATCGGCTCGTTGAGGGCATCGAAAGGATTCGAATCCGGCACGACCGGCTTGGTCTCCGTAGCAGCCGTCTTAGCGTCGGGGGCCGTCGTCGGGGGCGACGAACCGGTCGTCGGCGCGACGGGAAGCTTGGCAGCAGCGCCGCCGGCGACTGTTGGGTCGGTCGCGTTCGCGAGAGCTACGTGGGCCGGCTGGGCCGCGCCTCCTTTTACCGCCTTCGAGGCGTTGTCATGTTCGGGGCGAGGCCGATCAATCGCCGCCATTTTTTCGGCGTTGGTGTCGGCACCTCCCAACCAGTGAGGGAGCCGCAGGTTGTTGCTCTGATCGGTGACGTATAGCAGCGCAAACACAAGCGCGAGCGCAACGGGCACCGAGACGACCAACGCCCGCTTCCAAAAAGGACGCGGACGCAGATAGTCGGGAAGCAGGCTGTCGATTTTCTCCGTGCGTTCCTGCGCCTGCACGGGCGTCGGCATGTCGTCGAGTTCATCGCGATCGGCGGAGGCCGCCGCGGGTTGGTTGGCCGCCAGCACGGCGTGGTTGTCGCCGCTCCCTTGCGAGACCAAACCGTACATTCGCCGCCGGCTCTCCGGTGCGATCTCGACCGGCTCACCCAACACCATCGTCAGAATTTGGTGCGAGGCGGCCGCTTCGGCGAGGTGCACATCGGACTCGAGGCAGACTTTTTCGACGTCGGTCACTTTGTCCGGCGCGAGAGTGTTATCCAAATACGCGGCCATGACGTTCGCATCGAGACTCCCGTCCGCCTGCTCGACCTCAGGGGCCGAAAGTCGGCGGCGGCGCATCACGTCGCGAATCCGCTCGACCAGATCCGAGGCGAACTTACTCTCCGTGATCTTTGAGCCGATTTCTTTGGTCTGCGAGGGCTCCAGGATGTCGTCCAGGTAGGCCAGTAGTGTTCGCAGGGTCAGTCTCATGTCGTTTCTCGCTCGCTCGAAAGATCAAATGGCCGCACCGGGCCGTCGTGGCACACGGCCCCGTACCAGAAATAGTGGGGGGTGAGCCTTGATTTCGTGCGAGAATTTGTGCCGGCCACCAAATTCTGTCAAGATTTCACCGATGCGCCTCGCTCGACAGCCTTTGCGCTCGTCCCCTGTTTCTGTAATGCAACTTCACCCGGAAGGAATTGACCATGGCAGAGCTTCTTCGGAACCAACTTCTGGCGGCCTTTGATTGGACGGATAAGGCGGTCGACGACCTATTCACGGGGATCCCGGCCGAGGAGTTCTTGCACCAGCCCTGCCCGGGAGCCAATCATGCCCTGTGGACATTGGGCCACCTGGCGACCGTCAATCAATACTTCCTCAAGACCCTGGCCGGCCGCGACGGCACCCTCTTTGAAAGATACAAAGAGATGTTCTTCGCCAAATCGCAGCCGATGTCGGACGCCGCCAGTTATCCGCCGCTCGACGTCCTGCGCGATTACTTCAAGACCTCGCGAGCGGCGTTTCGCAGTTGGGTGGAATCGTTGAGCGACGAGCAACTCACCGGGCCGGCGCCCGAAGAATTTAAAAAGTTCGCCCCGACGCTCGGCAATATCCTGATGCGGCTGTTGTGGCACGAAGGGATGCACTACGGCCAATTGACCGTCATTCGCAAAAGCCTGGGACTGAAGCCCGTCCGCATTTGACGCGCGCCATCTGGCAAATCATGGAACCAGTTTTGGCGAGCCGCCAGCGTGAGCTGGCGGGTGCTTCCCCGAGGTGATCCGACAAGATCGTGAGGGAAGAATCAGCGGGAGCCTCGCCCTCCCGAATCTGGTTTACTCTCCGCCGATTGCAAAGCCCAACGCGAGCAGAGCCAGGCAGCAAAGGCAGCTGACGTACGCGACTTTGTGGCTAACGACGCCAGCGGAGTTCCCCAACCCGAACTGGGGACCAAGTCCGTTCCAGAGCCACAAGCCGGCAGGCGCGGTGAGCGCGGCGAACAACCAAAGATGCCAGGGCTCGGCTCCACGCTTGAGCATTTCTCCGGCGTCGCCGATGCGGTTGAACGATCCGGCTCCGATGTAGGCGCCGTTGGCGACGAGACAGAAGCCGGCGAAGAACTTCAAGACGAATGCGCCCGGCAGCCGAGCAGCATGTGCGGCCACCCAAACCGCGAGTGGGAGCGCTGCGCCCAACACCGGGCCGCCCCAGACAACGATCAGAGGCCTGGGATTCTCCGCGAAGTCCGTTCTCGAGATCGTGAGCGGATTGAGCACCACCTGGGAGACGCGGCCGCCCGTCAGCCACGCGGCAGCGACGTGCCCGAGTTCATGAACATCCTGCATCCCCAACCAAGAGCCGAGGAGGGTCGAAAGGATGAGGATCACTTGGTATACGCGAGTCATCGAGTGCACCAGACTTTCAAATGAAGGGTCGGCGCCCACGGACATTGACCTGCGTTTGCCAGCGGTTTGTCTAACCACAGTGTGAATTGTCGCGAGCGCCGGGGGTGCGTAGTATCGGCGGAACGCGGGGGCACTTGGCGAGGTTTCACTCGTCTCGCCGACCGATTTCGCGTCGCGGAGTCCAGCCATGGCCAAATTCGCAGTCATCCTGCCGGCTGCCGGGCAGAGCAGCCGCTTCTCGATGCACAAGCGCAAGAAGCCGTTTGTCGAGTTGAAGGGGCGGCCCGTTTGGGTGCGCGCGGCAGAGATCTTTCTCAGCCGCGACGACGTCAGCCAGGTCCTGTTGGTCGTCTCCGGCGAAGACATGGAATGGGTGAAGGAAAAGTTCCGTGCCAATTTGGCGTTTATGAACGTCGAAATCGTCGAGGGCGGTGCCGAGCGATTTGAATCGGTGCAGAACGCGCTGGCCCGCGTGAAAACCGACGTCGATTTTGTCGCCGTCCACGACGCGGCCCGCCCGCTGCTCGTCAAAGAATGGGTCGACACGCTGTTCGTGCAGGCCGAAAAATCGGACGCCGTCATTCCAGCCGTGCCCGCGAGCGACACGCTCAAGCGGGTGGGGCCGAACCGCACGATTGTCGAAACGGTCTCGCGCGAAGGCCTTTGGCGGGCGCAGACTCCGCAGGTCTTCCGCCGCCAGTTACTGATGGACGCGTTCGCCCGTCGCGGATCGCTGAAGGCGACCGACGAAGCCCAACTCGTCGAGAACCTTGGACACCCGGTGACGATCATCGAAGGCTGGCCGATGAACATCAAGATCACGACATTTTCCGACTTCAAAATGGCGGAAGCGCTCGTCGATGCCCTGCCCCGACCGAAGACGTTCGGAGGATTGCATCCCTTCGCCGACGAGTCGCCCCGCCTGCTCTAAACGGATCGCTCTGTGTCCCAACTCTCGCCTCGCTTTTTCCGCCGGTTGTCCCCCCAGCGTTCTGCGACCGCAGGGAATTCGCAGACGCCGGCTGCGCCCGTGCCCGCCTTGCTCGTGAGTGTGCGCGATTCGCTCGAAGCGCGGGCCGCCGTCGCGGGAGGCTGCGACCTTCTCGACATCAAGGAGCCGGAGCGCGGGTCGCTGGGAATGGCCGATTACGACGTGATGGCGTCCGTCGCACAGTTTGCTGCGTGTTGCCGGGGGCCAGAGACTCCTCTGCCGTGTAGTGCGGCTCTGGGTGAGTTGCTCGACTGGAAGTCGCGGACGTCCGAGTTTTCGCTGCCGCCGGGGATTGACTACGTCAAACTCGGCGCCGCAGGAATCGATACTCCCGCACGCTGGATCGAAGCCTGGCAAAATGTGCAACGGCGTCTGGAAACAACGGCCCAGCAGGACGTCCGTTGGGTGGCCGTGGCCTATGCCGATTGGCGAATCGCCCACAGCCTGGAGCCGTCGCGGCTGTTGGACGTGGCACGCTCGGTGTGCTGCGACGCCTTGCTGATCGACACGTTCGACAAGGGCAGCGGCAATCTCCTGGAGCTGATGGAACTGGCCGAATTGCGGCGCTTGTCCGAGTCGGTGCATCAGGCTGGTCTGATGATCGCCTTGGCCGGCGGGCTCCGCCGTGCGCAATTTCCGGACCTGGTCACCGTGCGCCCCGACATTGTCGGCGTACGCGGAAGCGCTTGCGCAGGGGGACTCCGGACGGCCCCGGTCTCGGCGAAAGCGGTCCGCGCGCTCAAGCGGGACCTGCTGACGAGCTTTGTCGCGGCAGGCGAAGCCGCCGCTGGCGTTTGAATTGTTCAGCGTTCAGACGTCGCGCTAGCGAACCGCAGAGGCCGCCGGCTTCGCGGCTTCACGAAAGGGGGCGGGCTGTGCCACCGATTCTGAGCGAACAGACAGGTAACGGCACCAATAGCTGTCCAAGAGCCCCTGGCACTCGGCGATTCGCTTTTCGTCCGCGGCCATCGCCAGTTGCAACGAGATCTTGGCAAGTTGCCGCAAATCATCGGCCGAGAGCGCTTCCGATTCGGGCGACGCGTCCGCGATGACACCGCTGCCAGGACCTCGTCCCGAAGTCAACTGGAGCGAGCCAGTTTCCACTTGCGTCTCACGTGATGCCGGGACCGCTGCCGGTTTTTCTGAGTGTGGCACGGCTTCTGAAGGCTGCACGGCCGCCGTCGCAGCCAGGCTCTGCTCCGCTTGCGCGGCCCTCCGGGCGAGGGCCAGTTGTTGCTGAAATCGGCCGACGCGTGCTTGTAGCCGCACGAGTTCCGCCGCTGGGAGTTGCGTCTGGAACCCGGTGACTCGCGCGTCTTCGTGGTCGATGACCCAAGCGGCCAACCCA
>DASRXU010000601.1:0-2427 GCA_035687365.1 Planctomycetaceae bacterium | reverse complement strand
CAGACCGGGCTGGTCAGACCCGGCGCGTTGTGGATCCGGCTGCGCTCGCGCGATAATGGTGGCCATGACCTCGACTACAGCATTCGCGAAGGACCCCTTTCAACCGACGCCCGAATTTGAAGGAAAGCTCGATCGCCTGGCTGAAGTGGATGTTCGCGCCGGCCTGGGGCTGGCGCCGGGACAAGAGCTGCTGGTGACCGCTACGCTCGACGCTGTCGCGCTTGCGCGCCGGATCGCCGAGCACGCCTACAAGGCTGGAGCTTCGCTCGTCACGACGTTGTTTTCCGACGAGCAATCGGCGCTGATTCGATTTCGCAACGGCACGGAGTCCAGCTTCGACGCCGCGCCTTCGTGGCTATACGAAGGCATGGCGCAGGCTTACCGGAGCGGCGCTGCACGGCTGGCGATTACAGGCAACGATCCTTCGCTTCTGTCGGCCGAGAATCCCGAGCACGTGAGCCGTGCCAATCGAGCGACTTCAAAGGCTTACCGGCCGGCGCTCGAGCTGATCGCCGGCCACGCGATCAACTGGACCATTGTCGCCAATGCGACTCCCGAGTGGGCGGCAGCCGTGTTTCCGAATCTGCCGCCGGACGAGGCGCTGGCGAAGCTTTGGGATGCAATCTTTGCCGCGTCGCGCGCGGACCGGCCCGACCCATTGGCCGCGTGGAAAACGCACGACGCGAACCTGCACGCGCGTGCCAACCGGATGAACGAGAAGCGCTACAGGGCGTTGCATTTCCGCGGACCGCGCACGGATCTTCGCGTGGGCCTGGCCGACGACCATCTGTGGCTCGGCGGCGGCACCCCGGCGAGGAACGGAAACTACTGCATTCCGAACATTCCGACTGAGGAGATTTTCACGACGCCGCACAAAGATCGCGTGGATGGGTGCGTGACGAGCACGAAGCCCTTGTCGCATCAGGGGACGCTCATTGAAGAGATTTCCGTGCGGTTTGAGGAAGGCAAGATTGTGGAGGCGCATGCCGCGCGCGGCGAGCAGGTGCTACAGCGGATGATCGAGACGGACGACGGAGCGCGACGGCTGGGCGAAGTGGCTCTGGTGCCGCATTCCTCGCCGATTGCGTCGAGCGGGCTGCTCTTCATGAACACCCTGTTTGACGAGAACGCCGCCTGCCACATCGCCCTCGGGCAGGCTTACAGCACGTGCGTCAAAGATGGCGACAGCCTGAAGCCGGAGGAACTGGCAGCGCGAGGCGCGAATACCAGCTTGATTCACGTCGACTGGATGATCGGATCGAATCGCATCGATGTGGACGGTGTGAGCGCGGCAGGCGATTTGGAGCCGGTCATGCGTGCTGGGGAGTGGGTCTAGCTTAGCAGCGAATGGTAGGGCCGTGCGGGCTCGAACCGCAGACCTCCACCGTGTCTAGGTAGGCCGGACCTTACTACCCAATCCCTCCAAGTTGCCTTCCTGTTGACCTGCCTTCATTTAAGAAAAACAGTCAAAATAGGTGAATGAGCAAGCAACTGGGTCCTGAACCTCGCATGTGCAGGCGATCGGCTCGAAAAAAGCGTGAACAAAACGATGGCGAACGGAATGTGTCGATTGGGAGGGGCTAGTCCAGCCGGTGGTTTAGGTGTGCGTGTGTCCGCCTAGCCTGTAGCTCATGATCGATAAAGAAATGACAGAGGCAAACCGTTCATGAAGAAACGAGCAGTGCTTTTCCTGTTTTTCGCTTGGCCCCTCTACAGCCAAACGAACAGCGGCGAACTGCGCCTCAAGGTTACCGATCCGTCGGGGCTAAGCGTCAAAGCGAAGATTGAGATTGTCAGCGAGGCGAACGAATATCAGCATACTCTGGCGACCGACGACCAAGGTGTCTTGGACGTGCAGCGGCTTCCGTTCGGCATCTACCATCTCGAAATCAACCAGCCGGGATTTGCCGAAGTCTCGGAAACCGTCAACATCCGGTCTTCGATCCCCACCGACTGCTCGATTGTGCTGAAAATCTCTTCGGCCAGCCAGTCGGTCAGCGTGACGGCGGCGAATACGCTCATCGATCCCGATCAAGCTGGCTCCGTTAACCAGATTGGCTCGAACTTCATCCAAAATCGAGTCGGCGCGGTTCCTGGCCGATCCATCCAGGATCTCGTCAATTCGCAGCCCGGATGGCTATACGAAGGCAATGCCGTTTTGCATCCCCGTGGCTCCGAATATCAAACGCAGTTCGTCGTCGACGGCATCCCTCTCACCGACAACCGCTCGCCCAGCTTCGGTCCGGAAATTGACGCGGATGATGTCCACTCGCTGAGCATTTACACGGGCGGCATTCCGGCTGAGTACGGCCGCAAAATGGGCGGAGTCGTGGAAGTCAATACAGCGGAGGATTCGCAGCAGGGTTTCCACGGAGAGGCTGTGTTGTCGGGAGGGAGCTTTGACACCGCGGGCGCTTTCGTGGAAGG
>DASRXU010000600.1:0-4774 GCA_035687365.1 Planctomycetaceae bacterium | reverse complement strand
ACGCGGCAGTCGCTGTTTTGCGCGGGACTGCGTCCATGAGTCCGGGACAGCAATCCGGAAATTCTGCAAACGGCAACGCACAGAACTCGGGGCAGAATTCTGGACAGAATTCGGGCGCCGGCTTTGGTGTCGTCGGATTCGTGCAGATTCAGTCTAACGTTGGCCTCAACGGGCAGAACAACAACGGGCAGAACAATACGAACACCAATCAGCCAGTTCCCGGTGCGAATCCCGTTACGGGAAATACGTCGACAAATAACGTGAATCCCAACGCCAGATCGAGCAATCCTTTCCAGCAACAGGGAATCACCGGTCCCGCTGCAAATGGTGGCACAAGTAACTTCGGATCGAGTGGCTTTGGCGGAACAAGCAGCTTCGGCGCGGGGGGCCTGAACAATGGCCCGAACGGAACCAATGGACTGAATACCGGTCTCCCCGGGGTTTCCGTCAGCACGAATGGAACGAACGGGACTGCCAACGGCACCAACAACGGGATGAATAATGGAACTAACAACAACGGCAACAACACGAATAACAACGCCAACAATACGAACAACACCGACAATACCAATAACAATGGCGCTAGCCAGTCGTTTGTCAGCGCTCAAATTTCTCGCGTTCCAGCGGGAACCTATACGTTGTCGGTGAATCAGTTCGGGGATTGTGGTGACAGCGCGGGAGCCGCTCCCGGTCCGTCCGTGTTCACGTTGGGCACGATTACCGTGAACGCAAACGGTCAAGGCTCTTTGAGTCAGACCATCAACTTCGCGCCTCAGGCGTTCATCGGTCGCACGGTTTCGCTCACGTCCGCTCCCACCGCGAGTGTTGGCGGTGGCGTGCCGGGTCATCAGGCGCAGACCCTCGCTCCTACCACTCAATCTAATTCCGGAGTGGTTGGGTGCGGGAAGTTCCGCGGTGGTGGCCAAGGCAATGGCCAGGGAAATGGATTTATCGGCGGAAACCAGGGCGGCGCCGGCTTTGGTGTCGGCAACAACGGAACGAACGGAATGAATAACGGCACGGGTACCGCGACGGGTACTGGCACTGCCCCCGGAAATAATGGGGGCGGCACGGCGCCTGGGACCGGTCCTGGCACGCAGCATCCCACAGCACCGGGGAGCATCACTCCTCCGGGCGGCTTGCCTCGTCCGTTATTTCCGTGATCTCGCTTGAGTAGCTTCGCGCAACACTGCAAGGCGCCGGGTGGCTTTCACATCCGGCGTCTTTTTTCGTAGGGTGATCGGCCATCGCGACCTTGAGCGTTGCCTCGTAGAATGCTCTTAGCGAGCCGGGATCGGATGCGTTTCGAAGCCGTGGGTCGTACGGGTGGATCTCGCGGGCTTTCCTTCACTGCGCCGAATCGACGGAGTTTGACCGATGCCACTGGTCCCGTCCGTGCTCACCATCAATGCAGGCTCGTCCAGCATCAAGTTCGCCCTGTTCAATGCCGCCGCCCAGCCGAAACGGCAAATCAACGGGATGCTGGAGCGGCTTGGTCAGGCTGATTCCAGTCTTGCGTGGCGCGAGCCGGGCGCTTCCGATTGGCAACGACAACCTGTAGCTTCGGCGACGAGCGAAACGGCCGTAGAGGCTTTGATGAAGTGGCTTGAGGCGCACGTCGGCCTCGAGTCGATTCGCGCGGTCGGACACCGGGTCGTGCATGGCGGGCCGACGTATGCCGCACCGGTTCGCGCGACATCGGCTGTGCTCGCCGAGTTGAAGCGGCTCAGCCCGCTTGATCCCAAGCATCTGCCGGCGGAGATCGATCTCATCGAAGCCTTCACAATGCAGCTGCCGAAGGTGCCGCAAATCGCCTGTTTCGACACGACGTTTCACCATGACTTGCCACGTTGTTCGCGGTTGCTGCCGGTGCCCCGCCGTTTTGAGGCCCAGGGTGTCCGTCGCTACGGGTTCCACGGGCTGTCGTATTCGTTTCTGATGGGGGAGGTCGAGCGGCTGGCCGGGAAAGACGCGGCTCGCGGCCGGATTATTCTGGCGCATCTCGGTTCCGGGGCGAGCATGGCTGCCGTCCACGAGGGCCGTCCGATCGACACTACGATGTCATTCACGCCGGCGGCGGGCCTGGTGATGGCCACACGGTGCGGCGACATCGACCCGGGGTTTTTGATCTACCTGATGCGTACGCAAGGCGCCGGGCCAGACGCAATCGACGAGCTGATCAACAGCCAATCCGGCTTGCTGGGGATCTCCGAGACGTCGCCCGACATGCGCGATCTGCTCGAGAAAGAAAAAGACGATCCGCGGGCCGCCGACGCGGTTTCCATTTTTTGCTATCAAGCGAAGAAGTGGATCGGAGCGCTTGCCGCAGCGCTCGGCGGGCTTGACCAGCTCGTCTTCAGCGGCGGCATCGGCGAACACGCGCCCCCAGTGCGAGCCCGCATCTGCGAGGGGCTCGAGTTTCTGGGAATCCGCATCAACGCTGCGCGCAACCAGCAGAACGCCGCCGTTATTTCCCTCGAGCAAGCTCCGGTCGTCGTGCGCGTGATCCCCACAGATGAGGAATTGGTCATCGCTCGATCGGTGCTGTCGCTGCTTGACGCGAAATTGCCCTGAACACCCGTCGATAAACTCGCCCCAACTCGCCGATTTCGGTTGACGTTTGACCGTCCCGACGTAGAGTTTGAGACCAATTTTGCGCCCCTCCATCTCAGGGGCTGCGTGAAAGATCCAGTCAGTCCGTCTTTAACGATTGAATCGGCGAAGCGGACTGGGGATAGGGCCTAACTCTGGCCCATTCCCCATCAGGAAAAAGATCACGTCGGTCCAGCCGTGACGCTCACCGTGGGCGCCGCTTTAAGAGATGGTTTCTTCGGAGACCGCGAGTGCGCGTGCTCATCGTCGATGATGACGAAATTGCCCTCGAGCTGCTCGGCGCCGCAATCGCTAGTGCTGGCTACGAGGTGAGTACGGCCCGCGACGGCTGTGAAGCCCTGGAGACATTGCGGACCGGCGTTTTTCGCGTGGTAATCACCGACTGGGAGATGCCGAACATGGACGGCATCGAGCTGTGTCGGAAGATTCGCGAACGGCCAAGTTCCAGTTATGTCTACGTGATTCTGGTGACGTCGCGCGAGGGGGCGCACAACGTCGTCGAAGGTCTCGACTCCGGCGCGGATGACTTCATCACCAAGCCCTTTCATCCGGCGGAACTCGCTCTGCGCGTGCGATCGGGGATGCGTTTGCTTTCGATGGAAAGCTGCGACGTTACGATTTTCACGCTGGCCAAGCTGGCCGAATCGCGCAGTGCCGAATCCGGGGCGCATCTCGAAAGAATGCGAGAGTATTGTCGAGTGTTGGCCGAAGTGCTGTCGCATCATCCGAAGTACCGCGACGAGATCGATGCCGACTACGTGAACCTGATTTATCGCACGAGTCCGCTGCACGACATCGGCAAAGTGGGCGTGCCCGACGCCGTGCTGTTGAAGGCCGGACCGCTCACGGACGAAGAGTTTCAAACGATGAAGCTGCACGTCCGCCTGGGTGCCGAGACATTAGAGGCGGCGGCCGAGGTGCAGCCTGATGCGGAATTCCTCCGCATGGCGCGCGAGATTGTGTTGACGCATCACGAGCGCTACGACGGGAGCGGTTACCCTCGCGGATTGGCGGCGGACGACATTCCGCTTTGTGGTCGAATCGTTGCCCTGGCCGACGTGTACGACGCGCTGACCGTGCGGCGGATCTATCAAAACACCCAGGTGCACGATCTGGCGCGAGCGATCATTGTCGAATCGCGTGGCGTGCATTTCGACCCCGACGTGGTCGACGCGTTCCTCGAAGCTGAGACGGAGTTCATCAACATTCAACAGTGCTTCGCGGACGCTCCGAGCGTGCCCGGAGCCGCCGCCTGGTCCGGCTCGTTTCGCGAAAGCGGCGCGCCGTCCGGCGTCTTGCGGCGCTAGTCAGCCGTTCGCCGCGGACTGCGTCTTAGCGAAAGAATTCCTCGGCTTCGTTGAGAAAGTCGGGATCGAGCGTTCGCATAGTGCCGACCGCTTCGGAAAGCGGAACGCTCACGATTTGCGTGCCTCGCAAGGCGACCATCCGTCCGAATTCCTTGCGCAGGGCGAGTCGGGCTGCATGAATTCCCAATCGCGTGCCCAGCACGCGGTCGTACGCACTGGGCGTTCCGCCGCGCTGCAAATGCCCCAAAGTGACGACGCGCGTCTCGATGCCCGTTCGCTGTTCGATCAGCTCGGCGATGATCTCGCCGATGCCGCCCAATCGCTCGTGCCCGAATTCGTCGATCTCAGCGGCCCGTGTCACAAACTTGACTTCGTCCGGCAGTCGAGCCCCCTCGCTGACGACGACAATGCCATACGGTTTGCCCGCGGCGCGGCGCTTTTTCAAAAGGTCGCACATCCGATCGACGTTGACTTCGGCCTCCGGCACCAGAATGAAGTCCGCGGCCGAGGCCACGCCCGAGTAACAGGCGATCCAGCCGGCGTGACGGCCCATCGTTTCGATGACCATGATCCGCCGGTGCGATTCGGCCGTGGTCTTGATCCGGTCGATGGCCTCCATGTTGATGTTGATCGCCGTGTCGAAACCGAACGTCACGTCGGTCGAGCTGAGGTCGTTGTCGATCGTTTTGGGAACGCCCACGGTTGCCAGCCCGCGATCGTTGAAGAGTTTGCTCGCGACTCCCAGCGTGTCGTCACCGCCGATGGCGATCAGACAATCGAGTTGGAGCCGCTTGAACGTCTCCTCGACGCGCGCGACGTCCTCTTCCTTCTTGTAAGGATTGGTGCGGGACGAA
>DASRXU010000599.1:0-21116 GCA_035687365.1 Planctomycetaceae bacterium | reverse complement strand
ACTGCGGAGCATTTTGCGGCACGACCCCGACGTGATTCTGATCGGAGAAATTCGCGACGGCGAAACGGCGCAAAGCGCCATTCAGGCCTCTCTGACGGGGCACTTGGTCTTCAGCACCTTGCACACGAACGATGCGTGCGGTGCGTTTACCCGACTGGTCGATATGGGAGTTGAGCCTTACCTCGTTGCGAGCACGATCGAAGGCGTGTTGGCCCAACGACTCGTGCGTTTGCTCTGTCCGCGGTGCAAAGAGGCCTATCGCCCCAGCGTCGACGACTTGCCCAATGACTTCCCTGAGCCACCGCCGGAAAAATTGTATCGCCCCGTCGGCTGCCGCGTTTGCCGCGAGACGGGCTACATGGGCCGTGCCGGCGTTTACGAACTCCTCATCACGGATACCACGGTTCGCCACATGTGCGTCGAGCGGGCTAGTTCCGGGGACATTCTGGCGTACGGGCTGAAAAAAGGAATGAAGACGCTGCGCCAAAGTGGCTACGAAAAGTGCCGGCAAGGGGCGACAAGCCTCGAAGAAGTCCTGCGAATCACAAAGGGAATGACACTATAGAGCGGCTTCACGATTGGGAGGGGCGGGGCTCCTGCCAAGCCGTCGCCGTGCCCTGAGGGAAGACCGACGCAGCAGAAGCTTCACTGCTTCCACTTGAGGCTCGGCTAGACGAAACGCAGTTTGACCTGCGTCTGGTGATTGGGCTGATCGCATGTCCGACTTTCAATACGTTGCACGAGGCGCCGGTGGCCAACAGGTCACGGGCGTCTTGACCGCGGGCACCGAACAAGAAGCCCTCAGCCAGCTCGCGGGCAAGGCCCTGTTCCCGCTGCGGCTGCAACTCGCTCCCGAAACCGTCGCGCAGCGGAAGAAGCAAACGCGCCGCGTGCGGCCGAAACATCTGGCCGTCGCTTACAGTCAATTGTCCGACTTGCTGCGCTCGGGCGTGCCTCTGCTCAGGTCGCTCGAGCTGTTGGAGCACAAGGCGTCGAATGGGTCGCTCAAGGCCGTGTTGGAAATTGTGCGACAAGACGTGTCTGAGGGAACTCGTCTGGGCGACGCCTTGCGCAAGCACCCCAAGGTCTTCAACGATCTGGCGGTCAGCATGGTCCGCGCCGGCGAAGAGGGAGCCTTCGTCGAAGACGTCCTCAAGCGCATCGCCGACTTCACCGAACACCAGGAAATGCTCAAGAGCCGCGTCGTCGGCGCGATGATTTACCCGGCATTTCTCGTCGTGATGGGTTCCGCGGTCGTCACCGCCATGTTGACTTTTTTCGTACCCAAGTTCACGCCGATCTTCGAGCGGATGGCGTCGAAAGGCAGTTTGCCGGCAGCAACGACCTGGCTCCTCTGGATGAGCGAAACGTTGCAACAATACGGCCTAATCCTGCTTTTAGTCGGCGGGGGCATCGGGTTCTACGCGTGGCGTTGGGTTCAGAACGACGATGGGCGGCTGTGGTTCGACAAGGCGCGGATCCGAGTCTGGGGCGCCGGCCCCATCTTTCGCAACTTTGCGATTTCGCGGTTCTGCCGCATCCTCGGCACTCTGCTCAAGAACGGCGTCCCCATTCTCGAGTCTCTACGGATCGCGAAGGACGCGGCCGGCAATAAAGTTCTCGCGAACGCGATCGGTATCGCGGCTGACAACGTATCGACCGGCAAATCGCTCGCAGATCCGCTGTCCAAATGCGGCGAGTTTCCGATGGAGATCGTCGAAATGATCGCCGTCGGCGAAGAAGCCAATAATCTCGAGCAGGTGCTGATCGACGTGGCCGACACGCTGGAGCGCCAAACCAACCGCACGCTCGACATGTTTGTGCGGATGCTCGAACCGGTGATGCTGACAGTGATGGCCGGCATCGTGCTGTTCGTCGTCGTCGCGCTGTTGCTCCCGATTCTGCAGTCGTCCACGGTATTTTGAAGTCGCAGTCGTCGACCGGAAAAAACCAACCCCAATTTCTGCCAACCCCTCAATTCGTATCAGTGAAAGGATCTGGAAGATGAGAACACACCGTCAACGTCGGTCCAAGCGGACGGGCTTTACCCTGATCGAAGTGTTGCTGGTCGTGGCCATCCTGGGCGTGATCGCGGCGGCCGTTGTGCCGGCCCTCCTCGGACGTCAACAGGCGGCCTACGAACAACAGACTCGCAACAACGTGAAGAACCTGCAGAACATCCTCACGATGTATGCGCTCGACCACGACGGGACCTTCCCGCCTGGCGGCCGCGAAGCACTCACCGGGCTGACCAGCGCGGCGGACTATCACGGCAAGAAGATCGGCGCGTACATGGACAGCACTCCGAAGGACGCCTGGGGCGAGCAACTCTACTACGAATACCCGACCAGCAAGGGCAAGGGTGACAAGCCGGCGGTGTGGTCTTCGGGCCCCAATCGCCAGAACGAGGACGGCGGGGGCGACGACATCAATAGCTGGAGCGAACAATAACCGAGACGGGGCAACGACCGGCTCGATCGAGATCCGATCTGATCGAGCCTGGGTCCGCCGACCACGGGGTGGACTAACGGCGATCTCATGAAACGCTCGAACTGTTCAGCGAGACGCGAAATTGTCGGCGGCGAATCCGCGCGAAGCGGATTGCACCGAGACGCGCGCGGCTACACTCTGCTCGAGCTACTGCTGGTGATCGGCATTTTGATGATCGTGGCCGGTGCGGTTACTCCCTCGGTTCTGGGGATGCTGGCCAACGTGAACCTCAAGGAGGGAGTCAAAAAGGTTCAATCGGCGCTGGGGGCCACGCGGGTCCACGCGATCGATGCGACCTCCAGCTACCAATTCCGGTTCGAGCCGGGTGGTCGGCACTTTCTTGCTCTGCCGACCGACCCTGACGCGCTGAACGCGCAGGGGTCGGCCCTCACTCCTGATGGCAGTTCGCTGGCGCGGGGCTTGTTCGAGGCCGGCATGCTGCCGGAGACTTTGTCCTTCCAAGTTGTGGCCCAAGCAGGGTCTTCGCCCGAAACTCCCCCGTTGCCTGCCGGCAGCGATCCCGGGTGGGTCGCCAGCCTGGCTCGGATGCCCGACGCTCACGAGTTCGCATCGGCCGCCTGGTCCGATCCCATCACCTTCCGGGCCGACGGAACCGGCACGGACGCGACGTTCGTAGTCGTCGACACGCGCGGCGCCGGTTACCGCTTCACAATTCGTGAGGTCACCGGCGAGATCTTCATACATCCGCTCGAGACGGAGTCTCACTAATGAAGCGGAGACTCGCGCCACGCCCGGTCAGGTCGCAAGGCCCGGTCGGTAAAGAGGCAAACCACACGCGGCGCGGCATCACCCTCTACGAAGTCGTGATCGCCATTGCGATCTTTGCCGGAGCCATCGTCGCCCTGTCGGAGGCGCTGACAACGGCGACGCGGGCCGCTTTGCAGTCCCGGATGCAGTCCCAGGCCGTGCTCTTGTGCGAAACCAAGATGGCCGAAGTCGTGGCCGGAGCCACTCCTGCAACCTCCTCCGGCGAAGTGCCGTTCACAGATCCGGGACTTGAGGGCTGGACCTGGAGTGTCAACGTGAATCCGGCGACACATGCAGGCATCAACCAGGTCGAAATCACCGTCAACCGCCGTCAGGGTGCGAACTCAGTCGATGCGTCGTTCACGCTGACCCGATTGCTCCGCGATCCACAAGCTTTCGTTACGAGTGCCACCCAGGCCACCAAACAGAAGGCCTTGGAGGCCGGCGTCACACATCAGCAATCGCAAGCCGGCGGTCAATGAGAGTTCGGACGTGAAACAGGTCGCCAACATAGATCAATGCTCGAAACCACTCCCGCGGGCAATGCGCGCCTTTACGCTGGTCGAGGTCATCCTCGCGGTCGCCTTGAGCCTGGTGTTGGTGTTGGCCATCGCATCGGCAGTCGATCTTTATCGCCGGATGACGACCGCCGCTCAGGACGATCTGAGCGAGATGCGGCTCGTCCGCGCGGTGTTCAACAGGTTTGAAAACGATATCCGCTCGGTGGTTCCGCCCCAGCCGATCGGATCGACCGGCACCACCGCGGCCAGCTCGACCTCACCCTCCAGCCCGACGACGCCAAGCTCCGGAGGCAGTTCGAGTTCCACTTCGAGCACGAGTTCCAATCAGACCGACCCCTTTCAGTATGTCTACTCGCGCAGTGTCTTCGGCCTGTATGGCGACGGTGCTTCGCTCGTGTTGGACACGCTGACCCCGCATCGCATGCCCGTCATGATGCAGGCACCCTCTGGAACGCAAACAGGCAGCCCATCGTCCACCCCATCATCAGGTCAATCGAACACCGATCCCTCCAACCTGGTGGGCCTGCATGGCGACATGAAGGTCATCTCGTATTTCGTCCTCGGGGAAGGCACGTCGTCGATCCTGCCGACCGGCGCCGGCGCGGGTCAGTTGACCCCAGAGGGCAAACCGATGACCTCGGGGCTGGCACGGCTCGAGGGCGATCGGACGTCCATTGGCTATGCGATGGAAACGTCATCGACATCGTCGATGTCCGCGCGCATTATCGCGCCGGAAGTCCAGTCGATCGCCTTCCGTTATTTCGACGGCACCAACTGGGTTCAATCCTGGAGCGGGGCCACGGCTCAAGCCCTGCCGACCGCGGTTGAAATCGTGATCGCCGTCAACGGTGCGACCGACCCGTACGGCGCGCGGACTCAGGCCGACCGGGACCAACCGCCCCGCACGTACCGGCACGTGGTCGCCATTACGAGCACCGCGCCACCACAACTTATCTCCGAACAAACCATCAACAGCACCTCGGCGAACATGTCACAATGAAACGAGAACTTCTCCGCTCGTCGCCGACTCGCCGGGCCACCGTTTTGCTGGTGGTCCTGGTAGTCATCGTGCTTTTGGCACTGGCCGCCTACACGCTGGTCGAAATGTGCGTCGCCGAAAACGAGGCATCGAATCGCTTCGGCCGCTCGGCACAAGCTCGCGCCTTTGCCGAGTCGGGCATCGACATGGCGATCACCCTGTTGAGCGACCCGACCGAACGTCTTCAACCCGACTTCGCGACCAGCCGGCCCGACGCTCTCTCGGCCGTCTTGATGAGGCAGTCGGACGTGCCGCGGGGCCGCGGGCGTTTCAGCGTTGTCGCCGGCGACACCAACGATGCCACTTCGAAGGCCGTGCGGTTCGGATTGACCGACGAGTCGGGCAAGCTGAATCTCAATAGCTTGGTCAGCTGGCAGGCGAACTCGGCTTTGAGCCTCACCGACGCCACGGCGCGCAACTTCCTGTTGAACCTACCCTACATGACGAACGATCTGGCCGACTCCATCCTCGATTTCATCGACGCGGACGACACGGCCCGTCAGTACGGCGCCGAGAGCGATTACTACACGACTCTCTCCCCTCCGTATCGCGCGGCTAACGGCCCCCTGCAGAGCCTCGATGATCTGCTCCTGGTGAAGGGCGTCACTCCGGCCCTCTTGTTCGGCGAGGATCTCAATCGCAATGGCGTGATGGATCCGGGCGAGGACGCCAATGGCGACGGCGTCTTTGACCGGGGTTGGTCCGCGTACCTCACCGTCAACAGTGCCGAGCGGAACGTCCAGCAGGATGGCTCGTCGCGCATCAACGTCAATCAAACGGACCTGCCGGCACTCTACGACGCGATCGTAGGCACGCTGGGCGACAAGCAGGCCCAGTACATCGTCGCGTATCGCATGTATGGTCCGGCGAGCACAGGCAATCCGTCCCCCGGAAAGCAGCCTGCCACTCCCAGCAACGCAAATAAGACCACTGGTCCGACTGTGCTGCGCGGCGGGCTGCAGCTTCCGATGCCGCCTTCGACGGGCAGCCACACGATTACATCCCTCTACCAACTGATCGGTGGTTCGGTGCAAGTCAAAGGCCAACGCAGGCCGATGACAAGCCCGTTTTTGTCAGCGCAAACCCAGATCGCCAGCTACCTTCCCGAAATGCTCGACAAGCTGTCACTCAGCGATGATTTGTTTGTTAAAGGTCGAATCAACGTCAACAAAGCTCCCATCCAGATTCTGCTGGGTCTTCCGAAGATGACCGAGCAGATGGCCACCCAAATTGTGGCCGCCCAAACCTCCGGAAGTACGACGCTCACGACCAATACGCAAAGCCCTCGCGCCACGAACGCGTGGCTGGTCACCGAGGGTGTCTGCTCGGCGACCACGATGCAGAGCCTCGATCCCTATCTCACGTCCCGAGGCGACATCTATCGGGTGCAGTCGGTCGGATTTTTCGACCAGGGAGGGCCGGTCGTGCGGCTGGAGGCCATCGTCGACGCCGCTGTTCAGCCCCCGCGGATCCTCAATCTCCGCGATTTGAGCGAGCTGGGGCGTGGATTTACCCCTCAACAGTTGGGAGTGCCCTGACGATTGGGGCGCCTTTGCGAACGCCTCGGGGATTCCCGGCGGCCCGCATTCCGGACCTATAATTAACGACTGAAGATCGGCGGGCGATGTGAGCAGCGTCGCCGCCGAACTTGGCCGACAGCAACGAAGAGAGTTCGATGGCCGACTATCTCGCACTGGACTGGGACGATCAGCGGTTGGTGGGTGTTGCGGCGCAGGTCGCTGCCAAGCACGTCCAGATCCGCGCGGTCTTGGATTTCAAATGGGCGGAAGGCGAGACTCCTTCGGAGCAGCCAGCAGCCGCCGGCAAACGGCTGCGGGCGGAACTCGATCAAACGGCGGCCTCCAACGGGGCGGTCATCGTTTCGTTACCGCGGGAAGAGGCCGTCGTACGCTTGCTCGAGTTGCCCGAATGCTCGGAGGACGAACTGCCAGAATTGGTCCGCTTTCAAGCCGTGACTCGCTCAGCGGTTCCGCTGGAGCGTTTGCTGCTCGACTATCTGCCGTTGCCCGCGCTTACGGAAGCCCCCGGTCGCCGCGTCTGGATGGCGACGATCGGCAAACCGTTGTCCGACCGCATTCAGACAATGTTGTCCGCGGCAGGGCTCGAAGCGGCAGCCATCGGCCTCAGCTCCATCGGAGCCGCCGAGCTGGTTGCTCATCAGTCGGATACCGGATCGACAGCCTCCGATGGCGCCACGTTAGTCGTGAGCTGTGTCGACATGCGAGTCGAGATCACGGGGATCTGGCAAAATCGCATCGTGCTGATGCATTCGGCCACACTGTCGAGCCATGATCCGCCCGAGGATCAGCTCTCGCAGATTCTGGCAGAGACCGCCCGCTCGACGGTGGCGCTCAGTCAGGCCGCGCCGGGACTGCAAATCGGTTCGGGGTGGTTGATCGGCGCTCGCACGGATCATTCGCCGCTGGCTGAAACACTCACCGAGCGATTTGGTTTCAAGTTCCACGTCCTCACAAACCCGATGTCGACCCCCGGCGTCTCTGGGGACGCAGATTCTCGGCTGGTTGAGTCTCCACTGGCGTGGGCCCCTCTGGGATTGTTGCTCGAACAGAGTTCCCAACGCGTGGACTCCGTCGATTTTCTGCATCCTCGGCGGCAGCACCCCAAGCCCGACCGGCGCAAGCTCTACATGATCCTGGCGGGCGCGGCCGTCGTATTGGTTCTCGTCGGCATCTGGGGGGCGATCCAACGCCGCGTCTGGCAACTCGACGACCAAATCGCCCAGTTGAAAACAAAGAACGGAGCGGCTCAAAACCTGCTGGACAAGAACGCTGCGCTACGTGAAACGGCTGCGTCAGTCGATGACTGGACCCAGCGCGATATCGACTGGCTGGAGCACTTCCGAATGATCGAGCAGGCGAAGGGAGGGGCCGACAAGCTCTACCTGACGACCTTCGACGCCAATGTTGCTACCCGCGATAAGCTGGCCGTTGTCGTGGCCGCCGGACGAGCCAAGGTGCCCAGCGAAGTTGACGACTTCGAGGATAAGCTCGTGGAGCTTGGCTATCGCGTCACGCCCAAAGAGATCTCGGAAGACACCACCGATCCCCAATATCGTGTGAAGATCGACCTGAATCTCGAGGTAGTTCCCAAAGCGGCGGGAACCATCGAGCCGAAAGGTGGGCCGGGCATTGTTCGGCCCGGTGGGACTACTCCTGCGACCGCGCCGAGTACGATCACTCCGCCGACCTCTGCGGCACCTGCGCCCACTCCGTCGGCCGCAAGCCCTCCGGCCGCAACAACGACCGGGCCGGCGACGAGCGCTCCCGCGACGAGTGTGCCGGTGACCGGTCGTCAGACTGCAGCCGAAGCGCCGGCCGCGCAACCTGCGAACCAGCCCGCTGCACAACCGGCCGGAAACCCGGCGCCCGTCTCAGGTGCCGAATCGGGAGCTCCATCGGCAATACCCAGCGAGGCGAACTCGCCGGCGACCTCCGTGCCCAGCGCACCGACCAAGAGCTAAACAAACACCAAGTCACCCGCCCAAAGAGCCCGACCGATGCAACGTCGCGAAAAAATTCTACTGTCCCTGTTAGTCGGCGCCGTGATCGTCTGGTACGGATGGGGCATCGTGCGAGGCATCTTTTTGGGACGACTCGACGACCGCACCGCTCAGCTCAGCGCACTGAAGGACACGGAGGAAGCGCTGTCCGAGAAACAGATCAAGCTGCTTCAGACGATGAAGCGAATGGGCGAATGGAAGAACCGCAGCCTGCCGCCCGAAACCCTCGAAGCCCTCCGTCTCTATCAACAATGGCTTACCGATCTCGGTCAGACTTCCGGTCTCTCCCAGCTGCACGTGACTCCGGAACAACGCCAGGGGAACGGACCGCACTACAAGACCATCAGCGTCAAGGTGACGGGCGAGGGAACGTTCGAGCAACTCACGACGTTCCTGCACGAGTTCCAGCGGATCGCCCTCTTGCATCGCATCACCAGCATTAAAGTGGAGGGACCCAAAACGTCCGGTCCGCTCAAGCTGACGATGATCGCCGAAGGCATCTCGTTCGAGGACGGGGCTCCGCGAACGCGGCTGATGGCCCGCACGACGTTGGCCGATTCGCTGCCGAAATCCTTCGATTCGGTCAAAGTCGCATCGACTGAAGGGTTCCCTGAGGAACCCGGCTTCAGCGTCCGCATCGAAAAAGAGTTGGCGATCGTCACCAAGATCAATGGGAACACGTGGACGCTCAAGCGGGGCATCGACGGTACTGCGCTCGCGCGACACGCTCCGAAGGCCGAAGTCGAACTCTATCCGATTCGCCCCGAGCGTAAGGACATCAAGCTCGACGATGTGCGGAAAACGCTCGTCGCGAACCCGTTCGTGAAGCCCGGCGCGGTCACACGAACTGTCGATCCCAACGATCCGGCGCGGCAAACGCGGTTGATGGCGTCCGTTGCCGACAACGAAGACCAGACTGCCTACCTGTATAACGCCCAGACCAAGTCGCAGACCGTCGTGCACAAAGGGACGGAAATCTCGGTCGGCGATGTCACAGGCACGGTCGTTGCCGTCGAGCCAAAGTACATTCAAATCAAGCGTGGCAGCGACGTCTTTCAGCTCAACATCGGGAAAGACCTGCGTTCGATGGTCCCGATGGCCGCCCTCAGCGGGGGCGGGGCTGACTTGATGGACGTCTTCGGGGATGGCGAGGGGCCGCCCGCTTTCGCCAGAGATCGCGTGGGGCCGGGTGGCCCCGGCGCGTTCGGCGATCCGTCGTCGTCTGAGGGCAACCGCGGAGATCGACCCGCACGCGGTGGTCGCGACGGGGAAGGGGGCGGTGGCTTTCGTTCCCGCAGATCGCGCGGCGGCGATAGCCTGCCGGGCGACGAGTGACCGCACCGTTGTGCGAACTCCTCTCAGGTGCGGATCTTGCGCCGTTTGAGGCGGCGAGCCTTTGCGCTCGCCGGCCGCTTGCCGTGGTTCGCCTTCTTCAACTTGCGCTGGGTCTTCGACACAAAGTCACTCGCTTTCTGATGGCATATCGCTGATCAAAGGGCAGACGTCGCATTCTAGCGATCGCGCGGAATCCAGAGAAGCCGCGACCCATGCTTCCAGTGCCCCCCCGCCGGGGCTGGTAGAGCCGCCATCGCCCCAGCGCGGAATCCGTGCCCGAAGGCGGCTGCGAGCGATCTGACGTCCGTAAAACACTCCGCTCGAACAACACCCGCAAACGTTGGCGGATCATGAAGCGGCAAGCTCCTTCTTGATGGCCGCGGTCACCTCATCCGGAGTCCCGAGCGCATCGATCTCGGCGATCAGAGCGCGCGGGTAGCACTCCAATACGGGCTTTGTCTCGCGGCGATACACGTCGAAGCGGCGGCGGATCACATCTTCGTCGGCGTCGTCCTTTCGGCCTTCCACCTCGGCCCGCCGCTTCATCCGGTCGATCATCACCTGTTCGTCGGAACTCACAAGATAAATGATACGAAGCACACGCAACTGTCCGTCCAGAATCTTCGCCTGGTTGACGTTTCGGGGAATTCCGTCGAGCGCCAGCGTGTCCTGGGCCGGGTCAAACTGTCCCGAAGTGATCAGTCGTCCGATCGCATCGTGGAAGATACGGATCGTCAGCTCGTCGGGCACGAGCAGGCCACGCTCGCTGTAGGAGCGAACTTCTTGGCCCAAGCTCGACTCGGGGTCGAGCGAACGAAACAACTCGCCCGTCGAGACATGGCGAAAATGCGGCAGACTTCCGATGCGCTGCCCCTGCGTCCCCTTCCCAACACCCGGAAGGCCAAACAAGAGGATCGCCCGGTAAACGGGATGGGGCATAAGCACGACGTCCTACGGCGACGGCAAGTCCTTCACACGGCGGCGGAAACGGCTCGAATCATGCTAAACGCTGCCGCAGCGCGACTCAAGCGGCCAATAGGCTCGAATTATGCCGGTTCCAGCCTAAGTCCGTCACGGCAGCGCGATACCAGCCTTACTGAGCCGCCGCCACGCGATTCTTCGACGTGATGCGATACAACTGCGATTCCGTGCGAATGAGCAAACTACCGCGGGCGATCGCCGGCGTCGCCATGCACAGCTCATCCAATTCGTTCTTGTGAACAATCTTGGGCTTGGTCCCGCCCGTCGGAATCACCAGGGTCTGTCCCTCTTCGCTCAAGCAAAACACGTTGCCGTTGTAAGCCCAGGGTGACGACGTGTAGTGCTCGCTAGCCCCCAGACGTGCCAAGGGGGGGTCATACAGTGCCTTCCCAGTGCGGGCATCGAACGATGCCAAGAAACCCCGGTCGTAGAGGACGTAAATCACGTCCTTGTACAGCACCGGCGTGACGTTGTACGGCCCCGCCTTGAGGTTCGACCACGCGATGTACTTGTTCGAGGTCTCCTTTTTGTCCGCGTCGAGCGAGATGTCCCCCGAGGCGCCCGGCTTGATAGCGAACAGCGGCTTCTTGGGACTCAGCACATAACCCGACGTGACGTAGAGCAAACCGTCGACCGAAAAGGGGGTCGGAATGACGATCGACGACATCCCCGACAACTCCCACAGAACTTTTCCGTCGAGGTCATACGAGCGGACGCGGTTCTTGCCGCAGGTGACCAGCTCGGTCCGCT
This sequence comes from Planctomycetaceae bacterium, assembly GCA_035687365.1. Lineage (GTDB taxonomy): Bacteria > Planctomycetota > Planctomycetia > Planctomycetales > Planctomycetaceae > DASPSM01. Next base: position 9,691 of record DASRXU010000599.1, on the reverse strand, counting down.
TTTCGTTTTTCCAAACGTACGGAGTCGCCCAATTCGATTTCTCTTCGCGATCTTTCCGCCACAGCTCTTTGCCCGTCGCCGCATCGATCGCCGAGAGAAACGAGTGTTTCTCATTGTCGTCGATCACAAACAGCCGTCCGTCGGAAAGAGCCGGTGAGGCGGCGGTGCCCCAATTGTTGGCCATCGGATACGCGCCAAGTTCACGGCTCCACTTCACATTTCCGTCGAAGTCAAAAGCGAAAACGCCGACGTTCCCGAAGTAGGCGTAGACCCGCTCGCCGTCGGTGACCGGCGTTTCCGACGCCATGGTGTTCTTGAGGTGGGCGCCAAACTTGGGAACTCCCTCGTACGCAGTCTTCTCCCAGAGGATCTTGCCCGTGTTGAAATCGAGGCAAACGACGGCATAACGGAAGGGAACTTTGGGGGTCGGCCGCTCGCCGCCGAAATAGAGCCCCGGCTTCACCTTTTCGGGGTCGCCTTTGAGCTTGATCGCCGTGGTCAGGAAGATTTTGTCGCCCCACACAATCGGCGAGGACCAACCTCGGCCGGCGACCTTCGTGGCCCAAGCCACGTTTTCGGTCTTGCTCCAAGTCTCCGGCAGGTTGGGATCGTCGCTGACGCCACGCGATCCCGGGCCGCGAAACTGGGGCCAATTGTCGTCCGCGGAAAGCGCGGCCCCAAACAGAACGAAAACGCTCGTCGCGATGCCCAAGATTCGCATTGCTCCAGTCCAACGGCAGCGCATGCCCGACTCCGATTGCTAACCGAACGAATGGTGAGAAGAGTTGAGTGAACGAATGCTAAGGTTAGGCCGCCCTCCGCGGAAAATCCAGAGGCGCGACAAACCCGATCCCGGCGAGCGGCGGGTGTCAGCCCGCCGGTTCTTCGACTTTTCTGATCTTATAGTGCTTAGGACACCACCAAAGCACCCGCCGGCTGACGCCGCCGGCTCGCCTGGCAACTCTCCTACCAGCGTTCTACCGGGCCGGAAGGCACGGGAATGGCGAGGTCCGGCAAGACGCCCGTGCGGTCGCCGCCGATCGGTCCGTGCTCCTGAATCGCCGCGAGCGCGGCGTCGATCTCGGCCGAGTTGGCAGCTGCTTGGAAAAGTGCTCGGAGCCTGCCCGGCACGCGCATCGCCTTCAGGTACCAATGGGCCGTCTTACGGAACCTCGCAATTGCCGAGCGCGTGCCCCGCAACTCCTCCAAGTACCTGAACTGCTTTTGGAGCAGTTCCAACCGCTCCTCAAAGTTTCCGGGAGGATCGCACTGGCCGGTCTGTTCCCATTGCACAAGCTGTCGAAAGATCCAGGGATTGGCCAGCGCTCCCCGGCCGATCGAAATGGCCGGGCAACCCGTGCTCTCGAACATCCGAGCCGCATCCTCGATTGTGCGGATGTCTCCATTAGCGATGACCGGGATTCGCGAGACGGCTTCCACGACGCGGCGAATGCCGTCGCGATCGACCTGCCCACGGAATCCCTGTTCGCGCGTGCGGCCGTGAATGGCGACAGCCGCCACGCCCACCTGCTCGAATTCGGCCGCAAATTTGGGAGCGGTGATCTGTGCGCTGTCCCAGCCGAGCCGCATCTTCACGGTCACCGGGATTTTGACCCCTTCGACGACGTGGCGCACCAGATTGATCGTGTCGGCGGGTCGGCACATCATGCTCGCGCCGGAGCCGTTGCGGGTGATGCGATCGACCGGGCAACCCATGTTGATGTCGACGGAATGCACGCCCCGGGCTTCGAGGAATTGGGCCGCGTCGCGCAAGATCGCCGGCTCGCTGCCAAAAATCTGGACGGCGAAGGGCCGTTCTTCCGGACACGTTTCGATCATCGACAGCGTCTTCGGGCTTCCCGCCAGCAGACCTCGCGCGTTGACGAGATCCGTCGTGGTCAGCCCCACGCCGCCGATTTGCCGCACGGTGCGCCGAAATGACAGGTTTGTAAACCCGGCGAGCGGGGACAAGAGATAGCGCGAAGAAAGTGGCAGCGCACCATATTTCAGAGGAGCTCGTGAAACCGGACGGACGGGCAGAGGGGTATTCATCGCGTACCGACTGTATCGCATCGGTGCGAGGATGAAAATCCGTCCATCCCAGAACGCTCGCGGGCAGTTTCTCGAATCCCCTTCGCCTCGAGAGACTTTCTCCGCGAGCACTGGGGTGCGGCCCGGTCGCAGGTGAATTCTTTGCAAGTAGGGCCAACGCCCTGCGACCGGGCCGGCGGATTTCAGCCGGCCTTCAGATTGCGCGAAGCTACGGCTCTTGGCCGACCACAGCTTCGCAGCCGACGCTCGCAGCGACGTTGCACGTCTCATATTTTTCTGCGACAAGATTTGATCCCCTCCCATCCGGCTGATGGAGTTCATTCTTGAGCGGGACGTCGGCGCCCAGGACGGCTCGATGCTCCTCGGAGACACTCGATGACGGCAGTCGCTTCCTCATCGCTGTTCTTGGCCCTGCTTCTGACGGCCACGCCAAACACCCCCACTCCGCAAAATGCCGGCACGCAACGTCCCGTACAGGCGTCACCGGCGCTAAAAACTTCTACTGCCAAGAATCCATCACCCGTCGGCAAACGCATCGAACACCTGGCCCTGCGCGACGTGCTAGGCGCGGCGCGGTCTCTCGAGGATTGGAAGGACAAGCAGGCGATCGTCGTCGTGTTTTTGTGTGCCGAGTGTCCGCTCGCTCGGCAATACGCTCCGAAGCTCGGCGAGCTGGCCGTCAAGTACGCCGACAGGCGAGTGCAGTTCGTCGCGATCGATTCGAATCAGCAAGATACGCTGGCCGAGATCGAACACTTCCAACGCGTTCATAAAATCGGCTTCCCCGTCCTGCGCGATCCGGGAAGCAAAATTGCCGACCAGCTGGGCGCCTCCCGCACGCCGGAAGTTTTTCTCCTCGATGCGGCGCACGTGGTGCGGTACTGGGGACGCATCGATGACCAGTTCGGCATCGGCTACACGCGAAAGACGCCCAACAATCGTTACCTGCAAGACGCGCTCGAGGCCGTCCTCGAAGGCAAGACTGTGCAGACGGCTGCCGTCGAATCGGTCGGATGCCGGATCGGACGGGTCAGTCGCCAACCCAAGGGAGACGTGACCTATGCGAATCAGATCGCGCCGATTCTGCGGGCACGCTGCGTGAGCTGCCACCAGACGGGTGAGATCGCGCCGTTCCCACTGACCACCTACGCGGATGCGTCCGGCTGGGCCGACACCATTCGCGAGGTCGTCGAGACGCGGCGAATGCCGCCCTGGTTTGCGAACCCGAAATACGGAAAGTTCTCCAACGACTGCCGCCTCTCCGATGAGGAAACACGGCTGCTGTGTACCTGGATCGACAATGGCACGCCGGAAGGATCTTCGAGCACGCCGGCGCAGGAACCGTCAAAGCCGGAATTCGCCAGCGGTTGGCGGATTCCAAAACCCGACCTCGTCGTGCGGATGCCCAAGCCGTTCAAAGTCCGCGCGACCGGAATCGTGCAGTATCAGTACTTCACGATCGACCCCGGTTTTAAACACGACGTCTGGGTTCGCGCCACCGAAGGGCACGCAGGCAATCCCTCCGTCGTACATCACATGGTCTTGTTCTTTGTGCCGCCCGAGCAAAAAGAGCCGCGCCCCGAAGATCCACTGTTTCGCACGATCGGATCGTTCGCGCCGGGCACGCCCGCGATGATTCCGCCCCCAGGCGTTTCGCGCCGCATTCCGGCCGGCTCGAAGCTCGTCTTCCAGATGCACTACACTCCCAACGGCAGTGAGCAGTTCGACCAAAGCGAAGTGGGGCTGGTCTTCGATGATCCCCAGCGCGTGCGAAAAGAACTGAAGATGAACGCGATCGTCAATTTTCAATTCCTGATTCCGCCGGGCGAACGCGACTTTCGCCTCGAAGCGGACGACGATTTCGACGAGGACACGCTGATCTACGCGATGCTCCCCCACATGCATTTCCGCGGCAAGGCATTCCGATTCACCGCCATCTATCCCGACGGCAAGAAGGAAGTGCTGCTCGACGTGCCCCACTACGACTTCAATTGGCAGAACGTCTATTGGCTGGCCGAGCCGAAGCTATTGCCAGCCGGTTCGCGGCTGTGGTGTGAAGCGTCCTTCGACAACTCGGCCAACAACCTGGCCAACCCCGACCCGACCCGGTCTGTCCACTGGGGCGACCAAACGTGGGACGAAATGATGGTCGGCTCCTACTATTGCTGCCCGGCCCACCAGGACTTTGCGCTCGGCCCGCCGCGCGTCACGCCGAAAGGCAAAGACCGCTACGAGGCACTGTTTCGCTATCGCCCCTCGACGACGCCGAAGTCGATCTACCTCGCCGGCTCGTTCAACGGCTGGAAGAAAGACCAGCAGCGGATGTCCGGCCCGGACAAAGACGGCTTTTACACGGCGTCGGTCGCACTGCCAGCTGGCCGTCACGAATACAAATTCCTCGTCGACGGCAAAAAGTGGCGCGTCGACCCGGGCAACCCGGTGCAGGTCGGGAAGCACGAGAACAGCCTGCTCGTGATCGGCCCGTAATCTAAAGAGCCGCGCACGAAGTAAGCGGTCTTCGTTCGCCAACTCGCGGTCAATCGGACCACTTACTTCGTGCGCGGCTCTTTCACACTAATCCGAAATCCGCCGGATTGAAGTCGCGCAGCCGAGCCTTCTTGGCCGCCTCTTTGAGCTTGGCGACCACGAAGTGTTTGTGATTGGCGACGGCTTGCTCGCTGATGCCCAGCCGTTCGGCGACCGCCTTATTGGTCCAGCCCAACACAAACAGTAGCTCGATGCACTGCAAGCGCTCGTTCTCGGCGCTCGCCTTCCAGCCTTCGATCAATGACCGCATGGACTCGGCGATCACTTGTTCTTCGGCCACGCGGCGTTCGCGACTTTGGGCGAGGCTCGAGGCGCGGCGATCTGTGCCGGCCGGCTCGTTCCACCCACCCTGTGAGTCCTGCACCAAGAGGGGAATCGTGGGTCGGCGTCCCTTGCGCCGCAACGCATCGGTAAGCTTGTGCGCGGCAATCGAGAACAAATACGTCTCGAGGGGTGTCGCCGAGTCGTAATTGGGCAAGCTGACCAGAAAGCCGAGGAACGTGTCCTGCACGATATCTTCGGCGGCGGTGCGATTGCGAAGCCGGCTGTCGATGAAGGCGAACAGTCGCCCCTCGTAACGGGCAATCAAATCCTGCCAGGCTTGCTCGCTTCCGCGACGAACTTCGACGATCAGCAGCGACTCAGCGGCATCTCTCGCCACAACTTCCGTCCTTACCACCGACGGCACGCAGTCGTCATCACCCTGCCGCGGTCGAGCCGCTGTGGATCGAACCGCCGCCATCGACGGGTGATTTAAATCAGGGCTGCCGCTGCAGCTACGCCCGCGCCGATGACTGCGACGGCCCCGACTGCGAGCCGGCGACGGTAGCGGCCGTGCGTTCGGTCATCCAGTCGAAAATAGGCGGCCCCGGTGGCGAACGTCAACGTCAACAGGGCGGCGATCGCACCCAATTCCTCAAGCCGAGCAGGCAAAACCTGATCTTTCCAACTGGAAAGCAGCTGCGTGAAAACGGCGGGCGACAACTCGATCTGCTGATAGCCGCGGTAGACGATGAACGGCGTGCCTGAGCTGACGGTTTTGCGATGGATTTTCTCGATGAAGGTGCGACGCACCGCGTCTTCGCGAATCGCAGCGGCGGGCGGCAGCCAATGGCCCACTTTCGGATAGGCACGTTGAATGGCGTCTCCCAAAACCAGACGGGCCGCTTCCAACGCCTCTTGCTCGGCCTCTTTCTCCGAGCCGGCAAAGCCGCCGGGAACGACCACGAGCTTCCGAGTCCCTTCGTCAACGATTTCTGTCTTGGCCCATTCCGGCAGCTTTTCGGATGCTGGCTCGGCGGTAGCCGCTGTCTTTGCCGTAGGCCCTGCGGCCGGTGCTGCCGTGTTAGCCACTGGGGAAGGGGGCGCAACGGGTGCGACCGGCGTCACCGGGGCAGAAATTGCTGGCGGGGCTGCGGGCGCTGCGGCGACAGCCGCGACCTCACCCTGCGGCGGTCCCACCACCGGCAGCGCCGGCGGATTCGGCTCGATCACGGTAGGCTCTTCGCTCGTCTGAGTCACGACGACTAGGGCGGGTGCAACCGCGTGATGCGGAATCACCGGATGTTTGTGCGAAATCTGGTTTCCGACGTGATCAAGGTGCCGCTCGATCTGGGCTGCAACGTGCTCGAGTTGCCGCTGGAGTTGAGCCGCCCTGCGCTCGACCTGTCCGTCGATCTGATCGGCCCCGTGGTCAAGCTGTCGTTCGAGCTTTGCCGCCCCGTTTCCGAAGACATGATCCAAGTGCTCGCCGATACGATCGAGACGTTCTTCAAGTGACGAATCTGAGTGATGGCGCTGGCGTTGGACGACGGTAGCCGGGTGATTATCGGAATCGAGGGTGATGGTCCCGTGTACGTGGTCTCTCAGCCCGCGACTGGCCAACACGATGAGGCAGATCGCCACCGGAACAACCCAGAACCTGCGTCGGCGCTGACAGACCACACGACCGTATCGATCGTAGGCGACCGGCCCATTCGCTCGTGGTCCCGCGGCTAACATCCACAAAGCCGCGCACCCCAGCAGGACAACCGGCAGCGGCAACCACAGGAAGCCGATGATGACGTCGCCCGAGCCAAGTCCGGCAATGCGAATCCAAGCCATCGGAACGTCAGCGAGAAGAGCATTAAGCAGCATGGTTGGCCGCCTCCATCAGCGCGACGCGCTCACTCGGTGAGAGCCAGGTCGCCGACAACTGGACGGTTGCAGAGAGAGCCGCAGCCCAAACGGTTCCCCACACAGTCGGAAACGTGAACAGCGCGGTGATTGCTAGTCCCACCAGGGCAGAAGGGATGATGGCGCCGATCGCCAACCGCTTCCGTCGGAACGAATCGGCTTGCCTCCACCAGCGTTGCAGAGCCAAGAGCCCGCCGAAGAACACCAGATAACCGACCGTCGAGGGTTGCCCCTTCGTTCCCGCCTCAACCAAGGAGTTCGGTCCGAGATGGTCGAAGGCCGCGTGGAACGAGTCGCCCGTGGGAACTGTGACGACCAACAATTGATTGAGCCACAACGAGACTCCACCGATCGCCAGCCCCGTAAGGACCAGGGCCATTCGACGAGTGGTCGCATCCAGCCCGGTGCCTTCCGTCAGCTTCGCTTGCGTCAGCACGAGCCACGAACCGGCCAACAACGTGCCGCCGAACTGTGCGACTTGCGACCAATCGGCGAACAGGGCCGTAGCCCACGAGAGTCCGCCGACGATGAGTCCCGTCGCGAATGCCGCGTAGGTCAGCGACAAGAGAAGTTCGCTGAGGCGCTGCCGAAGCGGAACCGCGCGAAGCGTCTCGGGATCGAGCACGGTCCAGCGGCGCACGCCGGGCGATTTGACCCCGGGCATCACGGGCATTCGACCGAAGCCTGCGCTCATCGGAACGGCGGCAGCCGCCGGCGCGGCGCCAGGTGGCGAAGGAATCCCGGCGTTTGTTTGGTTCGCCGGCGGCACCGCCGATCCCTTGAATTTCGAGCGGGCAGCAAGCGACATGCCCCAAAAAATGAAGTACAGCATGGCCGAAAGAGTGATGGACGCGGCGACAGCCTCGGCCGTAGCATTGGCCCACGGCCGTGGCATCACAGCCAGAATCACCACTCCGACGATGACGAGTTTGACCCAACCGGTGCGAAACCAGTCGCGCGGGGCAGGCTGACTCCCTGCCTGGGGCATCGGCTGAGCCGCGGGCACAGGCTGATTGCGATTCCTCGAAACTTGGTGCCCCCAAAACGTCGGGTATTGCTCGCGGAAGCGCCGCGCATGGCGGGCCCATTTTTCTCGCTTGCGTTCGTATCGCGATGAATGACGGTTGTACGATTTCCGATAGACCCGATCGGCCATTTCACCGGCGCGGCGCGCGGCCTCTTCGGCCACCTTGATCGCCCGGGCCACGTCGCCGGCAAAAATGTCCTTCAGATTCGGAGGCGCCTGACCCGGCCCAGGTGAGCCCGGCCGCTGCGCTTGGGCACCACCAAACGGCGGCGAACCCGCCTGAGGAGCATTCGGCTGGGGAGAATTCCCCGGAGGAAAACCACCCTGGGCAAAACCTCCCTGGGGAAAATTAATCGTCGCTGCGTGCGGCCGCTCACGATCGATCGTCGACGAATCGGCCAGTGTCTCGTGAACGAACGAATCGTCGGGGATCGGCTGAGGAGCTTCGTATCCGACAGCCGCCCGCTTGAAGTCCTCCAGCAACTGTCGCACGTTGGGCGTTCGCCGCAACGGATCCTTTTCCAAGGCTTGCGCGAGAATCGGACGAAAGCGGCGAGGGATCGGCGACAAGTCGGGCCGCTCGGAAAGATGCTTCATCAGAATTTCGCCGGCCGACTCGCCAATGAACGGCACGCGACCGGTCAGCAATTCGTAAAGCACGATTCCCAGGCTGTAGACATCGACTTCGCGACCGTAGCGTCCATGCGCCACTTCGGGGGCCATGTAGTAGACGGTGCCGACGCTTTGGGTCTGCGCGCTGCGGTGGCTTTCGGAGATGAACTTGGAGAGTCCCACGTCCCCGATCTTGACGATGCCGTTCTCCACGAACACGTTGCCGGGCTTCAGGTCACGGTGCACAATCCCGCGGTCGTGCAGGAAATTGAGCCCGTCGACCATGCCGGCCATCCACTTGGTCACGTCTTCGATCGGCATTCCGTCCGGATAGTCGTCAAGCACCTGCGCGAGGCTCTTGCCCGCGACGAATTCCATGATCACCCAGTGATCGCCGTCGGCGTCGGTCTTGACGTCGAAGATCGTCACGAGGTTGGGATGCTTGAGATTCAGGCACTGCGACACGCCGCGCAGCTCCACGTCGAAGTGCTGCTTCAGCAACTTGAGCGCGACTTCCTTGCCGGCGTCGGTGAGGGCGTAATAGACCTCGCCAAATCCACCCCGGTGGATGGCCCGCTTGATCGTGTAGCCGTCGAGCGGCTTGGATTCGGGCTGAAATGTGAACTTCATAGATTTGGGGCCGTTAGGCTGAGGTTCCTGAAGCTTGTCCGCAAAGGCCAATGTCTCGACCATGGCAGCCACCCGCCTTTATCGGCGATCTCTTGCACATGATTCGCCGGTTCCCACTCGACCAAACTCACCTCAACAGCACAGCGTCAGATTCAACACGCCGTCAATTTCCAAACGCCCGGATCCGCTCCGGCCGCCGGAACAAGTAGTACACGATCGCTCCCACGTACGGGACAAAGACCGTGATAATCACCCAAATCAATCGTTCGTTGCCGACTCGCGACTCATGCAGAGCGCAGTCGACGATCATCCAAATCATGAAAGCCGTGAATGTGAGCCAGAAGAGACCGTACACGGCTCCCATAACGCAGCTGACCAGGAACTCGATCATCGCCATCCTCACTTACACGCTTCGAGACGAAATCCGAAGTCGTTACCGCTGACGTAGCTGCCGGGTTTCACCGGTCCGCCGCCTTCAGGCATCAATTTGTTGTCGATCAGGATTTGTGACTGCGACTTGGCCCAGAACCCGTCGCCCTTGCGAAACAAGAGGACCGTCTGGGCCCATTCGGGACAGACGACATGATTGTCGGCCGTCGGTCCCAGCAGGCACGTTTCGTCCATCAGGATCACGCCGTCGATACTGCG
>DASRXU010000598.1:0-48693 GCA_035687365.1 Planctomycetaceae bacterium | reverse complement strand
GGGGCTTGCCGGCGTTCTCGAGGGAGAAGATCGTCGTCGACGTTCCGTCCGTGATTTGATCGATCGAAATGCCGCCGGCTGTGCAGCAGAAAATACCGGAGTTGCACACCGACTTGCCACCCGACGTTTGGTACCAGTCGTTCAGGCAGTGACCATAGCCGCAAATGATCGAGTAGTCGCTGGCGCCGCTCAGCCGGCAGAACGTCAAGCAAGCCGGATGGAAGCAGCAAGTAATCTGATAGGTGTGCTCAACAAACGGATTTTGGGGTCGCGGTGACGAGGGGCAGACGTAGCCCGGAATGATCGCTGCGACCGGGCGGCTCTGCGCACAAGGATCCGTGCCCGGGCAACCGGAATTGTGGAACGTGTAGGTGCGAGCCGTCGACCAGGGGCCGGCCGGCATGCAGAACGGCGCGGCAAACAGCGGCGTGTTCTGGCAGATCTTGTTGTAGACGTTTTGAGCTTCCACGAACGGCAACAGCTGCGAGGCCCACGTGTGCATGTTCGGATCGCAGTAGCAGCCATGGGCTCCGGCGCTGCCGCCCAGGTTGCAGCAACAGCCGTGGTTTTCGCCACTGACCATTCCGCCGAGCACATTCGGGAATTGCTTGTTGATGTCGTGGTAATTGTGCGCTGCCAGCGCAATCTGCTTCAGATTATTGCGGCACTGTGCGCGTCGGGCAGCTTCCCGCGCTTGCTGCACTGCCGGAAGCAAAAGCGCGATCAAGGTCGCGATAATGGCGATCACGACGAGCAGCTCGATCAGCGTGAACCCTTTCCGCCTGTTTCTCATCTTCGTCCCTTTCAAGAGGAAATATAAAGACTTCGTAATGCCATCACGCGCGCATGAACTCGCGCAGGATTCGCTTTGCCCGAAAAGCGAAAAAACCTTCACTGGGATCAGGAGACCCCCAGTCTGTCAGATTTCTATCAATTTTCCACTAAAAAATAAGTGCTTTTACTAACAGTTCCCGGAAAAAATTTGGCCTGCTGAGGGCCTCCCTGAGGCCCTTGGAGACTGAAAAATGACGGATTGGCACTGGCCGTCGGGACTCGAATGACCCCTCAGACCACTTCGCTGGAGTCCCCAGTTTATTTGCGGCGTTTTAACCGGAGCGAAGCCTGGCTGAAACAATAGGGGGTTTGGCGCGCGGCTTTACTCTCGGGAAACCGGCGTCTATCTTTGAGAATCTTGTGACTTCGTTCCGCCCGGCTGCCCTCAGAATGCCATCCGCAACTAAGGCGATCTTGCTGGCCCTCCTGCTGGGTGGAATCGCCATCGGAGGCTACGCCTGGTTTGGTCGCACCTCCACACCCGAGCCGACAGAGGCTGAAAAGGCCGAGGCCCAAGCCAATCAGTTTCGCGATACCAAATCGGCCGCGCACCTGATCGACCTGAAGAACAGTGCAGTGGCCGACCTTGAGAACGGGCAGTTCGCCAGCGCCGATCCCACCTTTCTCAACTTGGCGACGGCGGGTGCCCGCGACCCGATCGGGCGAGACTGGCCCATTGATCGCCTCCTGGCGGTCGGGACCATGGACCTGAAACGCGATCCCAGCGCCTACGAAGAAGCGGTCGACCGGGCGCAAACATCCCTCAACCTCGAAGCGGCGCTAGAGGCCAAGTCGCCCATGCGCCACTACTTGGCGGCCAAACTCGCCCAGGCGCGCAGCTCGGCCAAATTGCGCGCCTTCGAGCAGCATATCGCGGCTGGAACCGCGCCGGGCGACCCCGTGCAGTGGTTTGAGCTGTATCAGTCTCAGCTCGCGACGGGAACCGTCACCGACAAGGCCGACAGCGTGGGAACGCTCAAGTCTCTGCAGGGACTCGTCCCGGACAATCTTTATGTCCAGCTCGAGTGGCTGGGCGTTCAGGCACGCCGCAAAGATGCCAAGATCGGCGACACGCTGATCCGTGTCAAAAACTTGCTGCTTCCGATCCTGGCCGATCAGAAGGGCAATGCCGCGGCCCGCTTCGGCCGGTTGATCGAGGAAGCTGAAACGGCCGCCAAAAGCGCCAAGTGGCCAGCGGTCGACGAGCACGTGGCGGCCATTGCACAGTTGGCTCGCGACCTTCCCGAGCTGAGTGCCGATCGGCGTCGGCTCGACCGCAGCGTTTCGTGGTATCTCGTTTCCGACTTTTCCCACGCCTACTACCAAAAGCATCGCATCGATCGCCGCCTGCCCGCAGCCGATAAACCGGTGCATTTTCAAGAACTTCCACTGTCGGGACCGCTCGCCGCAATCGACGACGCGCTCGAGGCCCGCTTTGTCGACTTCGATGGGACGGGCCGGCTCGACATCGCCGTCCTGCGCGGCGAATCGCTCGAGATCTTCACGCGCGAACAGAGCGAGACGTGGGCATCCGTCGCGTCCGTCCCTCTGCCCCGCGGAGCTTATACCCATTTCCTGGCCGTTGATTTGGGCGGCCATCAGCCGGCGATTGATTTTGTATTGTTCGGACCGGCCGGCGTCCTCGTCATCGAAAGTCGCGCCGAACAAAACCAAGGCAAACATTCGCGCACGTTGCACGCCGTTTCAGCACCCGCGCTGCAAGAGCAGACGAAAAATGCGCTGTCGGTGGTCGCCCTCGACCTCAACGACGACGGTCTGAGCGACCTGGTCGTCGCTTGTCAGATGCCCAATTCCAACGCGGCGCTCTTGCACGTGTTTCGGAATGAGGGCAACCGGCAATTCCGCGACATGACGGCGCGGTCGGGGCTTGCAAACTTGGGGGTCGGCAGCGGATCGTTGACGGCGGTTGACTGGAACAACGATCTCGACGTTGATCTGATCGCGCCCGGGCTTGCTCCCGCTTCACAATCGCCCGCGGGCATCGCGTTTTTTGGTGGCCGCGGCTTGGCGCGCTTCCGCAACCAGCGCTTTCCCGCGAAGGCGGCCGAGGTGCAAGGAGCAACGTCGCTTGCCGTGCTGGATGCCGACTCGAATGGATCGTGGGATTTACTCACCAGTGGCCCGCACGGAATGATGCTCTTGCTCACGTCGAGCGTCGAACACGGACGCGTCGACACGATCGGCGTCGAAGCCGTCTCCGATTTTGCGGCCGATCACATGCTGATTTTTGACTACGACAACGACGGCTGCCCCGATCTCATTGCCTGGAATCGGGACGCCGTGCGGTGCTTCCACGGAAACTCTGAAGGGCACTTCCAACCCGCCGACGAGATGCTGCCAGCGGGGTTCGGCCCAATTCGGTCGGCTGATTTCGGCGACGTCGATCAAGACGGGGACAGCGATTTGATCGTCGTGAAATCGGGCGCGGAGAAATCTGGCGCGGAAAAGGGTGGCGGACGCGTAGCCCTGCTGCGAAACGAGGGCGGGAACGCGAACAATTGGATCGACGTCCGACTTGTCAGTCCCCCTGCGGGAACGAAGGCCGCCAGCCAGAATCGGATCGCTCCGGCGGGCGTGGGCTCGACGCTCTGCCTGAAGACTAGAGCCGTCTCCCAAATGCAGATGGTGCAAAAACCGGTGACGCACTTCGGCATTGGCAGCCTCGGATCCGCCGACGTGCTCCGCATCCTGTGGCCGAGCGGTGTGCCCTTCAATGTGCTCGATGCGGCCAAGAACAAGACCCTTACTCAAGCACCGCCGGAGCCCGCCAAATAAGCGGCCAAACGATCGGGGAATAGCGATCGGTTGCTGAAGGGCATCTCGCAGCAGTTGGCAGCGCCACTGCGAGACGGCTATTCTTGGATGAGAGCATTTCTTACCGGTCAATCATCACAGCGAACCGTTTTTGGTCTGGAGCGTCGATTCATGGGTCTGCGTGTCGGCGGAATCGCGGGTCTCGTGCTGATGGTCTGTTCGTCTTTCGGGTTAGCGGCCGAAGACTTTCACTACCCGCTCAAGCCGGCCGTGGCCGCCGATGGTTCGGTATACGTCGCCGATCTCAAGCTGCCGGGCATCGTCGTCGTCAAGAAGGGGACGATCGAGAAATTCTTCACGGCTCCCAAAAAAATCGGCGCGCCGCTGAACAAAGTGCGCTGCGTGGCTATCGACCGCGACGGCAAGGTCCTCGCCGGAGATACGACGACGCGCGAGATCTACCGCTTCGACGAGCCAGGTAAGCCGACGCCTCTGCTGAAAGGTGCGCAGGGCGGCATCGGCATCCCGATGGCGATCGCGGTCGACAGTAAGGGAAATATCTTCGTCGCCGATTTGGAAGTGGCGGGCATTTGGAAGATCCCTCCCAAAGGAGGAACTGCGGAGCAATTCGCGCACGTGCCCGCGCCGTGCGGAATGGCGATCGACGATAAGGACGTCCTGTGGGTGGTTTCGCGATCGAAGCCGCAGCTCTTCCGAGTTTCGCCCGACAAAAAAGTCGAGGTCGTGGTCCCGGATCGTCTCTTCCAATTTCCCAATGACATCGCGCTCGACGGCCACGGCACGGCGTACGTTAGCGACGGCTACGGCAAAGCGATTTGGAAGCTCACCAACGGCGGCAAGCCGCAAAGTTGGATTGCCGACAAGCAGCTGGTCAATCCCGTCGGCCTGGCCTGGCACGACGGCAGTCTGCTGATTGCCGACCCAAACCCCCAGGCGAAGACGGGTCAGGTCTACAAAGCCGACGCCTCGGGCAAGCTGTCGCCCCTGGTCGGGAAGTAGCTCGGTTCGCGGAGAGGCACGCATGCCTCCTGAGCAAGTCGCCTTGAAACCGATCGCAAAACGCCACTATGCCTTCGAGGGGTATCAGTGCCCTCCCGAGCTCGGCGTGGGATTGAGGTGGTTGGGCGTTGTCGGCCCTCTCGCAACCGTAAGAGAGCTTCTCGGGATCGAGCCCAGCTACGGAGCCGCTGGCGCCATTCTCGCGATCCTGTGCTTCATGAGGTTGGATGTCGACTTGGTTAAAGTCGATGGATCTCGTTGGTTGGCCCACGGACTGTTTGCTAGTGGGGTCGTTGCGTCAGTGTCACTTGGAATGGCACTGGACTGGCTCACGCGAACTCACAGGTCCTGGGCTCTCGCGCCGCTCATTGGGTTCGTTGGCGGCACCGCCATCGGTCTTCTGGTTCGATTCGGTCGAAGCCGATTCAACGCCGCCGTCCAGTCGCGGCTGTCGGAAATGGGCGAATTCATTGGCGAGATGCGGAGAACACTCGAGCAGTTCAAGAGCGAGCGCGGACAGTATCCGCACGCTCTCGAAGAGTTGGTTCCCGAATACCTGCCGTCGCTGCCAACGTTGAATTGGGCTTTTAACCGTACGCTTGCGTATGAAAGGTTGGAGCAAGCCAATCCCACGAGTTACACGATCGGCGTAGACGTCTTACGCAGATTCGACGTTTGGCGTTTTCTGTTTGTGTCCGGTATCGGCCAGGGATTCGGAGCGTTTTGGTATCGGACGATCTTCGAGGTTGCTTTCGACGATCGACGGGCGAAACGTCTGCTCGAAACCAACGCGTCAACCGATTCGAGCGAGTAAGCGCACTTGAGTCACTGAGCGCGTTCGGCTGGCCGAAAGGTCGGCTCACCGAGCCCGCAGAAGACCGCCTACGTCGTGTGCGGCTCTTAAGAACTACAGGCATCCGCCAATCGAACGCATGATCCAGCGGTCGACCTGGCGCAAGAGCGGGCGGGATGACGTGGAGCCTCCAGCCGGCGCGCGGACGGCGACTTCCAGACCGGCCGAATACAGCAATCGACCGACCTGCTCGGCCTGCGCGTGGCTCGGCGAATTCTGACCATCGGCGACGATCAGCGCGTGTTTGCCGCACAGATCGCGGAATTGCCGCAGCGGACGACGGCCCCAGGGGAAACGTCCGCCGAGTGTGGCGACGCCCGCGAACCATTGGGGCCGCGTCAAAAACAGATCCCAGGCCATGGTGCCCCCTTCGCCGGCACCCGCCAAAAACACGCGCTCGGTGTGAATGTGAAAATCACGCCGCATCTGCCGAACGCTCGCGTGCAATTGCTCTTCAAATTGCAAACCTGCGTTGCGGGTGCGGCTCCAACTGAAGGCTTCGCCCGCGTCGCCGTTCGTGCGCGCGGTGCCCCGCAGCGCTAATCCCAGATAGTTGCGCATGCTGATTTGCGGCAACACTTCGACGATGTCGCGTTCGCTGCGTCCGGCTTCGTGCAACCAGACGATCAGCGGGTACGCATAATTCGGCTCATAATTCTCCGGGACGAACACGCCGCACGGATGGACCTGCGGGACAGGCCGCCGAGAGTCGTCGTCGCAAACTTGCGTCTGTGTTTCGGAGGACAGAATGATCTCCGCAGGCGACGAGGTACCGTCTGACGCAGCCTCGCTCGAGGCACTGCATTCTGACGCCCGACCGCTGCCCGCGGAGAACCCAAACTCCGGCGGCGCAGCGTCCGACCCGGCAGCGTCCGACCAGGATGAAAACCGTGACGACGTCATGGATGGTTCCTTTCCTCGGCGGCAACCCGCAACAGGTCACCCCTCGGCGTTGTGGCGACGGGAGAGCCGTCGCGCGGCGTTGTCGCTCCCAGCAGCGGTTCCCTGTGCCCCTGGGCGATTTCTTCCATCGGGAAGTATTTTCCCGGACACGCAGTCGCTTTGATGTCGCTATGTCTGATGACGTTCACCGGCTCGATGCCGTAACGAACTCGCAGCACGTGGGTCAAACGACGCACGGCGGCGATTTGCGCGGGGCTCGGCGGTCCCAGGTCGAAGTTGCCGACCACCGCAATCCCGATGCCGTGCTGGTTGTGTTCATCTTCGCCCGCATGGGCTCCTTGCAGTTGTTGCCGCCAGCGAAAGGTCGGCTCGATCTCGCCGTCGCCCATGCCATTGCCGTTGCCGACGACGAAGTGATAGCCGATTCCCCGCCAAGGGTTGCCGTTCTTGTCGCGGCGCTGCAAATGGGCCTCGTTGATGCTTTCGACGCTGCCGCGGGAGGAAGCCGTGTGGTGCACGACAATGTAAGTCCAATGTCGGGCCGGAACGCCGGGCTTCCAGGGATCGATCGCGAGCGCCGGTGGGGCGTACGGATCGAAGCGGCCGTCAATAACGGCCTGGGAGTCGGGCGCAGGCAACAGGGGCGTACGACTGACCATGCGGGGAGTTGCCGGTTCAACGTCGGGTGGAAGCGTTGCCGACGGCATCCGTCCCGGCTGAAAGCAACCCATGGCCAGTGCACATGGTGCCGCTGCCAGCCCAAGGATCCCTAGCCCCCTGAGCGCCAACGCCGTCTCCCCGCCTTGGGATTGTGCCACCGATCCATCGGTCCCGCCGAAAGACAAATCCTTTTGCCGCGACGGGGTGGGCGCTGGACTGTACAGGGACCCGAAAACTGTGTCAACACGCACCCCAGCCCCCGCCCTTTGCCGCCCCAGATTCCGAAACCCCCCACACGTAAACTCCACGGGACCGGTCAAAGTTCGCACAAGCGCGCGACGATACGGCCCGAATCGTCAGCCTAGCTTTCCGCGTCGGGCTCTCTTCGCCGCGTAACCGCGCTCGCGGAGCTTCACCTGCACTGGACACTCGTCAACGGATCAGAATCGCGTCGCACCAGTCGGCCCAGTCCTCGACGTCGGCAAGCTCGCCGTATTCGACGAGGAGCGCGAGCTGTTGCTTGCCCGACACGTCGATTGGGCCCACCGCCAAGGGGCGCGACCGGCCCGTTACGAGGTCACTCGTCCAGACGCGAACACCGTCGAGTTCGACGGCGAACCGCACGTTGCCTTTACCCTGCGCATAGTCGTCGATCGCCGCCGTGGCCTGAAACGATCGAACCTGGCCCCCCAGCTCATAAACGACGCGGCTGCTACTGCGCGTGCCCAGGCCGTTCCGATACTGCACCCCGCGCACGAGGAGCGGTCCGCCCGCCGCGCTCTGGCCCCTTTCAGGAGCCGCCGCAGTGCTCGCACCAAAGTACGGGGCCAGCCGGCTCTCGGTCGGTTGCAGATCCGAGAGATAAGTCGCCCGCCCGTCAAGGAAACGAATCGCGGCAACAGCCGAAAGAGGCAACTCCAACGTCGAAGCGAAGAGAGAGGACAATCGCAACGCACCGCCGGCCTCTCGACTCGCGTTCCAACCGGTGAGCTGCGAGCCGTCGCTCAAGGTGACTTCGATCCGCGGCTTGTGCGGCGCGGGCAGGCTGGTCAGATCCGAGCTGAACGCGATGCCCCGGACGCGCGGCAACTCGATCTGCACGACCTTTCCTGCCTGTGAGAGTTTGAGAGCCGTTTGATCGAAAGAAGCCAAATCCCCGGCCAGACGATCCCCGTTGACCAGCAGCAAGGTGTCGGATTTGTCCCTGCGTCCGAACACCTGGCAGAACGCACGCGTTTTTTCCACGACCCCATCCGGAACGCTGACGAGAATGCCGGCAACCGCGGCTGCCGGAATCTGCACCGGAGGCAAATCGGGGTAGGACTTCCAGAGCGCGACGACCGACTCATCGCTCATGCTCGACAGACCCGCCACGATTCGGTCGCCGTTGGCTAATTGAATCAGCGACGCCTGAGGAGGCGGCGCGGCGCGGTTCGCAAACTCCAGCCGCACGACGTCCGCGGTGGCGAATCGCTGAACCGGCTCCGTAGCAATCACCACCTCTCTGGGAGAAAGGGACCGCACGACGCCAACCTTGCGGCTGCCGTCCGCAAGATAAATGGTCGCCCCGTCAACGTGCCCGTCGGCTCGCGCGACGCAAGCCGCCGCCAGCACTACTAGTAACCCGGGGCAAGTCTGCAGCAGTCGGGCACCGACCCATTGCCGAATCCGACTCGTGGTTCGACGATGCCGAACCAGCGGGTGCCATGCCCACAGCTTTGGGTGGGCATGTCCCGCAATGCGTGCCCACGCCGAGCCGTGGGCATGGCACCCCACCTGTAACTTCAGACCAGTCGAAACACTCGTGATGCGATCGAAACTTGGCGTGCGAGCGTTCGGCTCGACGCATGCCTTCCTCACCTCAGGCGAGTTCGGTCTCAAGCGAAGCCCCTGCTGAACGAGCATGTGTTTCAAAGAGGGGCTTGATGCAGCCTGGCAGCAAAATCGACGAGCCACGCGCGTTGCTCCGCAGTCTCAGGGATCTCGCAGCCCCGAGCGCCAGAAACGCGAGCGATAGCATCGTCGGGACTTGCCCCCGCCAGAATCAGCAAGCACCCGGCGCCCATTCCGGATCTGCCAATGCCTTGCCGACAATGCAACCCGACACTCAAGCCGGCAGCAAGCAATTCGTGCAGGCGCTGCATGAGCCCGAACGCGTCTTGCCGCGAAAGCGGAACGCCGCGATCTGGGATTGCAAAAGAGAAAAAATCGATCGCGTGATTCCTACAGGTGTCCGCTTCCTCTTCCAAATCAAGCTCGATGACCTCATCCGACGTCAGCAAAGAGACGACGGCGTTCAGACCGAGTTTCTTCCATGACCGAATCTCGACATCAAGCCAATCCCCTCCTCGGGGTCGGGGAAGAATGCCGAGTCGGCCCGGCCAAGGTCCATCGATCCAGTAGACTGGCAAGCTCAATCCAAAACCCCTGCGTTCGGGAGACAACCGATTATCTATGGACGAACGCTACTTGGGAATGATCTCGCGTTCCAAGGAATCAACGTCGACTCCGCGCTCACGCAGAATCTTGATTCGATGATGGCCATCGAGCATCGTGCCGTCCGGCCTCGTCTTGAGTGATCCCGGTTGTCCAGGTTTGAGAGAATCGATCAGAGATTGCGTCGGCACTTTGCGAAAACTGTTCAATTTGGCCGCGCTCAAAGAACTGTCCGGATGAAGCGGTTGAGATCCCATCCTCCCTCATTATTTCCGGAGCGATTGCAATCGCCAAGACCTCCCGTCGCATGCTTTGCTCCAGCCCGATGCACGCGGCCAAACGATGCGAAACTGTATCACCGCTGAAAGATCGGCAAATAATTATTGGGGGTCTGCAGAATCAACAGGGCCATCGCCGTTCCGTAGTCGTCCCCGTACGAAGAAGGGTCGCGCCAACCGCCGCCCGACGAGCGAAACGGAAAGGGACCATGGATCAGTTCGTCGCGAATCTCCGGATACCATTGCTCGAAGCGCTGTCCGCCGGCATGCCACATCGCTTGGGCCGCGTAGTAGTGACTGTAAAAATAATGGTTGGCCGGCTGGTGCATGGCCGTCGACGGCCGATAGCGCTCCAAGTACTGAATTCCCGTTTCGAGCGCCTTGCCCTCGTAAATGCCCGCGCTGTAGAGCGTCACCACGCCGGCAGCCGTCAGGCCGAAGGTCACCGCCTGCCAACTTGTCGTCAACTGGTAGCGGAATCCCCCCTCGGTCGTCTGGCACTTGCGGACATATTCGGTGCAGCGGTCGATCGTTTGTTTGGGGACATAGATGCCGCTGTTGCGAGCGGCGCGCAGCGCCATGATTTGACAGACCGTTACCGAGAGGTCGGCATCCTTTGAGTCGGGTTCATAACGCCAGCCCCCCTCTTTGTTCTGCGAATTCACGATGAGCCGGACAGCCCGTTCCAGGTTGGTCCGCACTTGCGGGTTGCGGGTCATGCCGTAGACCTCGCCCAAGAACAACGTGGCGAAGCCATGATCGTACATCGGGCCGAAGTGGCCGCCCGTGTTCCCCTCGTCGTAGATGAAGCCGTTGGGCTGGCACCGCGTCAGCAGAAAGTCGACCGCCCTCTGCACGTTCGCCCCGTACTTACCGCGACCGGGCGTGCTGCCAGAGGACAAGAACGCCATGCCGGAAAGGGCGGTGATCGCGACGCGCCGCCGCGCGCTGGCACTCGAGCCGAACGAGCCGTCGCGCGGAGCTTGTCGCCCAGCCAGAAAGGCCAGGCCGCGGTCGATAGCCGCCTGCGTCTCCGGCGTCATCAGCTTCTGAGCCTCAGACTCGATCGACCGATCGATGCGCCGCGGCGGTTGCTGCGCCACACACGCGTGCCCTGCCAAGAAAAGGAAGCCGCAAAGCGCTAGAACCACGAACGATGGACTATGCGTCCGTCTTTCGCAATTTGCCGCGTGCCATGCCGACAGCTTTGGATGGACATGCTTTGCGATGCATGCCAACGCCGAGCGGTGAAGTTGTCCGGGAATTCGTAAAGCGACTGGATCGGGTGGTCTGGAGTCTGCAAGCCCCCGAAGGGGCGAAAGAGCATAGCCCAGGGCGCAAGCCCTGGGTTGCGAGGCAAATTGAAATGAGACTCTTTGAGGGAATGTTGGCGGGATCTTCTTACCCAGGGCTGCGCCCTGGGCTATGCTCTGCCGCCCCCTGTCGGGGGCTACCGGCGCGTGAGCGCCGAGAAATCTCAGCCCGAATTCCCGGACACCTTCACGCCGAGCAGTGGGATGGCACCCATTCAGACATTGATCGACGGACAGGCCGCTACTGCGGAACAGCGTCCGGATACAGTTGGCTGCTCGGCCCAGGACCGACCGGCTGATTGGGGGGCGCCAACACGGGACCACCCGGAATCTGGCCGGGAACTGGACCACCGGGCACCATCGGAGCAGCCGGGCCTGCTGGGCTTCCGCCGGGCGGGACACCCAAAGCCCCTTGAGCGGCTCGCGTGCGACGCGGCTCGCTCCAATCCTGCATAAATCCCGGCGGACGCGCGCCCATGTCGGGCCCAATATCCGATTCAGGAAGTGGATCGTGAGCATTGAACGATCGTGAATCGGTGTCACCCGGACCGGGGAAAATCGACGGAAGTCGCGTCGTTGGGGAGCATCCGCCTGCCGCCAACATCAGCACGGCCGATAGTGCGGCAAAAACACGCGGAGCGCGACGGTCGACCATTTCCCGATCCTTCGTAACGGCCGGCAAGTGCCTGGCAGCATCCACTGCCGTAGCGGGACTCTCTCCGCCCTCCGCAAAGCCCACGCGTGATTTTACCGGCGTTGCAAAATCGGGAACAGGCCGGTTTTAGCAACGGGCCAGCCGTCCATTCGGTTGTCTTCGGTCAATGTCCCGGGCAGCGCCTGCTTTTTCCGTAGCGGAGGTCCGGCATTCGGCCCAAACACAACGATGCGACGCGATTGCGCGACGGCGAGGAATTCGCCAGCCAACACGAGGTTGCCGCCAGACTCGACGTAGCGAGCCAGGAGCGGAATCCGTCGCCGGAGAGCACCGGTCGCCTGCTCGACGACGTAAATGTCTTCCCGTGTCGGCCAGTAAACGACGTCCCCCGCCAGGATGCCCCGACCGAAACCGAAGGAAGCCGGATCGAGATAGCCGAGATGCCACACGGCATGACCCGTCGCCAGGTTCAGCCCCCACAGGCTCTGGCCACTGACAATCAGCACGCCATCTTTGGTCCCCAACAGATGCTCGACGCCGCCGGGAAGCGTGCGGCGCCAAAGGATCGTGCCGCAGCGCGAGTCGATCGCGAACAGTGTGTTCGCGTCGCCCGGCGCCGCGACGACGATGTTCTGAGCAAACAGGCAAGGAGAATTCTCCCGCCGCTCGCGATCGCTGGTCGGGCTGTCGCGGTCGCCACTTTCATAGGTGACCACCCATCGCAACGAACCCGAATCCGCCTCGACGGCGGCAATCGCCCCCAAACCGGTCGCCAGAAAGACAGCATCGTCCCCTGCGGTGAGCAGTTGATGGCTCAACACACTGCCGTTCTGCCCGACGTCTTCGACCGCTGCGCAGACCGATCGGCTCCACAATCTGCGCCCGGTCTCTGTCTCCAAACAGACGACATCGGACTGCATCCGCGGGCGCCCCTTGCGCATAGCGACGTAGGCACGACCCTGTGCGACGAGCGGAGAACCTTCGAACGACGATTGGGGTTCAATGGCCGAAGCGTCGACTTTCCAAACAAGCTTGCCTCCACCGCGGGCTAAGTCGAGGCAGACGACCGAGCTTTCCGACTCGCGCAATGTGCTCCGCGAATGAGCCGTCGTCGGGTCACCCATCCGCGCGTAGAGACGTCCATCGGCAATCGTCATCGTGTAGCGCGGGGCTCCAACCAGAAATGGCGCAGGAGGCGGAGCGGAAGCGTCAGCCATCGCGGAATAGATTGCCGACCGCTCTAGGCGATCCTCGGCCCACGCCGGTTTTCCGGTCCGCAGGTCCCAAGCAAAGATTTGTTCGGCCGTGTTGGCGAGCAAGTAATTTTTGTAGACCACCGGAAACGTGCTGAGCACTTCCCGTTCGCTCGCCGACGAATGGACGGGCGAGTAGAGATCGATCGGCAGCTCAACGGCCCACCGTGCGGCTCCGACTTCGATCTCTCGGGGAAGCACACCGTTCCGAGCCGCGTTAACCGCAAATGTCGAAACAGTCGTATCGCGCGGCGGAAACGACCAGCCTCGCGCCTGCTCGGCGGTTTGCTCGAGCAAGTCGGCCAGAATTCCTTCGCGGTCACCCAAACGTCCCCGCGTCGTTCCGAATCGGCGACGGAAGGCGGCACATTCCGCATGCGCCACGTTCGGATCGCCTTCGACGATGCTTGCCAGAACCAGCCGCGCGCCGATTTCCGCCGGCTCGATTTGGGGATCCGGAAATCGCAGCCCTTCCGCCAAGGTCTCCGGCGGGGAGGACTCGCGCGGAGGCAGCAGCCGAGACCAATAGCCGCGTGCCGCCGTCAGGTTTCCCGATTCCCACGCCCATTGACCCAGCGTCAGCAGGGCCTGTTCGGTGCTGCGGGCGACAAACATTTTGTGCACGAGCGATCGCAGCGCCGTTTCGTCGCGATGCCGCATCGCGTCTTCCATCGCCGCTTTGGCCGAATCGTCGATCGTCTTCCGCGCGACGGCCAATCCTTCCGCGGGCAGCGCGGCCATCAACATCTGCGCGTAGAGATCGACGCTGAGATATCGACCCGGGCCGACGGAGATCAATGAGCCCGGATCGTTGGCGGCAACCTGGCGGATCAGCTCGATCCCCTCGCTCCAACGCTTTTCGCGCAAGTGCACGCGGGCCAGCTCGACTTGCCGTTGGGCCGTCAGGTTCGTTTCGATCGCCACCGATTCACGAAACCGCGGCTCGACGGCGGGCAGTTGCGGGGCAACAGCCGGGGGCGGCACGGCCGGTCGGTTGCGGTCGGTAGGATTGGGTTGCTGGCCTCGAACGGTCTGCGAAAACGCAGGCAGCAGGAGCAGGATCGTCAGACCGACGGCCGCTGGGAGGCGGGCCTTGTGTCGGCTCTTCGCGCTGGGGGCGGGCGAAGCCAACGGCCTATCCCTCGCGGAGCTTGTAACCGATGTAAAACATGACGATGCCGACCACGGTCAGCATCGGCATGACGATCAGCGGAATCCCGAAATCCAACTGCCACAGAATGAGCATTGGAAGCATCGTGAGCGCTGCCAGCTGCAGCAGATAGCCGATTTGCTGTCGCATAAGACGTCAGGACGCCGCGGTGCTTACTACTTCATGAAATTGGCAACCGGAACGGCGATCGCAGCTCCGTTGCCCAACTGCGTGGTCTTCCCCGCTTCAATCGTGACGGGCATCGAACGCTTGGTCGCACCGAACACCCAGCCGGCTCGCTCGTGCCAGATCATGAAGTTGTGCTCGCCCGCGGGAACGTTTTCGATCTTGAAGCGGCCGTCTTTGTCGGTGATCGCGGCGTACGGGTGATCGATGATCAGCCAACGGGCGTTCATCCAAAGATGAATGTCGCATTGAACCGTGGTCGGCATCTTCTCCGGCAGCGAGAACTGCCATTTGACGTTACCCGAGCGATCGTTCGCTGCGATCGCTTCGTTCTTGCCATCCTGCCGAACGGGCAAGGCGTGAGTGTTATGCGAGATCGGATCATCGGAGAGGATCTCGATCGATTGATCTGTTCGCAGAATCAGTGCGTGCGGAATGAAGCGGCAACCCTTCTGGTCGAACTTTACGATCTTCTCTTTGCTCTCTTTGAGTTCCGCCGGCATGTCGGCCGGCGGCTTCTGAAGGTAGACAAAGATATTGGCGATGCCCTTGCTCCCCGTGTCCACAATCAGCGAATCGTCGGGGATGTTTTGCTTGGCACAAACCTCGGGATTCTTGACGGCCGTGTCGCCCTCTTTGACCACGGGCGCCAGCTTTGGGATGTCGCCTTCCAAGACGAATTGCCCCGTCACCGTTCCGTTGCCGGCCGCCGGCGCGCGGCCCATAGTCCACGGGGAAACTCCCAGAGCGACTGCGAAAACTCCCGTCACGGCCAGCCGACAGCAAACACGCATGACACTTCCTCTCAGCGACGTACTTTCTCGGGCACTTGAGCCGGTGATTCAACTGCTGCTTCTCGGATCTTAGCGTTTCGACGTCAAAAGCCCCAGTCGTAGCGATCGATGTTCGTTTTCGTGAATTTCAGCGGCTCGGGCGACATGATCACGGTCGTCGGATCGCGCGGACTGAGCGTCAGAGGCGGCGACCCATTGATCGATTCCCCGGCCTTGGGCGACTTGCCTTCGACGGCCGCGACGGCCAGTCGCACCGTCAGATCACCGAGTTGACGGGGATCCCAGAGGAAGAAACTTTCGAGCACTCCTTCTTTGAGATAGTCCTTGTTGGGGGCCGGCGTCGAGTTGCCGCAAAGGGCGACTTTCCCCGCCTTGCCCGTGCGTTTTAGCGCCTCGGCCGCGCCGGGGACCGAGTTCGAGTCGAAGGCAATCATCCCCTTGAGATTGGGATGCACATTCAGCAGCGTCTCCACCAACTTGCGCGACTTGTCGACGTCCTCTTCCGTCACGACGGTATCGACCTTCACGAGCTTCGGATATTTCTCCGTCGCCCGCGCTTCGGCATACTTCCGCCACGTGTTGAGGTTGTCGGCGTTCAGGCTGGCGATGACGACCGCCCACTCGCCCTCCTCGTGCATCTGCCGGGCGATCTCATCCATCAGCGCTTCGCCCAGGCGTTTGTCGTCGACCTGGTTGACCATCAGATCGCGGCCGCTGTCGGGAGCATCGCTGTCCCAGGTCAGCACTTTGATGCCACGTTCCTGCGCCTGTTGCACCAGACGTTTGATCGCTTTGGGCTCATTCGGGGCGATGCAGATGGCGTCGACTCCCTGCCGAATCCACGTCTCGATGAATTTATTCTGATCGCTGGCACTCGGGTCAGTCGGACCGTCGTAGATCAAGCGCACGCCCAACTCGGCCGCCGCCTTCTTGGCCCCCTCCTGACACGCGCGAAAGTACGCAATGTTCGTCAACTTGGGGAGCATCGCGATCACGATCTGATCGCGCGGCT
This sequence comes from Planctomycetaceae bacterium, assembly GCA_035687365.1. Classification (GTDB taxonomy): domain Bacteria; phylum Planctomycetota; class Planctomycetia; order Planctomycetales; family Planctomycetaceae; genus DASPSM01. The sequence goes on along the minus strand of DASRXU010000598.1, from coordinate 32,571 downwards.
TGCCGGCTCCCGCTTTATTGGATGCGGTTCCAACCGAATCCTGCGAGCACCCAGCCAGCACAATTAACACCAGCGCGAGCGCGCTCAAGAGCGCCGGCGAGCCGCCAGCGTAAGCTGGCGGGTGCTTCAACTTGTGAGACGACGGAACACTATCGGTCGGATCAAGCGCGGTGATCATTCCCATAACGTACAACGATCTCGCGCTTGCCGACAACGCTCACCAGCACGCCAAGAATCGGCCGGCTTACACCGGCCGCTCGCCAGATCGCCGTGTGTTGAGCCACACACCAAACACCAGCAACGCGCCCAACAGCACAAACCGCAGATTGCCGAACTTGAACGGTAAGCGGTCCTGAATCCAAAAGCTGGATCCCCCGGCTTGCAGCCCTTCAACCAGCACGGCCACCAGCAGCACTCCCAAGACCGAACCGATGATCGTGCCGCGACCGCCCGTAACTGCTGTGCCGCCCAGCACGACGGCAACAATCACTTGCAACTCCAAGCCCATATAAGAGGCCTGGCTCGCCGAGCCGTCGTGCGCGGTGAAGCAGACGGCGGCCAGAAACGCCAGCACGCCGCTGAGCGTGTAAACCTCGACCAACCGCCGGCCGACGGGAATGGCCGCATAGCGGGCGGCCACGCGGTTTCCGCCGATCATCAGAATTTCGCGCCGCCAGCGCGATCCGCGAAACCACGCGCCGCCGACAATTAGAACCACGCCAACCAGGATCAATGCACCGGGCAATTCGCCCAACCGCGAGTAACCGGGCACATCGAAGAACGGGTTGTATTTCGCCCCTTTCAGCACGGCCTCGCACAAGCCGCGATAGAGGAACAGAGTGCCCAGCGTGGCAATGATTGGCGGCACGTCGCACGCCGCCACGAGCAGCCCATTCGCGAGCCCCAACCCCGCCCCGAGCACGAGCCCCAACGGAATAGCCGTCACCCAGAATTGCGGACCGGGCTCGAACTTCGAGAGCACGCACGCCACAAGAGCCGTCATCGAGGCGACGGACAGATCGATGCCGCCCGAAATCAAGACGATCGTCATGCCAAAGGCGAGCAACAGGATTGGAGCGGCCTGGATCGATAAGTCGTTGGCGTATGCGCCGAACGTCGACAAGAAATGGGTTGAGCGCACGCCGCTCAGCGGCGCCAGAACGGCGACTTCGAGAACCAGCAACAGAGGAAGTGCGATCCGCCTCATCGCAGCTCCTCCATCATTTTTCGTCGTCGGCCCAGCGCACAGTCGATGCCGATCACGGCGAGGATCGCGGCACCTTGCACGGCCGTTCGCCAGTATTCATCGACGCCCGCGTAAAGCATCGCCGGACCGAGCAGATACAAGAACAGGCCGCCGAGCGCCGTGCCTGCCACACTACCCTGCCCGCCAAAGATGCTGGTGCCTCCCAGCACGTTGGCGGCGATCACACTCAGCTCAAAGCCCGCTCCCAATCGCGCCGGCTCGATCGTGATGTGATTGCTGACGTCCAACAGAGCGGCCAGCCCCAAGAAAACTCCGCCAACCACGAACGCGCTGAACAAAACTTTCGCCGGATCAAGGCCGCTCAGCCGGCAGGCGGTTTCCGAATTGCCCAACGCCAGCCAGGTACGCGGCGTCTTGCCGAAGCATTCTCCCCAGAGTGCGATCGCCAGCGCGCCCAACAGAATCCAGCCGGCATACATCTGCCCGGGCCGATGATAGGCGTCGCCTGTGAGCGTGAATTGCTCGCCGAAGCCGCGCGACGCCACCTCTGCCAAGATCAGCGCCAGGCCACGATAGAACGCCAAGCCGGCGAGCGTCACGATAATCGCCGGAATTCGCAGCACGCGAATCAAGAGGCCGTTGTAAGCCGACAGTCCGAACGCCACGAAGAAGCAGGCCGCAAAGCACCCCGACGGCCCGACGCCCCGAGCGTGCAGCACGCCGAAGACCGTGCCCGCGACGGCCAGGATCGAGCCGACCGAGAGATCCATTGCGCCGCAACAGATGATTCCCGTCTGCCCCAGCGCGGCCAAAATCGTCGGAGCAACATTGGGCGCCATGCGGCCCATTTCGTCCGAAAACGAGGCGCCGCTTAAGGCCGCTCTCCACGCGATGAAAACTAGCAGTGCCGCGTCGGCCGCGACGAGAAACACGATCCGCCGCCGCACCGATTTCGGCATCCGCCGCCAAAAGGACTGCATCAATCCACGCACCCCGACGCAAGAGTGAACCGCAATTGGGTGGCACTGGCGGCTTGTCCGCCAGTGTCTTCGCGCGCGTGAAAAAGGCCCACTGGCGGGCAAGCCGCCAGTGCCACCCGGAAGACTTCAGTTGTGGCGTCGAAGGCACTTCTCACGTCACTCAGACTCCGCGATGCGAGCCGACCTCGCGCGTATATAGGCCGGAGGCCGCGAGAATTACGTTCTGCGCGGTCATCTCAGGCCCTTGCAACTCAGTTTCAATCGTCCCGCGATTCATCACGAGAATGCGGTCACTCATGCCGACAATCTCGCCCAGATCGCTCGAGATAAACAGGATGGCTTTGCCCTGAGCAGCCAATTGATCGATGAGGGCGTGAATCTGCGCCTTGGCCCCGACGTCAACGCCGCGCGTCGGTTCGTCGAGGATGACGACGCGAGGGTCGCGCTCCAACCAGCGCGCCAAGAGGGCCTTCTGCTGATTGCCGCCGCTCAACGTGGCAACCGGTTGCCGAGGCCCGGTCGCGCGAATCCCGTAACGTTCGATCGCCCCGCGGACCCGTTCTCGCTCCCGTCCGCCGCGAACGATACCCCAATGGGTGAGCTGGTCGGAAAAGCCGATGCCGATCGCGCTCTCCAGCGCGTGGTCGAGCACAAAGCCCTGCCGCTTGCGCTCCTCAGGAATGTAAACGAGGCCTGATCGCAGCGCATCGCGCGACTGTCTGGGCCGCCAGACTTTTCCGGCGATTCGCATCGTGCCAGCGTCGACGGGATAGAGCCCGTAAATCGCCCGCGCCAACTCGGAGCGGCCTGCCCCCACCAAACCAGCCAGGCCCACGATTTCGCCGGCCCGAACAGAGAGGCTGACTTCGTGAAAGAGACCCTCGCGCGAAACGCCGACCAGTTCCAACCCGGGCGAGCCAAGCTTGCCGTCGCGCGTGCGCGGGTAGACCTGCTCGAGCGGGCGGCCGACCATGTCGAACGCGAGCCGCGCTGCGTCGATCTCACTCGTGCGACTGACGGCGACCAGCGCCCCGTCTCGCAGGACGGCAATCCGGTCGGTCAACTCGAAGATCTCGTCAAGTCGATGCGACACGTACAAGATGGCGACACCCTGCTCGCGCAGGCGCCGCAGATGCAAGAACAGCCGCCGCACCTCTGGTTCGCTCAAGCTGGCCGTCGGCTCGTCAAGGATCAGCAGCCGGGCGCGGCGAGCGACGGCGCCGGCAATTCCGACTTCCTGCTTCTCGGCGGCGGTCAACTCTTCGACCATGCGGTGTGTTTCGATCGCAACTCCAAACTGAGTCAGCCGCCGGCCTGCTTCAGCATGCAGAGCCGACCAATCGACGCCGCCCCAAACTCGACGCGGCCAGCGCTCGCCGAGCATCAAGTTTTCCGCGATCGATAGATGCGGAAAACACTCCAGCTCCTGCTGCACCGCGGCGATTCCTGCGGTCAGCGCATCTCGCGGCGACGCGAATGTCACCGGTCGCCCACCAAGACGGATCGCTCCGCCATCCGGCGTCTGAACGCCGCTCAATAGCTTGATGAGCGTCGATTTTCCGGCTCCGTTTTCGCCCACCAAGCCCAGAATCTCGCCGCCCTGTAGATCCAGATCGACACCCTTCAGGGCCGCCACGCTGGCGAACGACTTCGTGAGCCCGGAGAGTTGGATGAGTGGGTCGGACATGGATGTAGGACTGCTCGGCTGGCAAAACGATCGGCTCAAGCGTTTGGCGCGGCAAAGCGATCGGCGGCCATCGCGACGGCTCCGTGCACAACGACCTCTTCACCGAGCCGCGGGGCCAGAATCTCGTACGACTCACGGAGCGGCAGAAAGACATAAGTGGCAACCGCTCGCCGTAACGGATCGAAGAAGACCGTCTCGCCCGCGAGCGACACGCCGCCACCGACGATGACCGCTTCGACCGCCACCAACGTGATGACTTGTGCGATGCCCCATCCGAGGGCCTGACAGGCGCGATCCATCGCGGCTTGCGCGAGCGCATTTCCGGCAGCGGCTTCTTCGGCGATCATCTTGGCAGTCAGCTTTTGGGGCGCCCTTTCACAACGAGCCAAGAGCCGCGTTGCGTGCCGGTCGTCGAGAGGCGCCGTGGTGAGCCACGTCCGCGTCACCGCCTCAATGCCGGGGCCGGCGGCGCGAGATTCGATGGTTTGACTCGGCTCGGTGGCGTCGAGCCCCGGACGCAAGTGACCGATCTCGGCGATGGCCGGACGTTGCGAGCCGAAGAGCACGCCGTCGAAGACCAAACCGCCGCCGACTCCCGTGCCGACCGTCACGTAAAAGACGCTCCGCTTGTGTCGGCCGGCTCCAAAACGAGCCTCGGCTAGCGCCGCCATGTCGCAGTCGTTCCCCAGATACGTCGGCACGCCGAATTGATCGGTGCACCACTGGGCCAACGCAAAATTATCCCAACCCTCGACCTGATGGCTCTTCGTGACGATGCCGGCGGCTGCGTTGATCGGGCCGCCGAAGCCGAAGCCGATCGCTTGGATCGGAAACTCGGCGAACAGCTCGCGGCCGGCATTAGCGATTTGCTCGCGAATGCCTGGTGCGCCATTGCGAGCATCGACATCGAGTCGGCGAAAGCCGTCAAAGGGCGGACCGCTGCCTTGGCCCACGCCGAGCTGCAGTTTTGTGCCGCCGATTTCGATTCCGAGAAACATTTTGATTTTAGTCGCGATACAAAACGGAGAACCGGCCGGCTGACACCGGCCGCTCGCCTTCACACTTGCCGTCGGCGCCGGCTCATTTACTCGTCGCCTTTAGTTCCCGGCTTCGCTTCCGTAATGCAGGAGCGAAAAGACTTCGCAGGGCGCGAGTCGATCGCGCCCTGCGAGAAAATCGAGTTCGATAATAAAGCCCGCGCCAACGACTATTCCTCCGACTTGCTCGACGATTCGCAGGCAGGCTTCCATTGTGCCGCCGGTGGCTAGCAGGTCGTCGATCATTAACACCCGTTCGCCCCGAGTGATTGCATCGGTGTGCATTTCAAGGGCGTCGGTACCGTATTCCAGCTCGTAGCGAAACGAGAGTTTCTCGAAGGGCAACTTGCCCGGCTTGCGGATTGGAATAAAGCGAGCCTGCAACGCCAGAGCCAGCGGAGCCGCGAAAATAAATCCGCGCGCCTCGGCCGCCAGCACCGAATGCACATTGGCATTCCGATAATGGTCCGCCAACGCGTCGATGGCGTATTGAAACGCTTCGGGCGCCGCCAAGAGGGGCGTGATGTCGCGAAACAAGACTCCCGGCTTGGGGAAATCAGGAATCGAACGGATATATTGCTTGAGATCGAGGGCCGCTTTCATGGGCCCATCTTATCAGCAGCCGGCTTTGTCGCAGCCCCAGGCGAAGTACCGCCGCTGGGAGGCGCCTGAACGGGAGTCTGCTGGGCGGGCGCTGCCTCCTTTTTGCTGCCCTTCTTGCCCTCATTCTTGATACGGGAGCCTCCCGCCGTCCCTGGCGTGGCTGCGAGGATCCGCTGCGCCCGTTTGACGTCCGCGACGGCCCGTTCGTCGTCTCCATAAAGAGCGATCACGCCACTGGCAATTCCGCGGGCTTGGTCCGCATCGCCGGCCGCGAGCAACTTGTCCGCCCGGTCCAAGGCTTCGGCGACGAATGACAAATCGCGGGGCTGCTCCAGGTTCCGCGCGCGGAGGTCGCCAAGGAGCCGATCGACGCGGGTTCGTTCCGGGCTTTGTTCCGGCAACAAGGCCGCGAGAGCCGACAGCGTTCGTTCGGCGCCCGTGACGTCCCCATCGTCGTGTTGGTGACGGGCGAACGCCACGAGTCGCTCGACCTCGGTCCGCGGCAAGCGCCGCCACGACCCGGCTTCGCTGCTCGCCTCATCGGTGTGGTCGACGTTCCGCGCTCGGGCGCTCACCACTCCATAGGCGATGACGAGCAAGGCCACCGCCAACAGACCGACGAGCACCCACGTATTCTCGAACAACCGTCGCACGCCGCCACGCTGTTGCTCGGCTTCGATTTCGGCGCGAAACAAGTCGCGCATCAGCGTGCCGTGTCCGCCGCCGCCCCCCGCCGAGCCGCTGCGGTTCGATGCGTCGGCCGCATTGAAGGTCGACGCATCCGCCATCGTGCCGCCGCCCAGCGTCCGCTCACTGTTCGCGACTTCGACCTTCTTGAGCACTTCTTGCAGGCGGCGATTCACGACGAACGCGTCGGCGGGCCGCTTTTCGGGATCCTTCTCCAACAGTTGGCAGACGATTTCGTCGAGCCAATAGGGGATCTCCGGCACGATGGTCCGCGGCCGATCGAATTGGTTGTATTTGTGTTTGTGAATCACATCGAGCGTCGTCTTGCCCGAAAACGGCGGACGCCCCGTAAGCATCACGTAGATCACCGCACCCAGCGCGTACAGATCGCTGCGCTTCGTGATGCGGCGCCCCTGCCCTTGCTCGGGCGACATGTATTCGGCTGTGCCGATGATGCCACCGGTTACGGTCAGCTTCGAGCCGGCAAAAACCTGCGCCACGCCAAAGTCGGTGAGCTTGAGCGTTCCATCGGGAGTCAGCAGCAAGTTCGACGGTTTGAGATCGCGGTGGATAATGCCCGCGTCGTGCGCGGCCTTGAGGGCGATGCAAATCTCAATGGACAGGTCGATCACCTCGCGCCAGGGAATCCGCTTCTCCCGACGCAGCCGCGACGTGAGCGTCTCCCCCGGGACGTACTCCATCGCGTAGTAGTACATCTCGCCGTCGACGCCATGGTCGAAAAGTTCGACGACGTGCGGGTTCTTGAGCTTCTGGAGCGCGACGATTTCCCGCATGAACCGCGCGACCAGGCCTTCTTCGCGAGCCAGCGAGGGCGAAAGCAGCTTGAGTGCCACGATCTGGCCGGTTTGCTCGTGACGGGCCAGATAGACCGTCCCCATACCGCCGGCGCCGAGCTTACGCTCGATCAAATACGGCCCGATGCGGACGGGGTCGGTTCCGACGGGAGTGGGAGAAGTCACGTCTCTTTTGACCTGACGCGATAGGACGACTTGAGGGGGCCGCTGGTAGAGCCCTGTTCATGATGCCACAATTGCAGAGGCTTGTCACACGCGCACGTCCAAGGCAGTTCGGCAGGCGATCGCGCGCTCTTGTCAGGCACGCACTCCACAATTGCCCATGTATACCTTCGTGGTCCGCGAAATGTCTTCTGGCGTTCTCCTACCGCTCGCACGGCTGATCGAGCGCATGCACCTCTCTGACGTTTCCTTATGGCGCTTCAACTGGATCCAGCTACATGGCTGCGGTTTTCCCTTCGGTATGACCTTCGACGAGTTGGAGGCTGCCAGCCGCGTCCCCGGCGGCTTGGAGGTTCGCGACAGCGAATTCCGCGCGTTTCTCAACTCGGACTTTCAAGTTGTAAATGGCGAAATTGAGGCGTGGTCAAATGAGGTGCCACCAATCTGTCTGGCGCGGATCGATTGCCATGATGCCTCAGAGTGGGAACTCACGACCGATCTTCCGGAAGTAGCGTCCAGACTCGAACAGTCGGGATTTCCACGAGGTTAGCTGCCTCCAGCCGGAACGGCGCAACGAGATGACCTCAATGGAGTTTTCTGTGCAACCCGATCCGACTCGCAACTGGCCACCTGCCGAGAAACCAGCCGCGCTGCTCATTGCCCATGGGAGCCGCCGACCCGAGGCCAATCGCGACCTCGTCGACTTGGCGTATGCCATTCGCGGCCGCACGCATTACCCGATCGTCGAGATTGCTTATCTCGAAGTGGCCGAGCCCACCATTCCGCATGGCGCCCGCCGGTGCGTCGAACAAGAAGCGACTCGAATTTTCCTGCTGCCGTATTTCCTCTCAGCCGGGGCCCACGTCGTCGGAGACTTGGAGCGGTTTCGAGCCGATCTGGCGCTCGAATTTCCCCAGGTTCAGTTCGTTCTCTGTCAGCCTTTGTCGCAGCATCCGCTGTTGATCGAAATTGTGGTCGAGCGTCTGAAAGAAGCGGAATCTACGGAAGCTGGATAAACAAGTCCCGTTGCGGAAAGATTCCGGCCGCTGGAGTGCAGTGAATTTCGGTTAAAACCGCTCAGACTCCCGAGATTCTGGTTCAGGCGCGAACGATTGGTAGCCGAAGTGAGACCATAGGTTCCTCATCGTCGGCCCATTCGGACGCTCGAACATGAATGTGCACTGGTCGGAATCGGATGTCTCAACCTATCGCATCGAAACTGTTCAGGTGAAACCCACCGAACAGGTGAAGCCTGCGGAAATCGTTTCGGATATTTTGCGATCAGCCCACCGCATTCGCGGCGTGCTCGCCGATCACTTTGCCGAGTTCGGCCTGAGCGACGCACGATTCGCCGTTCTGCAAATCGTCCGCGATGCGCTGCCTCGCGGCTGCACGCAGACCGAGTTGGCAGAACGCCTGCAGCAATCGGAATCAAGCGTCAGCACGCTCGTCGACCGCATGCGGGCCGCCGACCTGTTGTATCGCCTGCGATCAAAGTCGGACCGCCGCAAGTGTCTGCTGGTCCTCACCGATCACGCCCGTGAGACGCTCGACAAACTCGAGGTTTGTCATCACGAGCGAATGGCCGAGTTGCTCAGCTGCTATCACACCGAACAACTGCGCGATCTGGCCGTGTTGCTGAAAATCCTTGACAGCGAACTGAGTCGCCGCGAGCTCGCGGGCACCGATCCGCCCACACCGGTCGCCTCGGCAGCAACAGCGGTGATTCCGCATCCGCGACTTACGGTCGAGGCTGCCGAACAGAGCCTGCGTCCCACCGGCTGATCGGGAACGCCAAAAAACGCAAGCCGCGGCGAAAAATGCCGCGGCTTTTTTTGTTTCTACCGCGCGTGTCCGCACGGGAGCGAGCGATTGACGCCAAGGAGGTCGCAGCTCACCATGACTCGGGAAAGTGGGAGCCGCCAGCCACGTCTCTGCTTACGGGGCGTCGATCGAAATGTCCCGTTTCTCGACCTGTTCCCGCTTGATGGCGTCGTAGACTTCTTGGCGGTGAACGGTGATCTCTTTCGGCGCCTCGATGCCCAAACGCACCTTGTCACCGCGGATTTCGATCACCATGACGGTGATGTTGTCACCGATGATGATTTTTTCGTCCTTCTTGCGACTAAGTACCAACATTGCTTTTCCCTGCAACGGCGAGAACGTGTTGATCATTTTCAACTCCCCCAAGCATAAACGATGAAATAGGCGAATTGGGGAAGGCGAAGTGCTTTTCCGTCGCCGACGCCGGAGCAATCGCAAACTGTACGGTCTCTGACGGGGGTGCCCGATCTGGCGGTCCTAGCGAATGTCGCTCGAAAGCGGCGACCTGCTGGCCAGCCAATGCGAATGCGTAACCTATGGTGCGACAGAGAGATAAGAAATCTTTGTGGGAGCCGCTCCCAGGTTCCCGATCGCGGCTAGACCCGCTGGGATGCTGCCTGGGGGATAGAGCGTGACCGTCTTTGCGGCTTTGGGAGTCGCCTTTGTCGTCGCCTACCTGGTTGGATCGCTCCCTTTCGGCTTGCTGATCGGGCGATACGTGGCCGGCGTCGACATTCGGCAGGCCGGCAGCGGGAACATCGGGGCGACCAACGTGGCCCGGGTGCTCGGCAAGAGGTTAGGGCTGATCGTCCTGATCTTGGACTGCCTGAAAGGGGCCCTGCCGACGGCCATTTTGCCGGGGTTGCTTTCCGACTCGGCCGGCTTTCGACTGCATTTGGCCGTCGTCAGCGGGACCGCGGCCATTCTGGGCCATATGTTCCCTTGCTGGCTTAAGTTCCGTGGCGGCAAAGGGGTGGCAACGGCTCTCGGCGTCGCCTTGGCCCTCGGTCCCATTTCGACGTCGGCGGCGTTCGTCGTCTTTGTTGTGTGCATGGTGCTCACGCGGATCGTTTCGCTCTCCTCGATGCTCGCTGCCCCCACCTTCTGTGCGGCCGAGTTGTGGCAGCTAAGACCGTCCCCCTTGGGGGAAGAGACCTGGAGCCTGGCCGCCTTCAGCACGCTGGTGCCGCTTCTGATTGTCTTCCGCCACCGCTCTAACCTTGGCCGCCTGCTGCGGGGAACGGAACCCAAGTTTCAGTTCGGCGGAAAGTCGAAGCCGCCTTCGTCAGAGGGTGCCGCCGATGCTGGCCCCGCTCCCTAGGACAGGAGACTCGCGACGAGCTTCGTCGATCAGCTCACGACGATGTCGTTCGTCAGCGTCGCAAATCTGCCTGTGAGGTCGAGGGCCGCGTGGGTTGCCAGTTGCTTTAGATAGTAGGTCGTCGTGCGGCCGGAAATTGTGACGTCGGCCCCGGCCACCACCACGCTCAAACCGTCGATTCGGCCGCCAGTTTTCGACTGCACCAACCTGGCGATTTGTTCGGCAAGTGATTCCGTCAAGCCTCCGCGCAGTGACACCACCATCGTCCGTCCTCCGTGTAATTAACGCGTGATCGCACAATTGATGCGGCGATCCGCGCGGCGACATTCCCTTATCTTTCGCGGGCTTATCTTTTGGGGGCTGATCTCTTTGCGGCTCTGCTTGGTCCCACGCTTCTGCATGGTTGAACTTTATTTGCGTGACCCGACCGATGAAACGCGGACCGACCGATCAGAGGGTGACGCGTGAAGAGGTAGAACGAGGCGTGCGGATCAGGCAACCAACGGAATAAAAACTGACGAAGACAACTACAAACGAACTAGCAGAACGGGCTGGCGGTCTGGTAGACGACGGCACTCCTCCTTCGGCAATCGTCCAAGGCATCCACACGCTGTGGGCGCGGCTGGTGTCCTGCAACTGTAATAATGCCGAGCGCGGTCCGTCAAATCGAATTGGTCTGTTCACCCCCTCTTGCTCGCTATAATCCGCCTTTTGCGGAGGCCGACAGAGGCTGGCGACAAAGTCTCGCGCCGGACAAAAATCGACCCTCAGGAGCCGTTATGGATCAGCCGTCGCTCGAGTTTCTCACCGCCCTGCTCAACTCGCCGAGCCCCTCGGGTTACGAACGGCCCATTCAAGAGGTCGTCCGCAAATTCGTCCGACCGTTTGCCGCCAGTGTCAACACCGACTGGCACGGCAACGTGATGGCCGCCGTCAATCCCGACGGCCAACCGCGGATCATGCTGGCCGGGCATTGCGACCAGATCGGCCTGATGGTCAAACACATCGACGACAAAGGCTTTCTGCGGGTGACGGCCATCGGCGGCTGGGACATGCAGATGCTCTTGGGGCAAAAACTTCACGTTTGGACGGCGAAGGGACCGGTCGTCGGCGTCATCGCACGCAAGCCGATTCACCTCCTCCCCCAGGACGAACGGAAATCGGTCCCCGAGATCAAAGATCTGTGGATCGATATTGCAGCCGCAAGTGGCGACGAGGCGCGCGAAGCGGTCGCCATCGGCGATCCGGTCACGCTCGAACTCGGCTTCGAGACGCTGCGCAACGACATTGTGGTCGGCCCGGGCATGGACAATCGCGTCGGCGTCTGGGTGGTAATGCAGGCGCTCAAGCGGGTGGCTGCCGCCAAACCGCAGGCCGCGGTCTTCGGCGTCTCGACCGTGCAGGAGGAAATCGGACTCCGCGGTGCCCAAACCAGTGCCTTCACCATCGCGCCGCAAATCGGCATCGCCGTCGATGTGACGCACGCAACCGACTGCCCCACGATCGACGAAAACCAATTCGGCCGCGTAAAGCTCGGCCAGGGCCCGGTCCTCTACCGCGGCCCAAACGTCAACCCGATCGTCTTCAAGCAGCTCACCGAGCTGGCGAAGAAACACGACATCCCCGTCCAACCCAACGGCATCTCAGTCCCCGCCAGCAACGACGCCAACGTCCTGCAAATCACCCGCGGCGGCACGGCCGCCGGCATCGTCGCCATCCCCAACCGCTACATGCACAGCCCGGTCGAAATGGTAGCGCTGCCGGATCTGGAACACGCGGCCGAACTCATCGCGAAGTTTTGCCTGTCAGTGACCGCAACGAGCGATTTCACGCCCTGACGTTTTCGATCGGCAACTCGGAATCAGAATGAAGAACGTCATGGCGGACACTTCCGATCGAACTAGCCACAAATCGGCGACTCGGCGCAGAAGACTGCTCGTTCTGGCCTTGGGAATCGCCGTTCTGGCTATCGGGCTCGTGGCCAACACCGCCTGGGTTGATTCCGAGACGCGTACCGCGGCGCCGCGTGACGGCGGCACGATCATTGAGACCGGCATCGAGCCGACGAACGTCAAAGTGGAAGGCCAGGGCTCTCCCATCCTGCTGCTGCACGGTTACGGCGGAGCGATCGACTGGTGGGACGACGTCGCGCCCTCGCTGGCGAAGCACCACCGCGTGATTCGACTCGATCTGATTGGCCACGGAGGCACAGCCGCTCCAGCCACGGGCTATCAGATCACGCGGCAAGCCGAATTGGTCTCCGCAGTGCTCGACAAACTGAGTGTCGATCGCGTGGTCGTCGTCGGTCACTCGATGGGCGGCTGGGTGGGCACAGCCCTGGCGTCCATGAAGCCCGGTCGAGTCGCCGGTCTGGTCTTAATCGACAGTCCTCCGACGACCGATCTGCATCTCAACTTCATGACCAAAGCCCATGTCGCGCCGGTCGTGGGCGAGCTGATGGCTCATTTTGTGACGGCCGACCGGTTTCGCGAGGGGCTCGCCGACGCGTTTGCTCCCGGCTTCGCGAGTCCCGAGAAATTCGTGGCGGACCTGCTGCAGCTCCCGCACTGTGCGTTTCGTCAGGCTTATGTCGAAGGCCACACGTATTGCCAGAAGCCAATCCCAGAGCGATTAGCGGAACTCAAGCCCGTGCCGCCCGTCCTTTCAATCTGCGGCAGTCTTGATTCGAAGATGACGCTCGAGGAGGCCAAGCTCTACGAGCGCGTGCCGGGGGCGAGGGCCCTAACAATCGACGGCGTCGGCCACTCTCCTCAAGTCGAGGTTCCGACCAAAACGGTCGAGTTGATCGAGGATTTCTTGAAGTCGCTCCCTCCCGAACGGACCCGCTCCGAGAAGACGACCCGTCGCGCGTCTTAATCACTCGACCTGCTGAGGCCGTCCGGGAATTCGGCCGGGTGCCACGGCTGAGACGTTTCGGCTCAGCCGTACGTTTTCGCCGCAGATATCAAGCTCTCGTTGAAGTCGATGGCGCGTTTCGCAAACACGATAGCACGTCGCTCGTTGAAGACGCGGCTGAAGTCGGCGTGCAACGACGGGCGAAGGCTTTGTTGTCGAGACCTGCCGGCGCAGTTCATCCACTCTGTCCCACTCGCTCGACACCTCGTTCCGACGTCCTCACGAGATATCCCATGTCACCATCGTGAAAACCCCAGACAAACAGCGAATCCCATTTGGGTCGGATTCGTTCCACAGCTCCTGCCAACACGATCCCGCTATAGCCGAGAAAGAAGATGTAGTCTGGAAAGAGGCTCTCGGGATGGTCGAGTTCGAACGCAGCGTAAGCCTGGTACACCTCGTACAGTCCGCGAATCAAATGATTGTCACCGTAATCCAGACCCTCAAAAATCCATTCCATATCCAATCGTGACGAATCAGCCGAATCCGACAGCCCGATTTCGACGTTGTGGCCCCATTCCTCCTCCTGATTGTTCGTGTCGAGTCCCAGATACACGCCTGTGGGGCACTCGTCGGCGAAGCTTTTCTTGAGCCAATCCGCTGCCGCCGCGATATCCGCCTCGCTGTCAGGCAATGGCACGGCATCCCACAACTCAGACTTGAAATGCGCTCGGCCGATGTCACGAAGTGAATTGAATGCCGTCGCCGGCGGCACCGTCTGACGCACACACGCGAACACTTCGTCCAGGGGATACTTCATAGGGACCTTCGATTGGCGAGAAACGAAGTGAATGACCGCTCTCATGCTAGGCGGGCCTATGCCGAACCGCAATCTTCGAATCAAGCGCTCGCTTCTCGGTCCGGCCGCTGCGTCAGCTTGTCGGAATCGGGACACATCAGTCAGTCTCGCTCCCCCGCAAACACAAAGACCGGCGGGCTACCAGCGCCCGGCCGGTAGGTTGGCATCACCAAGTGCTCTCGTTCACCCAACCTAACTACGGCCAGGGATTGCGGTCTCGCTCAGGACTCGATTGCCTCGAATGCGATTCCTGTTGCGCCGATCTGTTGAATACGCTCGACGACGTCCTCGCGGTACACGAAGACATCGTCCACGCCATTGACGCGAAAGATTGGTGCGATGATTTTCTTCGGATCGAGCACCAGCTTGTCCAGATCGTAGTCGCCGTCCTCATCTTTGACGACTCTCTTACGTCCCTCACCCGGCACGGATCGTTTTCGGTCGACCGCGTCACACCAGATCAGGTAATTGCTCAGCGCGTATCCCGTCGCGACCTCGTCGCCGATGGATGACAGCATGCGGATCGGAAGAAACTGAAGAGTGTCGGGCGCGACGGCGGAGATCACTTCTTGCAGCTTGGCCGACATGATGTGATTTCCAAGTGCCGAGTCCGGAAAGTCGCGCAGTGGCCCTCGACGGTCGACGAACACCAGCGTTCGGCTGTCCCAATCCTCGATGCGGACCCCTTCGTCGAACGGAAACTCATGACACAGCCAAAGCGGCACGTTGACCCACGAGTCCCCTCCCGGATCGATCGTTCGCCCGCCGGAATCAATGAGCCCGTAGTACTTCATTGCGAGTTCACTCGCTGTTGCAAGGGACGAAGTCGAGATCGGCAAAGCCCTGCTCTTCGACCATCGACTTGAATGCCGCCGACGCGATGATTGTCCCCTCTTTGAGCCGAAAAAGTGCGCCGCTGAAATCGGGACTCTTCAACGTAAGCGAGCCCAGCAAGGTGATAAATCGGCCGTTGTACCATGTTCCGTGTGTCTGTTCGCGATCGAGGCAGTCGAGCATCGTCAAGACGTTGCCCAGCGCGTACCCGCTGACCTCTCCGGTTCCGTTGGGCTTGATCAGTCGCAGTGGCAGAAACTGAACCTCGCGCGGAAACCATTGCTCAATTGCTGCCTGAAAACGCGGCGAAAAGAGGGGAAACGGTCGCGAGTGCGGCGAGGTTTCGACGTAATCGCGTTCGTGAAACTCGCCGGGGCCATACACTGCCAGCTGTCTTGCATCCCAATCTGTGACCGGCGTTCCTTTAGGATGTGCCAAGTACTGGTTCTCGCATCCCAGCACAACAAAGGCGCGTTCACGTGTCGAACGCTTTTTGATTTCAAAGTATGATGGCATAGCGCGTTTGGCAGTCCGTCTCTAGCAGTGATCCGAGGTCCGCGGCTCGGAAAGTATTTTAGGCGTAGCGAGTCAGCGTACAAACGATCCGCCAGCGATCTCTCGTCGCCGATGGGCGGTTGGTGTCGGCCTGCCGCCTGTGCATCAGGCAATTATGCGCTCCCCTTAAACGCAAAGACCGGCGGGCCACCACAGCCCGCCGGTCCCCTCCCTCAATCGAAATCAACACTTTCGAGCAGACGAATCTTCAAGGCGCCTTTATTACCTTGATCTTCTTCCCGCCGCTCCCGTTCGCCACTTTCCGCAACACGGCCGCTCGGGTGACTCATTTCCTGCGTGGCGTGGAGAAATTCGCACGGCTCAGCGAGCCACGACGTGGATCTTCTGCCGCGCAGATTTGGCCGTCTTGGGCAGCTTGAGCTGCAACACGCCGTCTTTCACGCTGGCTTCGATGCCTTCGCGGCTGACGTCGTCGGACAACGTGAAAGTTCGCTCAAAGTCACCCACGCCGTACTCGTTCTGCAGCGGCTTATGCGCCTCGAACGTGGCGGGCTCGACGGTGCCGCGAATCGTCAGAACGTTCTTGTCCAACGTGATGTCGAGATGCGTTTCATCGACGCCAGGGACGTCGGCGAAAACGAACATCTCATTCGGAGTGTCTAAAATGTCGACTGCCGGGCGATAGACGGGCCGCTGCTCGGCCGCATTGCCCTTCGCAGGTTGTTGGCACTGGTTCATGGGTGGGTTCCTCTTCCTTTATTTTTGTTTCGGGTTGGTTCGCCGCCGGAGCTGCTCACGACTTTAGCCCGCTTTGATGGTGAGTTTTTTCGGCTGGTGCTCAGGCACACGCGCGAGTTTGAGGGTCAGAATTCCCTTTTCGTAGACCGCTTCGCACTTTTCGGGATCGACGTCGAAGGGCAGCTCGATCGTCCGACGGAAAGGCTCAAACCAGCGCTCGCGGCGAACGTAAGATTCGGCCTTTGTCCCCGCCGGGGCCGCTGCTCGTTGTCCAGAGACGGTCACCGAATCCTTGTCGACATGCACGTCGAGTTGAGAGGCGTCGAGGCCAGGCAACTCAGCCGTCAAAGTCAGCCCGGTCGGGCTTTCGAGGGCGTTGAACGCGGGAAATGCGACGGGCCGCCGTAAATGGGGCCACCACTCGCGGCCAGCCGCGTGATCGAGTTCTTGTCGCAACCGGCTCATTTCTCGCCAGGGGTTCCAAACAGTTCGCATTGTGCTCATCTTTATCCTCCACTTTCTTGAGAAGCCGCACAGATCAAATGGGCCTTGGGTGTCGGGGTGCAGGCCCCTCTGCGAAGTGGCAAAAGCAAGGTCCATACCAATCGTTGGCTGGCCGAGCTGCGGAATATGTCATTATTCGCAAACATATATTTCAATTGATTTTACGGATATTATTTGAACCCAGGATTCCTACTAAAAACCCGCGGCGACGATCCTCAATTATGCCATAATGGCACACGCCAAGTGCTGACACTTTTTGACATGCTGTGGACATGCCAAAGTGGCACCTGCCCCCTCTCCCAGGCTTTGAGCGCACCCCGAGTGGGATCGCGAGCACCATTGGCCAAACCGATCAGCACGTCTTTTCCAACAAGGCGACGCGGAAGATCTTCCTTCGCCTGCGAAGTCATGATTTCCCGCCGGGGCGCCCCCACCGCTAAGTCGATCTTGAAGAGGTGCGGCACCGGAGAAGGGATTCTCCACCGAGATCCCAGCCATTCGAAGGCGACTCGCGGTTGCCGGTTGTGGCCGACCATGACGGGTTTTGCCGGTTCGCGTTCGCTCGACGAGCGCAGACGAAGGCGTTTAGCCACCGACGCAGAATCCGTCGCTCTGGAGCAGCCCGCGGACGCCTCACCGCGACGAAGCTCGGCCAGCAAAGTAAAACGCAAAACCCGCGGCCCGGCTCATTTCCCGCTGCGGAAGGTGATCTCGATCCGCTATTGGAAACTGGCGGCGGTCATTCTCTTCGCCACGCTGGCCGCGGCCGGCATTTTGTTGGGCGGATGGGCGGCAGCGATCTATGGCGAGCGGCTCGGTCCTGGTTTCGTGTTTCTGTTCCGCTTGGATGCCGCGCGACTCGTGCGCGGATTCGCCGTAATTGGATTACTGCTCGCCGGCGAACTGGCCCTGCTGATCAGTTGGGCCCGGGCTCAAAGTCTGCAGGACTTTAACGGCCGCTATCGAGGCTGGGTCTTCTGCGCCCTCCTCGGATTTCTCGCCGCGTTCGGCTTGCAGACACAACTCGCCGCGGCATGGAGTGCGACGGCAACCTGGCTCTGGGCGACCCCATTCTCGCACAAGGCCACTCTCCTGTGGCTCGTGCCGACGGTGGCCTGCGCGCTGTTCGTGCATGTTTATCTCGTGCGTGAAATGCGAGATTGCCGCCTCAGCTCGACGTTCGCCTGGCTGGCCGCCTTGTTCGGTTGCGGCGCGGCCGTCATCGTGCTGGCTCGCCCCCTGCCCCTGCCGACGCCTCAGACCCGATTGCTCGAGTGCGGCGTCGCAATGTTGTTCGTCCTCTGCGCCTTCTCGAGTTTGCTGCTGCACGCTCGCCATGTCGTCTATATCTGCGCCGATCCGCCGTCGATCGGCCCGTCGCGTCTGACGACTCTGCTGCGATCCGTTGGGTCGTCGGGCATTTTTAAATTCAAGCGTTCGAAAGCCGGCAAGAAGAGCGGAACGCCCGCCGAGCGGGACACGGTCAG
This sequence comes from Planctomycetaceae bacterium, assembly GCA_035687365.1. Lineage (GTDB taxonomy): Bacteria > Planctomycetota > Planctomycetia > Planctomycetales > Planctomycetaceae > DASPSM01. The sequence continues at coordinate 14,454 of DASRXU010000598.1, read as the reverse complement.
CGCCCTCAAACGGCGAACGGCCAAGCGGACGCGTCCGCTCCGTCGCAAGCCGAGTTCGCCGGACGTCGAACCGAGTTCCGACGAAACAGAATGTCCCGTCCCTTCCGCTCGCCCGACTCGGCGCGAACCGGCGGGCGAACCTCGGCGCGAGATCGCACCTGAAATGCGGGTCGCACACTCTGAGGCACCAAGCCGTCGAGTCGCCGCCCCCGCGATTCCGATCAACTCTAAGAAGCCTGCGCCACCATCGAACCATACCGTGGTCGGCGCGGAAAACTCGGACGATGCGGGGGCCGAAGAAGAGGCCGACAAAGCAGACCGTTCGTCGCCTGCCAACTCGCAAGTGACCACCCCTTTCGCCGGAATGAGCCGTCGGGAGCGAAAGCTGCTGAAGAAACAGATGCGCACGGAACAGGCCCCTCTGCGGCGTTCCGCCTGACGCGCCGCGTCGCCGCCTATGGCCTTTGACCCTCGCCTTTGCCGACGACGGCGCGCCGCCTTCGAGATTGCGAGTTGACGCGGGCACGGGCCACCAGCAGAATGCTCGTTAACTTTGGCGGGGAACGTGCTCCGCCGTGCGCTCCGTCCGCCACGCAACCTCAGCTCTCCCGAGGCGTTTATGTCGCAACCGGCTTGGCCTGAAGAAGGTCGTCAACCCGACCACGGGAACCGCTCTGGGCAACGGCCGCCGGACGACTGGAGCGAACAGCCGCCGCGCCCACCCAGCGGCATGAGCGGCGGCATGAAGGCCTGCCTCGTCGTGCTTTGCGTCGTCGGGTTCTGCTGCCTGCTGTGCTGTGGCGGCTTCGGCTATTTCGGCTATTCGATGGTGCCGAAAATTGCGACGAGCCCCGCTGACATCAACGCGGCCCGCGAAGAGATCGCCAAGATCGATCTGCCGCCGGGATTCGAGCCCAAGAATTCGGCCAAGATCGACAACTGGTTCTGCAAGGTGACGATGGTCGAGTATTCAAACCCCGGGCACGCCAACTTGATGATGCTGCAAATGCTGCCCAAGTTCGGCGGCCCCGACGCGGTCGCTCCCATGCGCCAGTCGATCGAAAAGCAGCGCGTCACGAACGTCGAGGTCGGACCGATGGCGAATGCCAAAGTCGAGACGAAGACTCTCAAGATCAAAGGCAAAGACTACACGTTCACGTTCACCACGGGCGAGGAGGGCGCCGTTCGAGTCGGCAAACGCATGCCCGGCGACAAAATGCCCACTATCAAGACGCCCCCCGAGAAGACACCCGACAAAGCGCCGGCAGATAAAACTCCCGCGGACAAGGGCCCCGACAACGCCGACAAGGGAGCGGCCCCCGCCAAGAAATCGATCCGGCACCATATCACCGGAGATTTTGACGGCAAGAACGGCCTGGTGCTGATCGACGTCGACTTCGACGACACTTACAAAGAAGCCGACATCGTCAAAATGCTGGAAGGCATTCAATAGGCGCGGATCGGTCCGCCCGGAATTGGTCAGAGCCGTATTCCGATTCGGCCGTCGGATAGGTAGCGTTCAGCACCGCTGACCGCACGAACTGTCCGCCGCTCTGATAGGACCCGTCTCGGCGGAACCGGCACCAGCGCAGAATGGCGAGGATCCCCTCCCCCGCCGAAGGATCCTCGGCGGGGAACTGGATGATCACCTTTCGCGAAGCCAGCGGCCGCGGATGGCAGAACGAAATTCCCGCGAGCGACAGGTCGCGTGCCTGAACCCAAAAGTCCGGCTCCGACGGCCGTTCGGTCAGGTCATCCAGCGGCGTAATCAGAAGAGGCTTGTCGTACGCAACCCGATGCCAGCGCCGCGAATGCAGCGATGCAAGGCTCGAGTGCCAGCTGGCGACGACCCCGCCGAGCAGGCATTCCACTTCCGGAATGCCGCGAAGAATGGTCAACACGTGCTCGTCAGGCGGGGCACCGGTCGGCCGGTAATTCCCCGATAGTGGAACGGCCGGTGTCCGCGAAGCACACGCTTCCACCGGTTCCAGAACTGCCTCGAGCATTGGGCGCGGCCCTCAACCCCCAGCAATCGGCCTGCGCGCCACAACGCGCACAGCTGCACCTCGACAAGCCTAGGTCACGCCCGGGGCGGGTCAAATCGGCCTGCCGGCCATTTGCTAAATGCAAAAAAATTAGCTTTTTGCCCTTGTGTTAATATTTGCGCACTGCCACACTCGAAAGCAGCGGGCGCCATCGATTTCAAGTGAGGGCAGGCAATGTTGGAATCGACACAAATGGCCCAAACGGGGCTGGAATTGGGATTGGCCGAACTTCAAGCTTTTGGCTTGATTCGTCCGTCGAACGTGCTCTTGGCCGAGTATCTCCGGGCGCTGACTGCCGAACGCGTTCTCGACGCGGCCACCGCCGAACAGGTCTCTGCCGCCTACAACCGGATCCATTATTCGGCTGTTTCGGACGACGATCCACAAGTCCGCGATGCGATCGCCGCGCTCGATCGGGTCGCTGACGACGTGGCCGCAATGACCTCGCAAAACCGGAAAGATCTGGCGCGGCGGCTCGCGAATCGACTTCCTTCGGTTCCGGCCGAATCCCTCTTGGAGCGCGACACTGAGTTCTTGTTGGACGGATGCGAGACACCCCTCCCGCCGACTCGCAAGAATCGCACGCGGGCTCAGACTCAAGCGACTCAGCAACACAAATCTGTCGCGGCAAGCAGCGAACGCAACCTTACAACACCACGATCCCCCGCCACGCGAGATCCGTTGGCAGCGCCGACCTTGACGGCCAGTCGCCGTCGATCATTATTGCCACGGGTCTCGCTGGCTTTTGCCATACTGGCCGCCTTGGCCACATTCTTCGGTGGCTATTTCTTCCACGAGACCGGCAACGCGACCGCCGAAGTCAGCGATGTCCCGCTGCCCGTTCACGGTCCGGCTCATGCGGCGAGCCGAAATGTCTGGCAGGATGCAAAACTCTGGCTGGACGGCCTGCGTTCGCGAGCCGAAGAGGCGGCGCGATCGCAGCAGTATGCCAAAGCCCGCCTCGCGCTCGAGCTGATCCTTGCCTACGCGCCCGACAATCCGAGTGCGCTCAACGACCTCGCAACAATTCACTTGAAGCCCAACGCCGATGGCGCCAGCGATCCCAAGCGGGCTTTGCAACTCATTCAGCGGGCTATGGAGCTGAATCGCGAGCCGGCCATCCTCGACACGGCCGCCGAAGCCCAGTTCCAATGCGGCAACGTGCGTGAAGCGATTCGGCTCGAGGGAGAATCGATGGCGAACGCGTTCGAGCCGGACGACGAGAACGACGAATTCCGCACCTACCGGCTCCAGCAACTGCAGAAGTTCCAGGAGGCGGCCCAAATTCGCACCGCCGAACGTGCTCCCACTGCCCCGAAGGAAACGTCAACGGCGGATAGCAGTTCCGCCAAAAGTGGGGCCGACGCTCCGATCGCCAGCGGTCGCAGCAAGTCGACCGGCAACGTTAAGGGCCACCGCGGCTGGCGTTTACAACTTCCCGTCAACGGGCGGAATGGGCTCGGGGTTTCGTAGCGGCGGGTGTCTCGCGACTGCCTGGGGCGGCCACCGCCAGAACGGAGCCGGCCACGGGAGAATCGTGCCCCATTTCGGCACTCGCCCTTGCAAAACGGGCCAATTCTCCCGAGAATCCGGGACTCAAGAAATCGACCCCGGCTTCGTCAATGAAAGCCCAGTGAAAGCCTCTGCGGGCTTTGGAGATCAGGCGGCAAATGGCGCACAAGAAAGGACAGGGATCGAGCCGCAACGGGCGCGACTCGAACGCACAACGGCTCGGCGTTAAGAAGTTCGGCGGCGAACCGGTGATCGCGGGCAACATCCTCATCCGCCAACGCGGCACCAAGTGGCACCCGGGGCGCAACGTCGGCCAAGGCAGCGACGACACGCTCTTCGCCCTCTCCGACGGCCAGGTCTACTTCGACCGCGGCGGCCGCCGCATCAACGTCCGCCGCGCCGAAAAAGCGTAAGCGGCAAGCTCCTACGTCCGGAACCGGATCGGCAACCGATTCGGCCCGTGCACGTGAAATGCCTGGCGCGGCTCCCACGGATCGTCGCTCGCCAGTTCGATATCGTGCAGCCGATCAAGAAGATCGGTTAAGCCGATTCGAGCCTCCAGTCGCGAGAGCGCGGCGCCGATGCAGAAGTGGATCCCGTTCCCGAATGCAATATGCGGATTGGGATCGCGGGTGATGTCGAAACGGTTCGCGTCTGGAAACTGCCGCGGATCCCGATTCGCAGAACCGATCATCGGCAGCACGAGCTTCCCGGCCGGAATCAATTGGCCGTGCACTTCGACGTCGCGCTTCGTGACGCGGAAGACCGCCTGCACGGGTGAGCAATAACGTAACACCTCTTCGATCGCCGAGGGCAGGAGTTCGCGCTGCGGCCGCAGGCGGGCCAACTGATCTCGATTCTCGATCAGGCAGAGCACCGCATTGTTAATGAGATTGGCTGTCGTCTCGTTTCCGGCCACCAGTAGGAGTTGGAAGAATCCCAAGATCTCCGCGGTCGTGAGCCGCTCGCCGTCGACCTCAGCCTGACTGAGAGTGGACAAGAGATCGTCACGAGGCGCCCGCCGCCGCTCTTCGAGCAGGTCGGCCAGGTAAGCCCCCATCTCAACTTTGACGGCTCCGACCTCGCCGGCGATTTTGGCCAGGTCGGCCCCGCGGGTGACGGTTTCACTCAAACTCAAGATGACATCGCTCCAACGCCGAAATTGCGGATGATCCTCAGGCGGAATCCCAATCAGCGAGGCAATCACCCGGATCGCGAGCGGAACCGAAAAGTCGGCAGCCAGATCCATTGTCGCCGGGCGGCCGGCCGCGGAATGAGCGGGCGTCGAGCAGTCTGCGGCCGATTGACCTGTGGTCTGTCCGATCGCCTGATCCAGCAGCTCTTTCGATAACTGCCGAATGCTCAGCTCGAGGCTCGCGATGACTCGCGGCGTAAACGCCTTCTGAATGAGACCGCGGAGCTTGGTGTGCCGCGGAGGATCGTAAAAGATGAACCAATCCGGCGGTGACCCCGAAGAACCCGGCGGCGTCGCCCGCGAACTGAACACGTCCGGATCGCTCAACGCCCGCTTGACCCCTTCGTAGTCGAAGAGCATCCACAGGTCGAGCGGCTCAGAGTAAAGGACGGGCGACCGCCCCCGAATCTGCTCGTAGACGGGGTAAGGATTGCGACGCATTTCGGCGGAAAACAAGTTTAGCATGGCCCCATCACCTCCCGGAGTTTGACCGGCATCAGAATGCCACGAGAAGTTGCCGCTACGTCGCTCGTTGTCCCTTCGCAAAATCGACGCCGAGCGGCGCCTCCAGACGGTTACCAAACGCCACCAATCGTGCCGGCGCAAGCCCCTTTCTGCAACGTCAGCTTCCGACTTGCAAACGCGATGAGGGGTCGAGATACTTTCGGACGCGCGAATCAAAATTCCCGCGCACGCACCCCTAGCTCAATTGGATAGAGCATCGGTCTACGGAACCGAAGGTTGCAGGTTCGAGCCCTGCGGGGTGTACTGCCTTGCGTCGATCGCGAGTCGACACTACGCACGCGACCGGGGACTGAAGACGCCATCAAGGCCGCCCGAAAGTGGCGTGAGGTCGTGCCTCGACTCACGTCCGCTGTATCCGGTGCCGCTTCTGCGCCTCGGATTCCACCTTTGCTTCTGATCGGCTGCCTGGCCAGTTCGGGGGCGGCTACGGCTTTCGGATCCGCGCTTCGATCTCGATCTGAAACAGGATGACGTGAGATGTCCAAAGCGGGTGACGTCTTCCAGAATCCAGTGACGGGTGAGCGAGCGGTTGTGCGGATCGGCACCGAAGAGAGTGGTGGCGAGTTGCTCGTCGTCGACCTCTCTATCAGGCCGGACGGCGCGGTGATGGGAGAGCATGTCCATCCGACGATTGAAGAGCGATTCACCGTTCTGCGCGGTGAGGTCGGATTTCGATTGGCCGGCGAAGTGAGCACAGCGGAGCGTGGTGTCACGCTCACGGTCGCCCCGGGAATTGCTCACGACTGGTGGAACGCCGGCCGCGACGAGGCGCTCGTCCGTGTCGAAGTGCGACCCAGTGCTCGATTCGAGGCGATGATCAGCAATGCGTTTGGGCTGGCCCAGGATGGCAAGGTGAATAAGCGGGGCGTCCCGAACTTGCTTCAGCTGGCTGTTTTCGCCCGCGAGTTCGATGACGTGATGCACCTCACGCGGCCGCCGCGAATCGTCCAACGGATCCTATTCGCGCTCCTCGCCCCACTGGCTCGGCTGCTAGGGTACCGAGGGAGCTATCCCGAATATCGGGCCCGCGGCCCGTCGGAAACCGTTCAAGTCGAGCAGCTCGATGTCGCCGCGGCCCTCGCCGAGTGTCCCGCGCGCTAAGGCCGACAGATCGATTCGGAGCCGATTCGCGCTTTACGGGTTTCGCTAACCGCCGCCGCTGCGCCGATAGTTGAACGGTCGCTTTTGGCCGGTGACCGATTTGGTCTTGGGACCGGTCACCGAAGCGGTGAAGAGGTTGGTCTTCGGCAAAGCCTTCGGCGTCTCGGCGGTCGCGTTCACTTGAGCCCGCTTTTCGGCATCGGCGTGCTTCTTCGCAGCGACACGCCGTTCCCGTTCTTTCTTCTTGTCTTGCTTCTTCTTAGTCGACATCCGATTCACTTCCTAGAAATTCGCTCAATCGAAGACAGCGTGACCATCGGCGTGGTCGTTCGATGCTGCGGCGAGGAATCGTTCCTCGAACCTCGCTGAAATCGTCGACTGCGAACAAGCAGATTACATTCCTCGATCCCAGTCGGCAAACGTCACATGGTCTGCGAACTGGCTCGGTCGCATGTCTCTGCACCAACCCATCGCCGTCGCGTGCCGCGCCGAAGGAGGGACGAGAATGAAGAACGGGATTGCTTTTCGCCATCTCACAGCGCGTGATGGACGGCGTCGGATTATCTGGACGTCGCGGCTAGCTGGCGAGACCAAAACATGAGCGAGAGTGAAGGTCAGCCTACGGGTGGCGAGGGAGCCAATCGCAACCCGACTCCTTTGATCGCCTGGATCGCGATTGCGACCGTGTGCGGATTGCTCGTCGCGGGGACTTTTGTCTGGCAGCGTATCAAGCGGAACGCAGACAACACGGCAGCCTGCTGCGAGAACTTCAAGAAAATCGTTTTGGCCATGCACGCCTATCACGACACCCTGGGCTGTTTTCCGCCCGCCTACTACGCCGACAAGACGGGCCGGCCCGTCCACAGTTGGCGAGTTCTGTTACTGCCATTCCTGGGCCAACGGACGCTGTACAACAAGTATCGATTCGACGAACCGTGGGACGGCCCGCACAACCGCGACCTGGTGTCGCAAATGCCAGTCGCCTTTCGCTGTCCCACGGAGAGTGCCGATGCGACGAATACCAGCTACGTGGTGGTGACAGGGGCGGGCACCGTGTTTCCCGGCGCGTCCTGTTCGCGGATCGCTGATATTCAGGACGGCCCCGCCAACACGATCCTTTTCGTCGAAATCGCAAACTCCGGAATCAATTGGATGGACCCCCGCGACCTCACCTTCGAGCAAGCGATTGCCGGCATCAACCCGGCAAGTGCCCCGGGCATCTCCGGCCGCCATGGGCCCTTCGCGACGGTGGCGACCGCAGACGGCTCAATCTGGATGCTTCCTGAAAAGCTGTCGCGGGACACGCTGTCGAAATTGTTGCTACGCAACGACGGCGAAGTCATCCCGGATTTCGGGCGACGCCAGGGTTCCGCAGTCCAGCCAACGCCGGATGCCCCTCCGCCGCCGGAAGGCGCCATTTACAAATGAAACCGCTGCGCTCTTAGTCCTGGCCGACCGTGTACGAGAGGTCGTCCCAATAGACGTCCTGACTGTTTCCGTCGATCCACGGCGTCACGATTCCAAACCGATCGAATGTCGTGCCGCGTGATTGATCGCCCGCGGCGAGATCGAGTGTGCTCGATTGCCCGTCGAGTGTGACGGTGATTCGCCCCTTGCCCGACGCGCCCGCGGGGTCGTACGTCAGGGTCCAATCGTGGCTCTTTCCGTCGGGATAAATGTACGGCGATGCCGCGACAGGCGCGTGCTTGCCATGCGCGTCTTTGGTTCGCAACACGGGATAGAAATGGAAACCGTCGCGACTCGGCCCCTCGACATGAACGCCGAGGACGCATTCAGGCACAGCATCGTTTTGCGAGTCATTCCGTCGCAGGCTGTCTCGCGAGTTGTAAAACCCGAACAAGGTTGTGCTGTCGGTCACCCCGCGAGTCATCGCGATCTTGCCCCGCGCTTCGAGCGGCTTGGCGAGCGTCAGAGGCCCCACGCGATCTCCGTAAGCGGCCATCCGCCGCGAGTAGCGGCAGTCGCCCCGAAAGATCAGCCCGCCTAGCTCTCCCGAAGCTTTTCCGCCGGCGAAATTCGTCTGGCTGAAGCCGAAATCAAAACGGGGACGCACCCGCGTCGATTGCAAAATCTGCCGATTGTTTCGGCCATCCCAATGCGGATCGTGATCGAATGATTCGCGATCGCCGCCGTTAAGAACGACGTCGTCGAGCCAGAACTCGGAGCCGGCATCCGCGCTCTTGATCACGTTCAGGATGCCGAAGTGATCGAACGTGGCCGTATCGCTCTTGTGTGACCGATCGAGCTTACAGACGGCCGTCGCCTCGCCGATGGTCGCCGTAACCACGCCGCCGTCATTAGCGGTCGGGTCATACGTCAGCGTCCATTTCAGGCTCGTGTTGCAGGGAAAGCCGACGAGTTGCCAGCGGTGAGTCTTCGGATCTGTCACCGAGGGAAACGGCGTCGTGTCGCCGCCGGCCCGCCATTTGGCCGTGCAGTACTCGACGTAGGCGAAGAATTTCTCGCCGCGACAATTGATCCGAAGGGCAATCGTATTCGGCGTGCGCCATTCATTGACGGTCTGCGAATTGAAGAAACCCAACAGCAGATGCGTGCGGCCGCGCCCCACACTCAGCGTTCCCGACGCGGCAAGCGGCCGCTCGAGCGTCGTCGGCTCAATGCGTCGGCCGTAAAACGCGGCTTGCCCGTCGGGCGAGATGTACCCGCCGACCTCTCCCGGCTCAATCCCGCCGGCATTGTTCGTTCCCGCGCTATAGCCAAAATCCTGCCGCACTTGTCTGGGCTTCCCCGATCGGGCGATCCGCGAGTTGACGCTCTCCCAGCCGGGATCGCGGTCGAATGATTCGTTTTTCGTCCTTTGACCGGCGGCGACGATGCCAAAGAGCTGTGCTGAAGCCGTGCTTTGCGCGCTTCCAGGTCTGGCGGAGAGAGCCAAACAAGCAGTGAAGGCCGCCAACAGTCCCAGGTTCGATATCTTCATCGCGCTAGCCGTCGGAGTAGGAATCTTGCCGCATTCTGACGACTCAACCCGATCTAATCCAGTTTCTGCAGGCTCCCTGCCGGACGGAAGGGCTCTCGACGCATCCGCTTGAACGCGTTCTGCGCGGCGATTAGGATCGGCTCCTCTCGTGCGACTTCGATGAACGTCGAGACCAAGTCAATGAAGGGGCCTCCGTCATGCGTGCCTTTCCGCGTGCGTCCGCCTCGGCAGGTCTCGATCACAATCGAGCTGCGACGTGCTCCTGCCTGATTGCCGTCAGCGGTCTGCTGGCCACGGCCGCTTGCGCGTGGGGACAATCGAATCTCAACATTGATTGGCCTCGCCTCGGCAACGATGCGGGCTGCATGCGCTATTCCGACTTGGCGCAAATCAATCGCAGCAACGTCGCACAGCTGAAACCCGTCTGGACCTATCACACGGGCGAGCTGCAGCGCAATCCTCAAAAGACCATCGAGTGCACGCCCATCGTGATCGAAGGCGTGATGTACGTCACAACCGGTTACCTTCGCGTTGTGGCGCTGGATGCGGCGACCGGTCGCGAACTTTGGCAATTCGACCCGCTCGGAAGCCACCCGTTCCGCCACTCACTCGCGTCAGGCGGAGTCAACCGGGGATGCGCCTATTGGTCTGACGGAAAACGCGACGGCCAGCGACGGATCATTCACGGCACGTCCGACGGGCGGCTGTTTTCTCTGGATGCAAAGACCGGTCAGCTCGACCCGGCTTTCGCCGACCAAGGCGTTCTCAATCTGCGCCTGGGGCTCGCCCCCAATGTGGCCGCGCTCAGTTATGGACCGACGTCGGCGCCGGCGATCTGGCGGGAAACGATCATCGTGGGTGTCTCTTGCGGCGAAGGACCCGATCTCGCCGCGCCGGGAGATATCCGCGCCTTCAATGTGCGAACGGGCCGCGAGGTTTGGCGGTTTCGCACCGTGCCGGCACCGGGAGAGTTCGGTCACGAAACGTGGGCCGGCGATTCGTGGAAAGATCGCGGTGCCGCCAACGCCTGGGGCGGCTTCAGCGTCGACGTACAGCGAGGGTTGGTCTTTGCCGGCCTCGGATCGGCCGTCTTCGACTTCTATGGCGGCGACCGGCACGGCACGAACCTGTTCGCGAATTGCACGATCGCTCTCGACGCGAAGACCGGATTGCGGAAGTGGCATTTCCAGACCCTGCACCACGACTTGTGGGATCACGACCTGCCCGTCTATCCCAATTTGGTCACCGTCAGGCACAACGGAACGAAGACCGACGCAGTCGCACAGGTGACGAAGACAGGTTTTGTCTTCTTATTCGATCGCGATACGGGCAAGCCGCTGTTTGACGTCGAGGAGAAACCGGTCCCGGCCTCGGACGTTCCCGGCGAACAGGCCTGGCCGACCCAGCCCATCCCCGTGAAGCCGCCCCCCTTCTCTCCTCAGTTTCTCGACGAAACAAACGTCACCAACATCGGCGCAGCCAACCGCGCGTCGGCATTGGCCCTTCTCAAAACGCTCCGCGCCGGCCCCGATTTTCAGCCGCCGAGTTTTCGAGGGAGCATCGCCATCCCCGGCCTGTTGGGCGGAGCGAACTGGTCGGGCGCGTCGTTCGATCCGACCACCGGCTTGCTCTACGTCAACTCGAACAACGTCCCCAACATCATCACACTCACGCCAGCGAAAAAAGGATCGGCCCAACGGTACGGCCCCTATACGCATAAAGGCTACATCGAGTTTCGCGACCACGAAGGCTATCCCGGGACCAAGCCCCCCTGGGGTTTGTTGAACGCCATCAATCTCAACACGGGGGAGTTCGAGTGGCGCACGGTGCTGGGCGAGTATGCCGAGCTCACCGCGCGCGGCGTCCCTCAAACGGGAACCGAATCGATCGGCGGCACGATTGTCACGGCTGGCGGCCTGGTGCTTGTCGCCGCGACTAAGGATGAACGCCTGCACGCGTTCGACAAACAGAACGGCAACCTGCTCTGGGAATACCAACTTCCCGCGGGCGGCTACGCAACGCCCTCCACGTATCTGGTTAATGGCCGTCAATATGTCGTGATTGCGGCCGGCGGCGCGGGCAAAATGGGGACGAAGGCCGGTGACGCATTCGTGGCCTTCGCACTCCCCTGACCCGGGAGTAAGCCGTGCGACGACAACAACCAGGCGTTGGGCGCCGCGATGACCCTTTGGGCCCGCGATAGTTTTTTCGGACAGAGGAGCCGACAATGCCGCAGACTGTCCTGATCACCGGTGCGAATCGAGGCATCGGACTCCAGACTGCCAAAGAGCTGGCCGGTCGCGGCTTTCGTGTTTTTGTGGGAGCGCGCGACGAACGAGCCGGCGCTGCTGCCTTGGCGAGTGTCGGAAGCAACGCCGAAGTCCTGGTCGTCGACGTCGCCGACTCGAACAGCATCGCGGCCGCCGCGCGAACGCTTGCCAAGACAACCGATCACCTCGACGTGCTGATCAACAATGCGGGCATCTACCCCGATCATGGCGTTTCGATTCTCGACGTCACACGGGATCGCATGGTCGAGACGTTCCAGACAAATACCTTCGGGCCAATCGAGGTCACGCAGGCATTCCTGCCTCTGCTGCGAGAGTCGAGCGCGGCCCGCGTCATCAACGTCTCCAGCGGCTACGGCCAACTCGACGGTCTTTCGTCCAGCGTGCCAAGCTACTGCCTCTCGAAACTGGCCCTCAACGGCGTCACGATCATGCTGGCCCAAGCACTCCAATCCGACCGAATCGCCGTCAACTCAGTCTGCCCCGGCTGGGTGCGAACCGACATGGGAGGCGCTAACGCCGATCGCTCAGTCGAAGAAGGAGCGGATACAATCGTGTGGCTCGCCTCAGAAGCACCTATGAATCTGACCGGCAAAACTTCCGCGATCGGGTCGAGATTCCTTGGTGAGGATCGAGGCCATCGGAACGATGCATCCTGATCCAGATCGCTGAGAACGTTAAACTTGTCTTTAGGCGATGGAATTCACGGTCGGCAACTATGCGCCGGCGCGAGAGCGTAACGACATCGGTGTGACCGCGCCGACTTTCAGCTAATCAAGCAACACACCCGGGCACGCTCGCCCGAAGAGGCAGTCTAAAATGGCTGGGTTGCTCGCTCGACGCTGGCAACGTGCGATCCTCGGCGCGCTGGTAGCTGCATTTGCCAGCTGTTTCCTGCTTCTTGCGATGTGGGCGACAAGTCCGTTGCCAATGCCACCCGGTGCCCCGTTCCACGCTTGGCCATTCCTTGTCACCATGAGTGTCGCCGGGCTAATCGGCGGTTCGCTGACAAGCAACCCCGCTCGAAACATAGTCTCGTCTCGTCCCTCGAAGGCAAAGCCCGTCGTTAACACCGCGCAGGACGCCGACCTTTATGTCCGTTTGCAAAACACCCGCGCAGAGTCCGATCGTTTAGCGCTGTTGGTCGAGACGTTCCAGCACGCCATCTTGTGCGATCAAATTCGGGCCGCCATTTTCCTCAAAGACATGGGGCCCCAAGCAGCGCCGGCAGTGCCGATGCTCATGGCGGCGTTGAACGATCCACACGAACGAATCAGAGGCGCCGCGGCGATGGCCCTCGGAAGCATCGGCAGCGCAGCCCTCCCTGCAGCACCGGCACTCATGCGATGCCTAAATGACTCCGGCTGGACGGTGGCCGACGATGCTCAGGAAGCGCTGCGACAACTCGGTGAGCCAGCCATGACGCCGGAGGCAATCGCCGTTCTGGAAGGGATGGCCCCCTATGATCGCAAGCTTGCCGTCGATCGACTTGGTCCAATGGCTGCGTCGATCACGGTTGACCTCCCGCCAGTCATTACCGCGCTGCGCGAGTGCCAGAAGGATGAGTCCCTCGAAACATTGGGCTCATTCACGCCCGACGAGCTCATCGGCGTTGTCACTCAAAATTGCGATCCCGAGATCGGGTCGAAGGCGGTCGACGCGCTTGGGGCAATGGGTGCACAAGCTTCAGCGGCTATCCCCTTCCTGATCAGTCGGTTGCGCAGAGAACTCAAATCCTACGACGACATCGACGTCATTCGAAACGCGATGCGTGCGCTGGCAAAGGTTGATCTAGCGGCGGCCATACCAGAAATACTTCGAACCGGTGATGAGGTCCCCGAAATTTGGTGGGACGCCTTGAAGTTGCTGGCTGCTACGGGACCGGAGGCCGCCGCGGCCCTTCCGGAACTCGACAGTCGTTTGCACAAAGCACCAAGTGCCGAACAGCAGTCTCTGATTGCCGTCACAATGTGGCGTATCGGCGAGCGCCGAACTGACATAGCGGCTGCTATCAGGAGCACATTGGAGTCACAGCAAGCCTGCTTTTTTTCGCGAGTGATGTTAGTCCGCGCCTTGCAAACACAGGGTGCGAGCGATTTCATTCCCAGTTTTGTCACGTGCTTGGATGATCACTGTGATGACATGGTCGCCTTGGCGGCAGACGTCCTCGGAACATTTGGCGACAGTGCCAGCGCAGCAATCCCGCTGTTAGGAAACATTGCGAGAGGGAACACTCGCATCGCGCGACTTGCGGCCGCCGTCGCGCTGCACAAGATTGATCCGTCGTCTGAAATACCCGTCTCTGCGATGTCTGAGATGGTCGCAAAATCGAATAAATTCGGTGAATCCGGCGATGATGAAGGTATTTTGCGCGTCTGGGGGGGGTCGACAACGCCTCAGGATCGGGCCGCGGTCGCCCGCGCATTGGCAGAAATGGGACATGCGGCCGCGGCAGCCATCCCCGCACTCAAGCAAGCAGCGGAGGTTCACGATCAAGAACTCCGCGAGGCGGCCCTCGACGCCCTCCGGCGGATCGAATCTGCGTAATCACGGACGCGAGGGCTGTCGCCCCGCAAAGACCCCGGGGTCTTACCCTCTCCCATTCCGTCTGATGCGAGAGGGCTGATTTTCCGCGGTCCCGTCCCGTCCCAGTCCCATCTTCTCACCCTCTCCCATTCCGATGGGAGAGGGGCGGGGTGAGGGCTGATTTTCACGGTTCCGGTCCCAGTGCCCGCATCCCGTCCCGGTGTTCGAGTCCCGTCCCGGTGTTCGAGTCCCGTCCCGGTGTTCGAGTCCCGTCCCGGTGTTCGAGTCCCGTCCCGGTGT